>JAKADK010000089.1 GCA_021820665.1 Actinomycetes bacterium | reverse complement strand
GGGACTGGTCCATCCGGGAACCGGGCCCGCGCCGGCAAGCTCCTCGGGCTGTCAGCCGCGGTCGGTGAGGCGGCGCTCCAGGAGCTCGAAGAGACCGGCCAGGGCGGCGGCCTCATCGGTGCAGCCGAAGCGGACCAGACGCCCACCGGCATCGGCCAGCGCCTGGCAGGCGTCGAACGCCTCGGCCTTCGCCAACACCACGGTCGGGGAGAAGCTCACGGGTCGGAGCGCCCTCGGGGCCGGTCGGGTAGGCGTTCGGGTAGGCGTTCGCGCACCGGGAAGCCCGGTCATCGAGGTAGCGCTCCCCGGCACCACCGCCGCGGCAGGCTCAGGCATCGACATCGGCTGGGTCCCCCTCCGGCGCCTTCCCCGGCCCGACCCCGTCGGCCGACCCATGGCGCTCCACTCGGTGCACGTCGGCTGTGGCGAACCGCAGGCTCGGTCCCACCTCGTCGGCAACGATCTCCACCTTGGCCCGGCGGTCACCCTCGTCGGTCTCCCACGTGCGCTGCTCCAGGCGGCCGGCCACCACGACCCGCATCCCCTTCGTCAGGCTGAGGGCGACGTTCTCCGCCAACTCCCGCCAGCAGACCACGTCGAAGAACGACGTCGCCTCTTCCCACTCCTTGGAGTCCCTCGCCTGCCAACGCCGGTTGACCGCCACCCCGAAGGTGGTGGTTGCCTGCCCGTCTCTCGTGTAGCGGATCTCCGGGTCCCTGGTGAGGTTGCCTGTCACGGTGGTCGTGGTGGTCGTGGTCATCGGTGTTCCTTTCGTCTCGGCGCACGGGGCGCACCACCGGACCAGCCGCATCGAACCAGCCGCATCGCATCGTTCGGGCGGATGCCCGTCGCAGCCGGAGCACGCTCGACCCGTCGTACCGGTCGGCCCGGGTGGTCGTGCCGGTGGACCGCCCCCCTGGGCGGCAGGACCCACCCTGCGCACTGCACCTTGCACGGGTCCTCGCCCGATTCCCGACTGCCACCTTGCCGGCGCGGGTAACACCTTGCACGAGACCGATCCGACGACGCTCAAGCCCGGCTCATAGCCGAGTCGCCCGGGTGAGCGACGTTCAAGAACCTCGCAGGTCCCCGAGGAGCTCGGCCCGGGTGGCATCGGAGAGCACCGTGCCCGGGACACCGGCCGGGTAGCCAGGATGCCCGACGGCCAGGGTCACAGGCCCAGCTTCGAAGGCGGTGATCTGGTCAGCCGAGAGCGCGAAGCGCACGTAGTGCACGGCGGCGGTGGTCTCCTCCCGGGTGAGATGGGACTCGTGCTCCGCCTCGGGCCGGCTCATAACGATGCTGGTGTCCGCCCCGGTGCCGATCCGGAGCTCGACTGAGCGCTCGATGCCCACCAACGCCGGGAGCCAGCGGCGGAGCGCGTCGGCGTCGGTCAGCTCCAAGAAGAGCGTGGCCGACAGCTCGCCCGGACCAGGCAGCAACCGGTTGTAGACCTCGAGCTCCTGGAGGATCTGCTCGTCGGCGAGCATCCGCTCGGCCCGAGCCATCTCCTGGACCTGGAACCGGACCGTCGTCCGGTTCTCGAAGGTCAGCGTGACGATGGGCCCGACGGAGACCCGCCGACGCTTCTTCAGGGCGATGACGTGCCTGCGGAGGTCGTCCCGCTCACGCTCGTAAGCCCTCAGGTCACTGATGTCGGCGAGGGTGAGGGGACGGGTGGGCGGCGCCGTCATCGGCCGTCCTCCCGTCCGTCGTGAAGCCCGTAGGCCCGTGCCATGAGGGTCAAGGGGTGGACCGGCCGGAGACCGGTCTCCTGCTCGATGGCCCCGTTGGCCAGGTGGCAGTCGCCGCAGACCACCGTGTGGCCGGCCTTTTCGATCTCGGTCTTCAACGGCCCGGCCACCTTCCGAGCCAGGTCGTAGTTCTCCGCCCGGTAGCCCCATGTCCCGTCGATCCCCGAGCAGCGCTGGACCAACGTGGCCTTCACCCCTGCCACCTTGAGCAGGTCACGGGACCTCAGCCCGATGTTCTGGGCCTGGAGATGGCACGCCACGTGGTAGGTGATCTCGTCGGGCACGGCGCCCGACTCCCGCCCCGGGAAGACCGTGACCAGCTCGGTCTCCTCCCCCCGGTGGAGGCGCATCAGGTACTCGGCCGGGTCGGCCGTGTGCTCCGCCACGAGCCGGGCATCGTCGGCCAGGGGCGTGTGCTCCAGGTAGACCGGGTAGTCCCGCCTGATCACGTAGGCGCAGGTGGGCTGGGCGACGATGACCTCCTTCCCCCGGCGCACCTCCCCGGCAAGGGCCTGCACGTTCCGCCCGGCCGAGCGCACGAACTCCGAGACGTTCCCCGAGTGGAGCCAGGGGGCGCCGCAGCACTTCGTGCCTTCGGGCAACGAACAGGCCACCCCGTTGTGCTCGTACACCGCGACCAGGTCTTTCCCGATCTCGGGCGCCATGTACTCGATGAAGCAGGTCGGGAACACCGAGACCGACCCTTGGGCACTACCGGCACCGCCGGCAGCACCGGCAGCACCGGCAGCACGCGACGCCTCTCCGCCTGGGCCTGGCAGCTGAGGGCCGGGCCGGGACCGGCGGGCGGCGAACCAGGTGGTGAAGCGCTGGCGGGCATACGGGGGAAGCAGCCGCATCGACGCCACGCCCACCGTCTTCTCCATGGCGACGCGGGGCCACGAGCCCGGCCGCCCGGTCACCGCGTTGACCACGGGCGATGCCATCGTGGAGAGCCGGCCGAGCAGGTCCGTGCGACCGAGGAACTGGTCGGTCAGACGCTCCTTCACCGAGGTGCCTTGGCGGCGACGGACGGCGTGGGCCCGCATCATGAGCCGGGGGAAGTCGAGCGCCCACTCGTGAGGGGGCACGTACGGGCACTTCACGTAGCACAGCTTGCACTGGTAGCACTCGTCGACGACCTGGTCCTGTTCGGCCGGCGTCATCGCACCGGCGTTGCCGTCGCGGGCGTCGATGAAGTCGAAGAGCGTAGGGAACGAGGGGCACAGGTTGAAACAGAGCCGGCAGCCGTGACAGAGGTCGAAGACGCGCTCCATCTCGGCCCGGAGGTCCGCCTCGTCGTCGTAGCGAGGGTGGGTCGGGTCGTAGGTTGTCGTCACCGAGGCTTCCTTTCACGAACGCCGGGGACCGGCGAAGGGGCACGGCCCGGGACGCGGCCGGGGATACCGCCGGGGACCGGCCCGGGGGCACCTGTTCGTGCACTCCGGACCGGTCCCGGTGCGGACGGGTGGACCCGCCCGGTGGTCAGGAGACCGAGGCCAAGCCCTGTGTGAACCGGCCGGCGTGGCTCTTCTCCGCCTTCGCCAGCGTCTCGAACCACTCGGCGACCTCGTCGAACCCCTCGTCCCGGGCCGTCCGGGCGAACCCGGGGTACATCTCGGAGTACTCGTAGGTCTCACCCTCCACTGCCGACTTCAGGTTGTCCTCGGTCGGTCCGACGGGGGCGCCCGTCACCGGGTCCCCGACCTCGCGCAAGAAGTCGAAGTGGCCGAAGGCGTGTCCGGTCTCCCCTTCGGCGACCGAGCGGAACAGCGCGGCGATGTCCGGGTAGCCCTCCACGTCGGCCTTCTGGGCGAAGTACAGGTAGCGTCGGTTCGCCTGGCTCTCACCGGCGAAGGCCTCTTTCAGGTTGGCCTCGGTCTTCGTGTCTTTCAGCTGGGGCACAGTGCTCCTCTCCTCTGGTGGTTGGTACTGATCTGTGGGTCGAAGTTGACCTGTTGGTGCTGCTTACGGCGCTGGTCGCCATCCGCGTCGGCGATGCACGCGGGGCAACGACCCCGGAAGACGACCTCCGGCGCCCCTACCTCGAACCCGTGGCCGGCGCCGTCAGGGAGCTCGAGGCCGGAGAAGTCGGCCACGAGGTCGCGGACCCTCCCACACGACCGGCACACCAGGTGGTGATGGACGGTGTCGACGTTCGGGTCGAAACGGATGGAGCCGGTGCCGACGTCGAGGACGGCGATCTCCCCCAGCTCCGCCAGCTCGTGGAGCGTCTGGTAGACGGTCTTGAGGGAGATGGTCTCCATCTCCCTCCGCGCCGACTCGTAGACGACCTCGGCCGACGGATGGGTCTCGTCGCCGTGGAGCACCCGGAAGATGCACTGGCGCTGCGGGGTGACCTTCCGCCCCTGGGACCGGTAGAGCGCGGCCAGCTCGGCGGGCGTCCTCACCGGCGGCACCTCCCCGACTCGGCGGTAAGCGCACGCGGCGAGCTGTGGGGCGGCAGCGTGACACCGGTCGGTCTCGTCATGGTCGCCAGGCTAACACACAATGATTGTTACCTGACAATGTCTGTAGTCATGGTCGAGAGCACCGGGCGCTGTCCCGGGCCCTGTCCCCGGCCCCGTGCTGTCCGCCACGGAGCGAGTCGGCCTCCGGCGTCGATATGGCAGGATGCCAGTGTGCCTTCCTCCCCGGAACAAGATCACCCGGATCAAGATCACCCGGAACGCCGAGCGAACCCGACGCCCTTCGACCGGGCTGGGGCCCTCGATCGACTGGCGTCGGACGCTTTCGACGTCCTCATCATCGGGGGCGGGATCACCGGCGTAGGGGTCGCGCTCGACGCCGCCAGCCGGGGCCTGCGCACGGCTCTCGTCGAGAAGGACGACTTCGCCTCGGGAACCTCCTCGAAATCCTCCAAGCTGGTCCACGGCGGTCTGCGCTACCTCCAGCAGCACGAGTTCCGCCTCGTCTACGAGAACCTGGCCGAACGGCAGCGGCTGCTCGAGAACGCTCCCCACCTGGTGTCCCCCCTTCCCTTTCTCATCCCCCTCTTCGGCCGGGACGGTGCCGTCAACCGCGGGGTGGCCCGGGTGTACCGCACCGCGCTCCGGCTCTACGACCTCACCGGGGGGATCCGGATCGGTCGGCACTACCAGCGGATCTCCCGCCAGGAGGCTCTCGCCCACCTCCCGACCCTCCAGACCGACCGGCTGGCGGCCGGCTTCCTCTACTGGGACGCCCGCACCGACGACGCCCGGCTCACCCTCGCCGTGCTCCGCACGGCAGTGCTCGACCACGGTGCCGTCGCCGTGAACCACGCCGGAGCCCGCTCGCTGCTCATCGGTGCGGGAGGAAGGGTGGAGGGCGCGACCATCGCGCCCGACGACGGTGACCCGTTCCCCGTGCACGCCCGGGTGGTGGTGAACGCCACGGGCGTCTGGGCCGACGACGTGGCCGCCCTGGAGGGACGTGGGCACCCGGCGTCCATCCAGCCGGCCAAGGGGGTCCACATCACGGTGCCGGCCGCCGCCCTGCCGTGCGACATCGCCGCCGTCATCCCGGTGGCGAAGGACCGGCGGTCCATCTTCGTCGTGCCCTGGGGCGACCAGGTGTACCTGGGGACGACCGACACGGCGTGGGACGGACCGCTCGACGACCCGACCTGCCTGCCCGAGGACGTGGACTACATCCTCGGCGCCGTGAACGCCGTGGTGACGCGACCGGTCAGGCGCGCCGACGTCACCGGCGTCTGGGCCGGGCTCCGCCCGCTCCTCGCCGCCGAGCCCGGCAAGCACGCTCCGAGCGAGCGCACAGCGGACCTCTCCCGGCGCCACACGGTGCGCGCCGATGCCTCCGGCGTCGTCACGGTGACGGGCGGAAAGCTCACGACCTACCGCAAGATGGCAGAGGACACGGTGGACCGGGTGGTCAGCCTCCTCGACCAGGCGCGTACCCCGTGCCGGACGCGGGATCTCCGCCTGGTCGGTGCCGGCACGCGGCGGAGGACACGACCCGAGCTCGCCTCCGAGTGCCGCCCCCGTTCGACCGATCGGGCCGGCGTCGTCGCCGACCACCTCGCCGGGCGGTTCGGTGACGAGACTCCCGCCGTGCTCGCCCTCACCGCAGACCACCCCGAGCTCCTCGGACCACTTGTCCCCGGTCTCGACTACCTCCGGGCGGAAGCGATCTACGCCGTGCGCCACGAGATGGCATGCACGCTGGCCGACGTGCTGGAACGGCGAACCCGAGCGATGCTCCGCGACGCTCGGGCGACCGCGACAGCGGCCGGGGACGTCGCGGCGCTGATCGGCCCCGAGCTGGGTTGGTCCGAGGAACGGTGCCGGCAGGAGGCAGAGGCCTACGCCGGTGCCATTCGCGTCGAGCTCGAACGGGCCGGCCTGGCGTCGGACGCCACGGTCCCGGGAGGCCATTCGTGACCGTACCGACGCCGGTCACCCCCATCGACCGCGTCGGCACGGCGGTGGGCGGCCACCTGACCGGGCACCGCGTCGCCGTCGATGCGCAGGTCCGAGCCCGCCTGGAGGCAGCGTGCCCCGACGTGCGCGACGACGGGGAAGACCGGGCCGAGCACGGCCGCGACTGGTGGCCGCTCGCCATCGGCTGGGCCACGCGCGGGGAGGTGCCGTCCCTGCCCGCCCTGGTCGTCCGGCCCACCACCACGGACCAGGTCGCCGACGTCCTGAGGATCTGCAACGACGCCAGGGTTCCCGTCACGCCGGCCGGAGGACGGAGCGGCGTCTGCGGCGCCTCGGTCCCGCTGCACGGTGGCGTCTCCCTCGACCTCTGTGGGCTTGCCGGGATCACCACCGTCGACACGACGTCGATGGTGGCCGACGTCCGTCCCGGCACGTTCGGCCCCGAGCTGGAGGCGGCGCTCCAGGGCGACCACCAGGCGACCCTCGGGCACTGGCCCCAGTCCATGGACCTGTCGACCGTCGGCGGCTGGCTGGCCTGCCGGGGAGCCGGGCAGTACTCCAACCGCTACGGGAAGATCGAGGACATGGTCTTCGGGCTGGAGGTGGTCCTGGCCGACGGGACCGTCGTCCGGACCGGGGGCCTCGGACCTCGCTCGGCCACCGGGCCGGACCTCACCCAGCTCTTCGTGGGGAGCGAGGGCGTGCTGGGCGTCATCACCTCGGGACGGTTCCGCATCAGCCCGCTTCCTAAAGGACAGGCGCGCCGGGCCTTCGGCTTCGGTTCGTTCGCCGGCGGGCTGGAGGCATGCCGGCGCATCACCCAGCGGGGGGCCTCACCCGCCGTCCTCAGGCTCTACGACGCCGCCGAGTCCGGACGTTCGTTCGAGCAACCCGACACGAACGTCCTCGTCGTGCTGGACGAAGCCGATCCCCTTCTCGTCGACGCCACCATGGCCGTGGTCGACACCGAATGCGCCGGCGCCGAGCCGCTCGACGCCCAACTCGTCGACCGCTGGCTCACCCACCGCAACGACGTGTCGGCCCTGGCGCCGCTGTGGCGCCACGGCATCGTGGTGGACACGGTCGAGATCGCCGGCCGTTGGTCCGCCCTCCCGGGCCTGTACCGCACCGTTGTCGACACGCTCCTCGCCGTCGACGGGACGTTCGCCGCCTCGTCGCACCAGTCCCACGCCTATGGTGCCGGCGCCTGCCTGTACTTCACGTTCGCCGGGCGCCCGCCTGAGGCGACGAGGGGTGGCGGCGATCCGGAAGCCGTCGACCTGGCGTGGGCCGAGACCTACTACCGGGAGGCGTGGGACCGCGTGACCCGGGCCACCATGGCCGCCGGCGGCGCCATCAGCCACCACCACGGGATCGGCGTCAACCGGTCCCGCTTCCTTCCCGACGCGTTGGGAGCGGCCCACGGCGTGCTCACCACCGTGAAGAACGCGCTCGACCCGAAGGGCATCTTGAACCCGGGAAAGCTCGGTCTCCCGAGCCCGTTCGGCCCGTCGCCGTGGCCATGAGCGGGGGCCGGTCAGGAGCCCGCCCGGGGCTCCAGAGCAGCCGGAGCAGGCTGCGGCCCAGGCTCCAAGACGGGGACGGGAAGGGGAACGCCCGGTGAGCGTGCTCGTGGTGGACGTCGGCACGTCGAGCGTGCGGGCCGCCGTGGTCCGCCCCGGTGGAACCGGCACGCGAGGTGCGAGCGTCGGTCACGTGCACACGGTGGCGGTCCTCCCCTCCACCCCGTTCCCGGGTCTGGTCGAGCTCGACGCCTCGGCCATGGCCGACGCCGTCCTCACCGTCGCCGGTCGCGCCCTGGCCGAGGGCGGTCCCGTCCGGGCCGTCGGCATCGCCAACCAACGGGCCTCCACCGTGGTCTGGGACCGCACCACCGGGGAGCCGGTCGGCCCCGGGCTCGGGTGGCAGGACCTGCGCACGGTGGGCACCTGCCTCGAGCTCCAGGCACGGGGCATCCGCACCGCTCCCAACGCCTCGGCCACCAAGGTCGCCGCCCTCCTCGACATGGCCGATCCCGATCGGTCGCTCGCCTCCTCGGGCCGGTTGGCCTTCGGGACCGTGGACACCTGGGTGGCCTGGACCCTGTCGCGGGGGTCCCTCCACGTGACCGACGCCACCAACGCCGGGGTCAGCGGGCTCGTCACCGGGGATGCCGGCGGTTGGGACCCCGCCATCCTCGACGCCCTCCACATCCCCGAGGCCATGCTCCCGACCATCGTGGCCTCCAGTGGGGAGATCGGGCCGGCGACCGCTCTCCCGGGCGCGCCGGTCATCGCCGGCATGGCCGGCGACCAGCAGGCCTCGATGATCGGCCAGGGCTGCCTTCGACCCGGTCTGGCCAAGGCCACCTTCGGCACCGGCGGCATGCTCGACCTGTTCGTGGGGCCGACCCGTCCCGTCGCGACCGGTCGGGGCCCTGCCGGCACATTCCCGATCGTGGCCTGGCGCCACGATGGCCACCAGGACTGGGCGGTCGAGGCCATCATGCTCACAGCCGGCACCTGCGTCGAGTGGCTGCGGGACGACCTCGGTCTGGTCGAGTCGGCAGAGGCATCGTCGGAGGTTGCCGCCCGGTGCTCCGACACCGGGGGCGTCTGGTTCGTGCCCGCCCTCCTCGGCATGGGCACGCCGGTGTGGGACTTCGGGGCACGGGGCGCCTTCACCGGCATCACCCGGGGCACCGACCGGCCGGCCATGGTGCGGGCAGTCCTCCAAGGGGTGGCCCACCGCGGCGCCGACCTGTTGGAGGCGGCCGAGGCCGATGCCGGCTCGACGGTTGCCACCCTGCGGATCGACGGTGGGATGACCGGCAACGACGTGTTCGTCCGCGCGCTGGCCGACGCGTGTGGCCGGCCGGTTGCCGTCTCCCGGGAACGGGAGGCGACCACCCTCGGCGCCGGCTACCTGGCCGGCATGGCCACCGGGCTGTGGGCCGGTCCCGACGAGGTCTGCGACGACTGGTCGCCGGCGGTGGTCGTGGACCCCCACAGCGACGAGACGGTCCGGGCCGAGGAGCGGGCGGCCTGGCTGCGAGCCCGGGAGCGTGCACTCGGGACCATCCCCGAGCTCTCCAGCATCGACTTCTGAGCCGAGAACGCGCCAGCGTCAGCGGTGTGGCGCCGGCCGGCTCACGCCCCCCACAGCTCTTCCAGGGTCTTCCCCTTTGTCTCCACACCGAGGAACTTCGTGTTGAGCACACCGAGGGCCGAAAGCAAGATGAAGGGCACGAGCGCCGTGACGATACCGAGATGCGTGAGCATGATGGGGAGGAGCAGCGTGCCCGCGATCGCACTCAGTCGACCAGCTCCGGCACAATAGCCCGCCGCCGTCGTCCGTATCCGGGTCGGCCAGAGCTCGCCCAGGTAGAGATTGTCCGTAGAGGCCGGACCCAGCCACACCGCGGCCTCGATCACGGCGAAGAGCAGCAGCAGGAACCAGATATGCGGCGGGAACACAAGGTCGTAGACGATCAACGCCAGGGTCACGCCCCCGAAACCCCAGTAATTGCAGACCTTCCGGCCCTGCCGATCGACGATGAGGTAGATGAGCAGGATCCCAACCAGTCCCGTGAGCTGCAAGAGCACATTGCCAACCGCGATGCCGGTGTCGGTCTTGGAAAAGCCTGCCGACTTCAGGATCGTCGGCAGGAAGACGGAGAGCGCATAGAACGGGGCACCCTCGAAGACGTAGTTCAACAGGCCAAACCACGTATTGCGCTTGAACGTGCCCCAGACCTCCTTTTCCGCGCTGAGGCCCCGGAGGCCTCGGCCTTCGCTCCCCGAGGCTGTCCCAGATGCGCCGCCCGTGCCCGCCGCCGCCACCCGGCCTGCCACTGCCATGGCGGGAGTCGGACGAGCGACTCCGTCGCCAGCTCTCTGGCGGTTCGGACCGTTCCCGACCAGACGTGAGACCGCCGCGCGCGCTTCGTCGTCCCGACCCTCGCTGTAGAGCCATCGGGCCGACTCAGGCATCGATCGCCGACCGAGCAGCACCACGATCGCCGGGATGGCGCCAGAAGCGAGCATCCAGCGCCATGCGTTCGGTCCCGCGACCTCGAGACAGAGCAATCCGACGGCAAACGAGACGATCTCGCCGGACAACCATGCGAGCCCCCAGTTGATGGTAAGAGCACGCCCCCTCCTCTGTGAAGGTACGGCCTCGGCGATGATGGGCGATGCCAGGGCGTAGTCACCCCCGATCCCGACACCGAGGAGAAATCGGATGATCGATAGTTGAATATAATTAACAGCAAAGGCCTGGAGAATGGCAAAAACGATGAAAAAGATGACATCAATAAGAAACATCGCCCTCCGCCCGAGGCGATCGGCCAGCCGTCCCAGCACGATTGCTCCGACAAAATTGCCGAGGAGAATAGCAGAAGCTAGGAATCCAGTTTCGTAGGAGTTGAGATGGTAGGGCTGCTTCAGCTGGAGCAGGGCAAGTGAAATGATAGAGATGTCATAACCATCAAGAAAAACACCGCTGACGGAAAGAAGCAGAAGCTTTCTCTGGCCTATGCTGAGTTTATCCCCCTCGAGATCTCTCAGGCTGCTTGTTCCCGTTGTTCCCGTCGTCCCCAGTCCGTCACTCATGCGTTTCTCCCCCAACTCTCCCGCGATCTGCTCAATAGTTCGTGATGGTTACCAGTTCTCCATGGATTCCTCGAAAATGGTTCGAGCGGCTTTTTCAGTGAGTTTTCTCGGCACGACCGAGAGTTGTCGTGACTGCTTCATCGTTCCTTCGACCAACATGTCA
>JAKADK010000088.1 GCA_021820665.1 Actinomycetes bacterium | reverse complement strand
CACCATGTTCGACGGGGCGGAGTCGGCACGCGATGCCCTCACCCATCTGAACGAGGTCGACGGCCCTCTCTTCAAGGTCCGCACCGACCCGCGGGTGACCACCATCGGTCGGTTCCTGCGCCGGACCAGCCTCGACGAGCTCCCCCAGCTCATCAACGTGTGGCGGGGCGACATGTCTCTGGTCGGCCCCCGGCCGTTCATCGTGTCGGAGTCCGCCGCCATCGAGGGATGGGCGCGCAAGCGGTTCGAGGCCCGGCCGGGCATGACCGGGCTGTGGCAGGTGTCGGGCCGTAACGAGCTCTCCTACCTCGAGCTGTGCCGGCTCGACTACCTCTACGTGGCCTCATGGTCGTTCTGGTGGGACCTGCGCATCCTGTGGCAGACCCCGGCCACCGTGATCCACGGCCGGGGAGCGTCCTGACCGGACCTCGTCGACGACGGCACGCAGCCGGGCGGTGAACCTCGGCGTGGCGTACCGGGCGGCGTGGGTGGTGAGGACGCCGCGGTCCCACGTCCGGCCGGCGACCTCCGTCACCGCGTCGGCGATCGGGCCCGGGTCGGGCCGGTCGAAGAACACCCCCGTCGTACCCTCTACCGTCGTGTCCAGGAACCCGCCCCACCGGAGCACGGCCGACGGCGTCCCGAACGCCGCCGCCTCCACCGGCGTGAGCCCGAAGTCCTCGTAGGAGGCGGCGACGACGCCGGTGGCCGAGGCGTAGAGCCACCGGAGCTGGGCGTCGGAGGTCCGGCGTAGCAGGGTGACGTTGGGCGGCGCCCGCCCGGTGATCTCCTCGGCCAGGGGTCCCTCGCCCACGATCACGAGGCGGTGGTCGGGGAGCCGGCGGAACGCCTCGGCCACGGCGCCGACGTTCTTGTAGGCGAGCAGGCGCGACACGCACAGGAAGAACCCGGGGGTGAGCGACGCCACCGGCTCGGCCGGACCGGAGGTGTCGAGATCAACCGGCGGCGGGACCACCTCGGCCTCGATCCCATAGTGCTCGGCCACCCGCTGCCGGACGACCTCGGAGTTCACCAGGTAGCGGTCCGCCGTGTGCGCCGCCCGCCGGTCCCAGCGGCGCAGGGGCGGCCCGAGGACGGCCATCGCCAGTCTCGCCCCCCCGGCGGCGGCGTCGACGTAGCGTCCGGTCTGGTAGAGCCACCGGGCCGGGGTGTGGCAGTAGACGACCTTCGCGCCGGAGACGGCGGCGCCGTGGGCCCAGCCGCTCGACGAGCACACGGCGACCTCTGCGTCGACGCGGAGGCGGGAGAACGTGGGGGCGAGGAACGGCAGGGCCATCCGGTGGTGCGCCCGCAGAGGGACGACCCGGTCGAGCGGGGACGGGCGGACATCGAGGGCGGCGAGCTCGGGGAAGGTACCCGACGGATCGAACAGCGCCGTGTGGATCGGCGCCCCGGGGAAGGCGGCGGCCAGGGCTAGGACCACCCGTTCGGCTCCGCCCCGCTGGGTGAGGTAGTCGTGGACGATGGCGACCGGAGCCACGGGCACGCCACCGGCCGGCCGGGGGTCCGGGCGGAGCATCAGAAGCTCGCCGGGAGCAGCGGGGCGATGGCACCGAAGAAGAAGAACATGACGACGAGCACCGCAACTGCGCCCACGGAGAGGGTGGCCACCCGTTGCCATCCCCGGCGGCGCCGGCCGACCGTCCAGAACAGGGCGGCGACGGCGGCCATGCCTGCTCCCCACAAGAAGCCCGGTGCCCAGTCACCGCTCCGGCCGGCCAGGGCGGTGGTGACCGGCGGCGCGTGCGACGGGGTCTTCGTGCCGGTGCCCGACGAGCGCGGCGGGTCGGTCGTCGCCGACGAGCGGGCGGACGTGGCGGGGACGGCGAGGGCGCTCGCGGCCAGGGTGGCTTTCACCACCATGCGGTGCGAGGCGCTGAAGCGGGGGTCGCAGGTGGTCAGCGTGAGCTCGGGTATCGGAGTGGGGTCCACCACCGCCACGTCGTTGGGGGGAACCACCACCGTGTCGACGACCCGGTAGGTGAACGTTCCCTGGACGGTGGTGATGACGATGGGGTCCCCGGGGCGGAGCTCGTTCAGGTTGTAGAACGGGTGGAGGTAGGTGGTGCGATGGCCGGCGATGCCGACGTTGCCCGCCTCGCCGGGCATCGGCGTGTTCGGGTAGTGGCCCGGTCCGTCCCGGAGCTGGGCGGTGCCGACGCCCTCGACCAGTGTCATGGACACGCCGATGGCCGGGATGGAGAGGAGACCGGCGGGCGCCCCGATGGCCGGGTCCGCCATGGCCGGAGCCACGGCGGGCGGGGACGTGGCCGTCGTCGTCCTCGGGTGGAGCACGGCGGGCGGCACGGTCCGGTCGGTGCGATGGAGCTCCTTTATGAACTCCCGGTGGAGCACGGCCTGGCTGTGGGCGGTCAGGATGCCCGTGCCCCACAGCGCGTAGGGGATGAAAAGGAGGAGCAGGCAGCCGACGGCCAGGAAGGCGTAGCCCAGCACGGAGGCGACCCTCTTCACCACCCTCGTGAGCACGGTGCGATGCTACCGGGCTGCTCCCGGGTCACGGGTCCGGCATCGCTAGACTCAGCCGGTTCACGTGCTCGTCGTCTGTACTGCCAACATCTGCCGGTCGCCGATGACCGCCGCGTTGCTCGCGGCGCGGGTGGCGGTTGCCGGCGAGCCGGTGGAGATCTCGTCGGCCGGGCTGCTCCCCGGCGGCCGGCCGGTGCCGCCCGAGGTGCTCGTCGTGATGGGGGAGCGGGGCATGGACCTGAGCGGCCACGTGAGCCGACGGCTCGAACGGCCGATGCTCTCTGCCGACCTGGTGATCGGCATGGAGCACCGCCACGTCCGGGAGTGCGTGGTGTTGGACGGGAGCGCCTGGCCGCGCACCTTCACCCTGCGGGAGCTCGTGGGGCGGGGCGAGTCGATGGGTCCGGGCGGGTCGCGGGACCACGGGGAGCCCGTGGCGTCGTGGCTGGAGCGGCTCCACGCCGGGCGTGACCGGGCCGCACTGGCCCGCCCCTCCTCCGACGCCGACGTGGCCGATCCCTACGGAGGCCCGCTCGACGGCTACCGGGCGACGGCCGCCGAGCTGGCCGACCTGGTCGACCGGCTGGCCAGGTTGGCCTGGCCCGCAACGGGACGAGGACCGGCAGCGCCCGCAACGGGACGAGGACCGGGGGAACCCGGAGCCCCTGACCCGGTACCGTCGCCGTCATGACCGACGCCGCCACCACGGCCACGCCGGTCCGCCCTCGCCGGTCACACCGCCGGCGCTGGATCGTCGGCGCCATCGTGGTCGTCGTCGTGGCCTGGGGGGCGGTGCTCGCCCTCCAGGCGCTCCAGGCCTACCGGGACGCCCGACGTGGGCTCGCCGCCCTCGAGCTGGTCCGGTCGAACCTGAGCCCGTCGAACCTGGTGTCGAGCGCCCCCGAGCGGTCGCTCACCACCGCCGCCAGCTCGTTCCGGGCCGCCCATGCCGCCATCTCGTCGCCGCTGTTCGTCCCGGCCGAGTACCTCCCCGTCCTCGGGCGCCAGCTCCGGTCCGTTCAGGACCTGTCCCAGTCGGCCGCCGTGGTGTCGGAGACCGGGTCGTCCTTCCTGCGCTCTGCCCGCCAGGTGCTCGACGCCCCCCACGGATCCGGGTCGGAACGCCTGGCCGACCTCCGCCGGCTGGCGGCGCTGGCGTCCGCCGCCTACCACCGGCTTGCCGGTCTGGACACCGGTCCGTCCGACGCGCTGGTGGCGCCACTGGCGGCCAAGCGGGCGGAGTTCGTCGACCAGCTCGACCAGGCGAAGAGCCATCTGCTCCATGCCGCCCAGGTCTCGGCCACCGTGGCCCGGATCCTCCAGGGTCCCGCCACCTACCTGGTCCTGGCGGCCAACAACGCCGAGATGCGGGCCGGCTCCGGCGCGTTCCTCGACGTCGGCACGGCGACGACTTCTGACGGATCGGTCCACCTGAGCGCCATGGAGCCGTCGGGCAATCTGGGGCTGCCCCCGGGCGCGGTGCACGTCACTGGCGGCCTCGAACGCAATTGGGGCTGGCTGGAGCCGGGGACCGACTGGCGGAACCTCGGCGTCACGCCCCAATTCCCGGTGACGGCGGCGCTGGCGGCGAAGATGTGGCTGGCGAAGACAGGCCAGCACGTGGACGGGGTGCTCGCCCTCGACGTGGCGGGCCTCCAGCAGCTCCTGAGCGTCACCGGCCCGGTGGCCGGTCCGGGCGGTACCGTCATCGACGCCGGCAATGCCGTGACGTACCTGCTCCACGACGAGTACGCCGGCCTGACTGACAACGCCACCCAGGACGCTTCCCGGGAGGACGGTCTGGGTGCGCTCGCCACCGAGGTGCTCCATGCCCTGGAGGGCCAGTCGCTGGGGCTGAAGGCCCTGGCAACGGCCATGGCCCAGGTCACCGCCGGCCGTCACCTCCTGGTGTGGTCGGCCTCGCCGGCCGCGGAGACGGCGTGGAAGGACAGCGGCGTGGCCGGGTCGCTTGCCGCCGACAACATCGACGCCGCTGTGATCAACCGGGGTGGGAACAAGCTCGACCAGTACCTCTCGGTCGGGGTCTCGCTCCGGGCCCGACCGGCGCCGGGGCCGGCGGCCGCCACGGAGGTCACCATGACCGTCCATCTCCACAATGCCACCCCCCCGGGTCAGTCGCAGTTCATCGCCGGGCCCTACCCGGGACTCGCCGCCACCTACGGGGAGTACGTCGGCATCCTGGCCGTCAACCTCCCCGGGTATGCCTCGAAGCTGGGGATCGTGGGGAACCCCCCCCTGACCGCCGAAGGAGGCGAGGGACCGACGTGGCTGCTCGCCGAGGAGGTCACCGTGCCCGACGGCGCGTCTACCGACGTGGTCATCCACTTCCAGCTCCCCGGCCGGCGCGGCGTCATGACCGTCCTCCCCTCCGCCCGCATCCCCCCCGAGCAGTGGACGGGGTTCGGTCAGACCTTCAGCGATCAGGCGCCCACGACGCTCACCTGGTGAGGCGTCCGGTCGTCCCGGGTTTTCCGGGGGCTCCGGTTGCTCCGGTTGCTCCGCCGCTCGGAACCGGCCCGTCCCGATCGGCGGGCTGGTCGGGCGCCAGGCGGGCGAAGACGAGCAACCCCTGGTTCGTCGGCCGGGTGGACAGGACCTCGACCGCGACCCGCTCGGTCCCGACCAGATGGATGGCGTCGTTGACCACCACCATGTCGCCGTCGGGCAGGTAGCCGATGGCCTGGCGGGGCTGGCGGCCCTCCTTCACCAGGGCGATGACGAGGCGCTCCCCCGGAGGGTGGTCGGGGACGAGGTCGGTGACCAGTCGGCGGAGGTCGACGAAGGGGAGATCCCAGTCGCCGGCCTGGGCGGCGGTCGGCGTCGAGCACGTCGCCACGCGCAGGCCCAGCCGGCGGGCCATGGTGAGGACCTTCTGGGTCGGGTCGTCGACGTCGGGCAGCTCGTCGGGGGCGAGGTGGACCGGGACCCCGAGCTCCCGGAGCACCTCGAGGCTCTCCAGACCCCGGCGAGCGCGCCGCGACGACACGGGGTCGGGGCCGTCGGCGAGGGTGCGGACCTGGTCGGCGACGAACTGGGGAACGACCACCCCGGAGGCGAGGAGACCCGCCCGACCGAGTACCAGGAGGAAGCGGTCCATGATGGCGGACGCGTCGACGAGGAGGGCCTGGTCGGGCGGTGGCTCGGCCCGGGGGGCGAGGATGCGCGACAGCCCGGCGGCGGCGACCACCTGGCGGCCCTTCGCTGCCCCGATCCGCCACCCGAGGGTCGCCAGGATCCACGCCACGGCTGCGGTGACCAGGAGCTCGATCTCGGAGTGGACCAGGACGAGGAGGGGCAGGCCGATCACCAGACCCAGGAGCAGACCGGTGGTGGCCGTGATCGACGCGGCGAACACCTCGCCGGCGGGCATGTTGCGGAGCTGGAACACGGCCTGTTGCAGGCCCCGGTCGAGCATGCGTCCGACGATGCCGCCGATCACGTAGGCGATGGCGGCGGACAGGAGCATCCCCACGATCGGGCCGTGGGAGCCGCCCACGTGGTGCCCGACCTCGAGACCGGCGATGGCGCCGGCGAGCACGAAGATGAAGCGGAAGATCTCGACGAAGAGCACGGCGCTACCCGGACGCCCGGTTGGTCGCGCGTAGTGGGCTTGGCGGGCTTGGCGGTCCCGACAGCGGGCCCTCCGGTCCGGAGAGCCCCCGCTCCACCAGCCGATCACCCACGCTCATCGTCACCACCCTGGGTTCGCCGTCCGGACGCTCCGCCGGCCGAGTGGTGCAGCCCCCGCCCGGTCGGAGCATGGGAGGACCTGTTCGCTCGTCGTGAGGATAGCCCCGTGGATCTTGCCTCCGGCGGAACCGGGGAGTCCGGCGGAACCGGGGAGGCCACGGGTCGGCGCATCGATTGGGACTCCAGGAACGGGCGTTGCCGCCGATAATCACGGGGAGCATGTCTGATCCCGCCCCGTTGACCACGCAGCCGACCCCGCCGGCGGGCGGCGTCCCCATCGAGGGCCGATCCCCTCGAGCCGGCCGGGCCCCTGGCTGCGACCATTCCGAAGACCCTGCCCGCGCCGCCAGTGTGCCGCGCCGCTCCACGCCATGAGCTCGAAACCTCGACACCGACGCCCATCGTCCCTCCTGGTCACCACCGTACCGGTTCGGACACTCACCGATCGTCGTGGCAGTGGCAGGGAGGCGGGGGGCGGGGGACCGGGTGGTGATCGGGGACCGGGTGGTGATCGGGGACCGATCGGCGAGGCCTCGAGGATCAGCGTGGCCGAGAACGGCCTCACGTTGGTTCCGGCCGGGGCGGCGTGGGGGCGGATCCCCACGTTGATCCCGTGGGTCGACGTCCGGGGCTTCAGCGCCGACCGGCAGGTGGAGCTACCGGACGGCACCAGGCTCCAGGTTCTCACGATCGTGACCCGAAACGGCGGGGCCGTGGGGTCAGGCCCGCGGCGGGCCACCGGGGCCGGCAGGGCCGTCATCTACGAGCTGGCGATCGCCGCCCCCGATCTCTCGGCTGTGTTCCGGGGCGTGGCGGCGTACTCCGAGATCTGGGCGCGAGCGGCACAGGTCGGTCCGCTGCGGGCGGCGGGTGCCACCGGTCGGCGAACGGCTGCTGCCCTCGCCGCCCTGATCGCCGGATCGCTGGTCGGGAGCTGGGTCGGCCGGGCGGTCACCCCAGCCGGGCGAGTGCTGGCCACCTGCTGGGCGCTCGTGGCACAGGTGTCAGGACTGGCGGACCGAGCGGCGAGGTCCGCGCACGGCCATGCACCAGGCTCCCGTCCCCGGCACGGGATGGGCACGCGGAGGCGGTTGGCAGCGATCGCCGGCGCGGTCTTCATCCTGGGGTTCCTGGCTGGGAACGCGACGGGGTCGGTTCCCCAGGCGGCCTCGGCCGGGGCCCATGCTCGCTTCGCCCGGGCGGCGACGCATCGCTCGATTGGCAACGCCGTCTTTGCCGCACAGCAGTCGCCGTCGGCGCCGCCGTTGGCGCCCGCCGTTGCTCCTCCGGCGCCCGCTCCGCCCGTGCTGGCCGCTGCCCCACCCCTGCAGTCCCACGAGATCTTCGGCTACGCCCCCTATTGGACGCTTCCCCAGGCCGGCGCCTTCGACGTGCAGGACCTGACGACCCTGGCCTACTTCAGCGTCGGCGTCAACGGGAACGGGACGTTGGACGAGAGCGGACCGGGGTGGAACGGCTACGAGAGCCAGGATCTGGCCGACCTCATCACACGGGCCCACGCCGCCGGTGACCGGGTGGTCCTGACCGTGTCCTGCTTCAGCCAGTCCGCGCTCAACAGCCTGACTGCCGACCCCACGGTGACCGGCGCCCGGCTGTCCAGCGCCCTCGTCACGGCCATCTCGGCGAAGAACCTGGACGGCGTCAACTTCGACTTCGAGGGCAAGGGGAGCGCCGACCGCAACGGGCTGACCGCGCTGATCACCCAGGTTTCTGCTTCACTGCACGCGGCCGACCCCCACTGGCAGGTGACCATGGCCACCTATGCCAGCTCGGCGTCCGACCCGCACGGGTTCTACGACATCCCCGCGCTCGCTCCGGCCGTGGACGCGTTCTTCGTGATGGCCTACGACATGAACGATCCCTCCAGCCCCAGCCCGACCGCTCCGCTGGTGGGCAGCGGCTTCAACGACACCAAGACACTGCAGGCCTACACGGCGGTGGTGCCGCCGCAGAAGGTCATCCTCGGGGTGCCGTACTACGGCTACGACTGGCCGACGGCGAACGGAACCCTGGGTGCACCGGCGACGGGTGCAGAGACGGCGGTGAGCTACAGCCAGATCGCATCTTCGGGTGAGCCTACGTACTGGGATCCCGCCACCGAGACGGCATGGACCTCCTACCAGGTGAACGGGCAGTGGCACGAGACGTACTTCGACGACCCGACGTCGCTTGCCCTGAAGGCGCGGCTCGCCGGCGCCTACGGGATCCGGGGGATGGGGATCTGGGCCCTGGGCATGGACGGGAACGATCCGGCCATGTTGGCCGCCCTGCTCGGGTCCGCTCCGCCGGTGAAGGACTACACCACCGGCCCGGCGTCGACCGCACCGTCGACGCCGGTGACCGGTGGCAGTGGAGTTGGTGGTGGGGGTAGTGGCAGTGGCAGTGGTGGGGGTAGTGGCACGGCGCCGGCCGCGACGGCACCGGGGGCCGGCGCCGTGGGTGGCGGGGTCCCGTCGGGCACGGTCCCGACCGGCACCGTACCCGCGGGGGGCAGCGGATCGTCGGGCTCGGGAGGTCTCCCGGGCGCGGGCTACGTCACCACTGCCCAATGGAATGGGGCACGCGTCCAGCTCACGCCGGTCGCGATGCCGTCGCTGACCGGAGGCGTGGAGGAGGAGTACCTGGGTGCGTTGACCGGTGTCCAGACGGACGACCCGGCGCTGGGCTGCCTGACGAGCGGTTCCCTGATCGATGTCTACTCCGTCGCAGGGAAACCCGGAGTAGACATCGCCGTTGGCTTCCAGCCGGCGTCCTGCATCACGGCGGCCTGGTCGTTTCCGGCCGATATCGGTTCGACGGGAACACCGTCGACCACGACCACCACCACCACCGTTTCGCCCTCCACCACGACCACCACCGTTCCGTCCTCCACCACGACCACCACCGTTCCGTCCTCCACCACGACCACCACCGTTCCGAAGTCCAGCAGCACGTCGAAGAGCGCTGGGTCGGGGGTGTGACCGGCGGGGCCGGAAGTGCCGGGAGTGGGAGCGGGAGCGGGAGCGGGAGCGGATTGCCCTCGGCATCGGTCGACCGTCCGCCAGAGAGCACAGGCTGATCGCTTCGGAACGGCGCCACGGGCGACTAGTGTTTCGTCGTCCGGGGGTGTAGCTCAGCTGGTAGAGCGCTACGTTCGCAATGTAGAGGCCGAGGGTTCGAGTCCCTTCACCTCCACCCGAACATGCTGGTCAGGGGCCTGAAAGTCTCCGGAGCCCGTCTGATTGAGCGCTACGTTGGCGGAGTAGCCGAATTCGGCTGATTGCCCGGCGGGCGAAACGGAAGTTCCTGGTCAGCGAGGTTCGTGGTCGCGGCTCTCGGCCCGACATCGAGTGCGGGACTAGACGGGACTAATTGCGGGACTAGTTCGGTGCCGAATGGGCCGGCGCCATCTTGGTGGTGAACGTCCCGCTGCTCGCCGGATTCCTCCAACAGGAGGTCTGTCACACCGGTCGACATCGTGCGGATCAGGTGCCCCTCGAAGAGCCGGAGTGGGGCTGCTCGCGAGTGGAAAGCACCCGTCGTCGGATGACGCGCTCCGGGCCGGCGAAAGGAGATACCCGTTGCCCTGGATCGTTGTGATGGGATGTCAGCAATGGTTCACGTCTCAGTTCAAGGTCGATTCGTCAATCAAACCCAGTGGGTCGAGCTGGCAAAGGCGACCGATCACTCTGGATTCGACTGCCTCTATGTTGCGGATCATCTCGGTTCGTCGGCCGCCCCCTTCGCTGCTCTTGCGGCCGCGGCCGTAGTCACCGACGCTGTGCGACTCGGCACCTGCGTACTCAATGCTGGCCTCAGGGAACCACTGTCCCTTGCGGCCGAACTGGCCACGCTCGACGCACTCTCCAGTGGACGCACAGTCTTCGGGGTGGGGGCTGGGCACACGCCAGCCGAGTGGACCATGCTCGGCTTGGAGTACCCCCGGGCAGGTGAGCGAGTCGACCGGCTTATCGAACTCGTCAGTGCGGTGCGCCTGCTACTGACCGGAGAACCGGTCAGTATCCGGGGGACACACTTTCAACTGGACGAGGCCACGCTCAGCGAACCTCACCAGGTTCAGGACTCGATTCCCCTACTCGTCGGGGGCAACGGCCGTCGAGTTCTCGCCTTTGCCGTTGCATGCGCCGACATCGTCGGGATCACCGGGCTTGGAAGGACGCTGTCCGACGGTCATATCCATGAGGTCGAGTGGAGTACTCCAGCGCTCGACAGCACGTTCGGTTTGATCGAGTCAGATGCGCAGCGGCTCGGTCGTCGCCCTGACATCGAGGCCTTGGTCCAGCACGTCGAGATCACAGACGACCCCGAGCGAGTGGCAAGCGGGATAGCTCAGGTCGTTCCTGGCGCTTCCACCGAGGATCTCCTCGCAGCCCCGTTCATGTGGATCGGCACCCCGGACCAGATTGCGGCCCAGGTACTTGCGTGGGAGAAACGCTGGGGGATCAACCGCTACGTCCTTCGGGACGATGCCATCGAAGCCGTCGGCCCCATCCTGCAGCTCCTCAGGCAGTCGAACTAACTTCGGGGGTGCCCCACTCGTGTTGTTCAGGGCGCAGGAAACTCTCGCGAGCATCAAGCCCGCCGGATGGGCCTCCCCGGCGCACATGACGTTCGCCGGAGACCGCAGGGACTCGGAGTGGCGAGGGATGCTGCCGCGCTCCGAGTCGGGGTTCTGTGAGCTTGGCATCGGAACTTCT
>JAKADK010000087.1 GCA_021820665.1 Actinomycetes bacterium | reverse complement strand
GGGCTGCGAACGCACGCCTCGGGTCCACACCGGCAGCCCGGCGCCGGGGGGGGATGTGTGCCCACACCGTGCTCGTCCATCCCGCGGAGCCTGACCGCCTCCACGTGGCCATCTCGGCCGTCGGCGTCTTCCGGTCCTTTGACCGCGGACGAACCTGGGAGCCGGCCAACCACGGTCTGCACTCGGTCGGCCTTCCCGACGAGGATGCCGAGGTGGGCCAGTACGGTTCACCGCATCGTCCGACACCCGGCCCGCCCGGAGACCTTGTTCTGCAGAAGCACTGGGACGTTATGCGCTCCGATGACGGCGGCACGTCCTGGCGGGAGATCAGCGGAGACCTGCCGAGCGACGTCGGCCTCTCCCGATCGTCCTCCACACCCACGAGCCCGAGACGGTCTACGTGGTGCCCATCACGAGCGACTCCGGGCACTACCCCCCGAGGGAAAGCTGAGGGTCTACCGGAGTCGGCCGGGTGGGGATGAATGGGAGCCGCTCACCGCCGGCCTGCCCCAGGACCACTGCTACGTGAACGTGTTGCGGGGTGCCATGGACATCGACGAGCTCGATCCCTGCGGCGTCTACTTCGGCACCACCGGTGGGCAGGTGTACGCGTTACGCGACGGCGGTGGTTCCTGGGGGGCGATCGTCCGCGACCTCCCCCGAGTGCTGTCCATCCATATCCAGACGTTGCCGTGATCCGCGTTCTCCTGCCCCACCACTTGGGGACGTTGGCCGGGGTCGGGCACGAGATCGAGCTGGAGATGGAGGACCCGGTGACGGTGAATGCGCTGTGTGACGCGCTGGAGGCCCGCTGCCCGGTCCTCAAGGGCACGTTCCGCGATGCCATCACCCTCCGGCGCCGGCCGTTCATCCGGTTCTACGCCGGTGGCGAGGACTACTCGCATCTCTCCCCGGAGACCCTCCTTCCGGAGGCCGTTGCCACCGGGAAAGAGCCGTTCTTCCTTGTCGGGGCGATGGCCGGCGGCTAGTTCCGCACCGGCCGGGCGCCTCACGCGGTGCGGCATGCCGGCGTAGCGCGCCACTCGTACTGGGGGCGAGTTGGCTCGAGGCATCGCTGGTCGTGATCGTCCTCCGCTATGAGCCGGCTGTGGAACGGCGCCCGGTACCGACCGTGGGTGTCCGAGGCGGAGCCGACCGGGGTGGTAGCCGCTAGCGTCGGTACCAGGGGCACGGCGGCCGGGTCACGTGTCGGCGCCGCCGGGGTGGCAGGAAGCTGGACCCGGGCCCGGACAGCTGGGGCCCGGGCAACCCGGGCCCAGCTGTCCGGGCAACTACCCCGACCACGAGGAGGATGCCGGTGGCACAGCTGACGATCGAGGGCCAGGAAGTTGTCCTGCACCTGACGAAGGGGGAGAAGGTCGAGGGCGTCCACGGGGACCTTCGGGCCCCTCTGGTCGCGGTCACAGCGGTCGACGTGCTCGACGATGCTCACCGGGCTGCGGACGTGGTCGGGGTGAAGGTCGGGACGCGTATCGCCGGCGTGATCGAGGTCGGGACGGTCCGCGCCCGGGGGAAGCGGCTCTTCGTGGCCGTCCATCGGGACACGCCCCGAGGCGTGCGGGTGAGCCTGACCGGAGCAGATCAGGACGAGTGGGTGGTGGGGTGTGCCGACCCCGAGACAGTCGCCGCCCTGCTGGCGCGTCGGGGCGGCGGGTGAGCGGACCTGCCGGGTCGGAAGCCTGATGGGAGCCGTCTCGCCAGCGCCTCTCGGCACCAAGGGGCGCGCTGACACGTCTCACGCCACGCCAGAGGGCCCTGACGTCACGAGCCCCCCGCCGGCGTCGCCGTCACGACCGTTGCCGACTCGTAACCGTGCGTCTGGGAGTTGAACGTGCCACCGCACGTGACCAGGCGGAGGACCGGCGACCCGGAGTGGGCGTAGACGAGAGCGTCGGGGAACTGGCTGTCCGGGTAGAGCACCACCGACGTCACGACCCACCGGGTGACGGATCCGTCGGAGAGGTCCACCGTGATCGCCTGCCCCGGCCGGAGGCTGCCCAACGCGAAGAAGACCCCGAGATGTCCTGCTCCGATCGCCGAGTCGACGTGACCGAGGATCACGGCGGAGCCGTCCTCTCCGGGTGTCGGACCATTGTCGTACCACCAAGGAAGAGCCCACGTGGGCCCCGAGAGGGGAGCGTCGTCGATGGTGCCGGCCGCCGTCAGGCCCCGCTGCGGTCCCAATGCCGAGCTGATCCCGAGCGCGGGGATGGCGATGGACACGGGCGGGGAGGCCTCGACCGTTGGGCGCCCGGCCACCACAGGGCGACTGGTGCTGCCCTGCACAGGGGTCGTCCGTTGGTGCGCCGCCGTCCTCGGGGCCGGCGGAGTGACGTGTGGCGGGGAGGTCAACCCGAAGGTGGCGAGACCGATACCGGACACGACGGCGAAGGCAGCGGCTGAGCCGAGCCATCGCACGTCAGGCGGTCCTCCGTCTCCGCCACCACAGCCCGGACGCACCGGCGAACCCGATCACGATGAGGCCGCCACCTACCAGGAGCGGCCAGTCAGTGCCTGCCGGCGGGGTGCCACCCGTTCCGGGCGGGCCTGCGGGCAGCGGCGGGGTGGTGGACGTGGTTACCGAGCTCGAGCCGGTCGAGGACGCGGGACTGGCACCAGTCGGAACCGTGGTCGGCGTCGTGGTGGAGGTCGGCACGGTCGTGGTCGGCGTCGTGGAAGCCGGCACGGTCGTGGTCGGCGTCGTGGAAGCCGTCGTGCATGTCGGTGTCGAGATGGTGTCAGCCTGGAGGGTCACGCCACCGTTCCGGGCCAGGAGCCTTCCGGCCACCGACGCGCCGGTGCCGGCGGTGATCGACGTGAGCGCCATGATCGTGCCATCGAACACGGACGCCGTTCCGAGCGTCGCCGAACTGGTGACCTGCCAGAAGACGTTGCACGCCTGGGCGCCGTTGGTGAGCAGTACCTTGCTCGACGACCCGGTGATCAGGGTGCTGGCCGCTTGGAAGATGAAGACGGAGTTGGGGTTGTCCTGGCCGTTGAGCGTGACGGTGCCACTGAGCCCGATGGCGCCACCCGTATAGACGCCGGCGGAGAGCGTCAACCCGGTGAGGTCGGCGGGTACGGACGTGGACGGCCCGGCGGATGCCGCGTCGCCGTAGGCCGTCGTGAGGTCCGCCTGGGCTTGGGCGGCCGCCGGGTTGCCGGCGTCGACGGTGCCGTTCGATTGGGTGACCGAAGAGAAGCCGGTCACCGCGCTCCCTGGGCTCACTCCGACGTCACCGCTGATGGTCGAGGATCCCGTGTTGGTGACGGTGGTCCCGGCGAGGACGGCGAAGGTCGATGCGGTGCCCAGTCCTATCGGTGCCTGGGTGGCCCCGGCAGGGCTTGCGGCGGCCACACCGAGGACGAGGGACAGCGCGATCGGTGCCCCGAGGAACCAGATGTGCCGCCGGGGACGAAGGTGAAGGGTATGGAGGGCCATGCTGGCACCGGTGCTTTCTCGTGAGGCGATGCGCGACGCCGAGCACCACCGGTTCGCACGGCGGTCCGTCACGAGGAGGCGCACCGTCCACCGGGAGTGGTGCCGGGACGATCGGCAAGTACTGCGCTGCGCTGCGCGGCGCGGGCAACCTCGTCGGTGAGATCCCTCGCGTGCCAGATGCTTGTGCACCGGGATCCCGCTCTTGCGGACCACCGAGGCCCGGTTGCCCCACCGGATCCTGTCCCCTCACTGTCGAAGGCAGGGCCAGCTTAGCCGATCCGGGAGCGGAGGGGCGGGAGAACCTCACCGTCCGCTCCGCTCCTCCCGTTCGTCGAGCTCTCCAACCCCCGGACCCCTTCGTGCCCTCTCGTGCTCCACTCCCACCGGGAAGGACGCGGACCCGGACGGAGGAGCTCAGTTCCTGGGCACCGCCGACCAGGCGACATCCTTGTCCACGCGGGGCTCGCCAGGCAGTCCGAGGACGCGCTCGCCGATGATGTTGCGCTGGATCTCCGACGTGCCGCCTTCGATCGAGTTCGCCCGGGACCGGAGGAACATGGTGCGGGACGAGCCGGCGGGGCCGGTCAGGCCGAGGTTGGCCGCCCGGCGCATCTGGTAGTCGTAGCCGGTCAGCGCGGTGGTCCCGAGCAGGTCCATGCACAGGTCGTAGATCCGGGAGTTGACCTCTGCGAACATGAGCTTCGCGATCGATCCCTCGGGCCCCGGATTGCCCGCCCGGCGGTTCTGGGAAGCCCGGACGTTGGTGAGGCGCAGCACTTCGGCCTCGATCCAGCGCCGCAGGAGCAGGTCCTTCGCCGCCGCCGTCCGGACCGACGCCTCCTCCTTCCAGATGCGCACCGCCTCGGCGATCGCCCCGGTGCCTCGCGCCGGGGGCGCCGAGCCGCCCCCGATGGTGGTCCGCTCGTTCATGAGGGTGGTCATGGCCACGCGCCACCCTTCGCCCACGTCGCCGACCCGGTCGGCATCGGGGACCCGGACATCGGTGAGGTAGACCTCGTTGAACTCGGCCTGCCCCGTCATCTGCCGGAGCGGCCGCACCTCGACGCCGGGCGCGTGCATGTCGAGGGCGAAGTAGGTGAGCCCCTTGTGCTTCGGGGCGTCCGGGTCGGTCCTGGTGACGAGCATGCCTCGGTCGGCGATGTGGGCCAGTGTGTTCCAGACCTTCTGCCCGGAGACGACCCACTCGTCGCCATCCCGGACGGCCTTGCAGGCCAGGCTGGCCAGATCGGAGCCGGACCCGGGCTCCGAGAAGAGCTGGCACCAGGCGTCCTCCCCGGTGAACATGCGGCGGAGGAGCCGATGCCGGATCTCGTCGCTGCCGTGAGTCACGATGGTCGGGCCGGCCATCGTCATGCCGAAGAAGTGGCGCTCGCCCGGCGCGGCCGCCCCTGCCTCCCGCAGCTCCCGGTCGATCTCCCGTTGCAGGTCGGGCCGCAGGCCAAGCCCGCCCCATCCCTCGGGGAAGTGCACCCACGCCAGACCGAGATCGTACTGGGCGCCGCGGAACTCGACGGGGTCCGTCGTCTTCGGGTGATGTTCGGCCAGCAACTGCTCGATGCGCTGGGCGACGAGGTCGGCGGGTTCGGTCACGACGTGTGCTCCTTTGCGGTCGGCCGGGCGCTCCGGCGCGCGTTGGCTCTTCCGCCATGATCCCACGGTGCCGGAGAGCCGCGCACCTTGGTCACACCCGGCGCTCCCACCCCGGGTGATCGCACCTGGCCCCCCGGCCGGAGGAACAGCCGGCGGTCCCATCCGGGGTGGTCGTGCCCGATCGGCCGGGGCCGGGCGTTGACACTGCCGCACGGGAGCGATATGACTCGGATCTAGCGAAGTCCTGCCTGGCCCGGGGCGCAGTGGATCGTGGGGAGGTGTGGCGATGGTCCAGGTGCAAGCAGAGGGGGAGGTGGGTGTGGGTCCCCCCGAGGCCGCACGCCCGGCTGGCGCGCCTGCCACGGTGTCTGCACCGGAGCTCTCGGTCGTGCCCCTGCGGGGCCTGCCCGTTGTCGGCGTGGTGTTGGTCGGGCTGGTGGTGGCGATCGCCACCAACAGGCTCTGGGCCATCGACTTCTTCCACGTCGTGGGCGGTGGCCTGTGGACCGGGATCGACCTGTTCGTGGGCCTGGTGATCGGCCCGATCCTGGGGCGGATGTCGGTCCAGTCTCGGGTCGAGTTCTCCACCCGCTTCATGCCCAAGATGATCCTCATCATGCCCACCCTGGTCGTCGTGACCCTGGCGGCCGGCTGGCAGTTGGCCCGCCATCTGGGGAACCTTTCCGCCCACTACCCCGACCATGCCTGGTTGGTGGCCTCCTACGTCGTCGTGGCGATCATGGCCGTCATCGCGCTCGGCTTCCTGGAACCGGCGAACGTGGCCGTCCTGTTCGAGCTGAAGAAGCCCCAGCCCAACGGCGAGCTGATCGGTCGTCTGATGCGGCGGTTTGTCTACACGGCCGGGATCACCGGTGTCATGCAGGTGGCCACGCTCGTCATCATGACCAGGCTGGCGACCGCATGAGCCTGGACGGGATGGCCGGCGGTACCCGCCAGGTATACGGCGACGGCGGCTGCGAAGCGGGGAGCGTGCCGCAGTCGGACGCACCGGGGGGACCGGCCGGATCGACCGGTGCCGGTGCGGTGCTCCCGATCGACGTGTACGGGCGCCGGCTCCCGCCGATCAGTGAGATGGCGATCACGACCATCGCCGTGGTCGTGGCCGGCGGGGTCTATCTGGCGGCGTATCTACCCAGGCATGCGCCACTCGGACCCGCGTACGGCGTCCTCGCGCTTGCCGTCGTGCTCCTCGGGACCAACGTCGGCGTTCTCGCCAGGGTGCGGCCGTTCGCGTGGGGACGGTTCTTCTCGGTGGCGAGGTGGGCGCTGCTCGCCTATCTCGTATTCGCCGGCATTCTGGAGTACGTGTTCGTGCTGGACGGCACGCGGGGCGGGCTGCTGGTCGTTCTCACCTGCATGCTGGCCATCTATGCCGTCAACATCCCGCTGCTCCTCGCCTTCTCCGTTGCCCGCTACCAACCGGTTGCCGAGCCCGCCCGGGAGCGGTCTGGCGACGGCAGCCCCGTCAGGGTGCCGGCTTCCGGGGGAGCGGCTCCCGGCCGGGCGGCTGGCTGACGTACGGGGGTCGGGGCGCGTGCCGGTTCGGCCGTGTCGACGCGCCGGTGGTCGGCACGGTGATCCTCTCTCCGTCGTGGACAACGTCGAGCGTGTCCTGGTCGGTGGCGTTTCCGGCACCGGTTTCCGCGGCGTCTCCCTGGGGCCAACCGGTCGGGGTGCCACCGAGGAGGCGGTAGGTGGTCGCGTCGGGGGTGACCTCGACCCGGAGCCGGCGGCCCCGGATGACGATCCCGAACGCGAGGCGCGTCACGCCCTCGGGTAGCCGGGGCGCGAACGCGGGGACCCCTCTACGCACCCGCATCCCCCCGAACCCCCTCACCAGGGCGATCCACGTCCCGGCAAGCGAGGCGATGTGGAGGCCGTCGCGCGTGTTGTGCTCCAGGTCATCGAGGTCCATGAGGGCGGCTTCGCCCAGGTAGTCGTAGGCCAGCTGCAGGTGGCCGACCTCGGCGGCGATCACCGCCTGGGAACAGGCCGACAGGGACGAGTCCCGCACGGTGAGCCGCTCGTAGTAGGCGAAGTTCCGGGCCTTCTCCTCGTCGGTGAACGAGTCGCCCCGCAGTTGCATGGCGAGCACGAGGTCGGCCTGCTTCACCACCTGCTTCCGGTAGAGGTCGAAGTAGGGGAAGTGCAAGAGGAGCGGGTAGTCCCCCGCCTTCGTGCTGGCGAAGTCCCAGACCTCGTGGTGCGTGAACCCCTCCGACTGGGCATGGACGCGCAGCGAGGCGTCGTAGGGGATCGTCACGGCATCGGCGGCAGCCTCCCACGCGGTCACCTCCGGGTCGCCGACGCCGAGGCGCCGTGCCACGTCGGGGCATCGCTCGACTGACTCGGCCGCGGCACGGAGGTTGTGCTGCGCCATGAGGTTCGTGTAGACGTTGTTGTCGGCCGCCGCCGAGTACTCGTCGGGGCCGGTGACCCCGTCGATGCGGAACCGGCCCTGGGGGTCGTGGAAGCCGAGTGAGCACCACATCCGGGCCGTTTCGACGAGCAGCTCGACGCCGACCTCCCGTTCGAACCGCTCGTCGCCGGTGGCTTCCATGTAGCGGACGGCGGCGTCGGCGATGTCGGCCCCGAGGTGGAACGCCGCCGTGCCGGCCGGCCAGTAGCTCGAGCACTCGCTCCCCGTGATCGTCCGCCAGGGGAACAGCGCACCGGCCAAGCCCATCTGCGCGGAACGCTGCCGGGCCTGGGGGAGGGTCGAGTGCCGCCACCGCAGGGCGTCGGCTACGGTCGACGGGGCGGTGTAGGTGAGCACGGGAAGGACGTAGGTCTCGGTGTCCCAGAAGGCATGACCGTCGTAGCCGGACCCGGTGAGCCCTTTTGCCGGGATCGCTCGCCCTTCGGCCCGGGCCCCGGCCTGGAGGATCTGGAACAGCGCGAACCTGACTGCCTGTTGCACCTCCGGATCGCCGTCGATCTCGACATCCGCTGCCCCCCAGAAGCGATCCAGGTAGGTCCGCTGCTCGTCGACCAGGCCGCGCCAGCCGCTGTGGCGAGCGCCGGCGAGCGCCGCCGCCACCTGGTCGCGGACGGCGGGGGCTGATCGCGCCGCCGACCACCCGTAGGCGACGAACTTGACCAGGCGGAGCCGCTCCCCAGGGGCCAGCTCGGTCGTGAGTGTGACCCGGCCCAGGTCCGGGGCGCTCTCGACCGACACCTCTAGGGAGGTCGGTCCGTCGATCAGGTGGTCCATGGCAGCGGCGATGCACAGCCCGCTGGCCGCCGTCCGGTGCTCCAAAGCCGCCCCGGCGGCGGAGGTGCGGTGGTCCACGGAGCGCAGCGGCGCATCGAGCACGGCAGCGACGCGAGGATCCCCGCCAGCGGTGGGGAGCGCCTCGTTCGCCATCAGCTCGGACTGGAGCACGACGCGCAGGGTGGCGCCGACCGGCTCGACCTCGTAGCAGACGGCAGCGATCGATCGCTGGGACAGGGAGACCAGGCGTGTCGAGTCCACCCTGACCCGGTGGCCGCCGGCCGAGCTCCACTCGAGGTGGCGCTCGAGGAGGCCGGTCCGGAAGTCGAGCACTCGTTCGTGGTGGTGCACCTTGCCGTAGCGGACATCGAAGGGGTGGTCGTTCACGAGGAGCCGGACGATCTTCCCGTTGGTGATGTTGATCACCGTCTCGCCGGTCTCGGGATAGCCGAAGCCCGCTTCGGCGTAGGGCAGTGGCCGGGACTCGTAGACCCCGTTCAGGTAGGTGCCGGGAAGTCCGTGGGGCTCCCCTTCGTCGAGGTTGCCCCGCCAGCCCACATGTCCGTTCGACAGGGCGAAGACCGACTCGCTCTGTGCCAGCACGTCTAGGTGGAGAGCGGTCTCCGTCAGGCGCCACGGCTCGGCGGCGTAGGCCGGGTGCCGGATCACGGCTGTTGCAGCAGCTCGGCCAGATCGGTCACCACGACGTCGGCCCCATGTGCCCGGAGCGCGTCAGCCTGCCCCACCCGGTCGACCCCGACCACGAACCCGAACGCGCCGGCCTTCCCCGCGTCGACCCCGGAGAGGGCGTCCTCGAAGACGGCGGCCTCACCAGGCCCGATGCCGAGGGCCTCTGCCGCCGCCAGGTAGGTGTCGGGAGCCGGCTTCCCCGCCAGGTGATCGGCTCCGGCGGTGGCGCCGTCGACCCGCTCGTCGAACAGGTCGGCGATCCCCGCCGCGTCCAGGACGTCCGCGCAGTTGGCACTGGACGACACGACGGCCCGGCGTAGCCCGGCGGCCCGCGCCGCCCGCACGTACCGCACCGACCCGTCGAACGCCTGGACGCCCTCCGTGCGGATCTTCTCCAGGACGAGGTCGTTCTTGGCGTTGGACAACCCGGCGACGGTCGGCGCACCCGGTGGATCGTCGGGATGTCCGTCGGGGAGCTCGATGTGGCGGGAGGCGAGGAACGAGCGCGTTCCCTCCTCGCGCGGCTTGCCGTCGACGAGCTCGTCGTAGTCGGCCTTGGCGTCGAAGGGCTGGAACGGGACGCCGTCCCTCTGGGCCCGCGCTCTCAGGAACCGGTCGAAGGTCTCCTTCCAGGCGGCTGCGTGCACGGCCGCCGTCTCGGTGAGGACCCCGTCGAGGTCGAAGAGGCAGGCGCGGATGGCGGGGGGGAGGCCGAGGTGCGCCGGCCCCCTCGGTTCCCGGGTCATGTGGGCATCCCGAGACCGGGCGTCCTCCTGCTCACCCGGGTTCCCCCGGCGCCGGCGGCGGGGTGGGCTCCCCGGTGCGGCCGGGTACCGGTGGTGTCGTACCACCTTGCGGCGGGGACGTGGGTGCCGGGGTCCCAGCGGAGGTGGGCGACACGTCCGACGGTGCCGTCGCGGCCGGGGAGACCGGAGGAGCCGTCGTCACGGTAGGGGACGCCTCGACGGGCACCGACGTTGCCGGTGGTGCCGGGGAGAACGCCGGAGGCGCAGCGACCGTCGCCGTCGCCGGTGCTTCGGTGGCCCCGTGGCTCGCCCGTCCGAGAGCGACCGCGCCGCACGCCAGCACGATCAGACCGGGGCCGAGGTTCGCCCCGACCTGGTAGGTGAGCTCCCGGAAGGGGCCCGCCGCCACGAAGTACGCCCCGGTGTGCTCAAGGACCCGCCAAGCCAGAGGCCCGATGACGAACCACGCCCCGGCGATGACCAGGAAGAACCCGGCGACACCCGCCCGGGGGCGCCGCCGCCCACTGGCGAGGAGCATCACAGCCGCCACCACTGCGAGCGCTCCCGGGGCAAGGGCCAGCACCCCGGGGGGGAGGGCCCAGCGCCATGCCCCCGTCCCGGTGGGTGAGTAGCCGAACACCGGCCCCACGTAGGGAGCAATGCCGCCCCACGCTCCGACCAGCAGGGCGAGGAAGGCGCCGAGCCCGAGGAGGACCGGCCTTCGAGCCGTCCTCGGCACGCTGGTCACCTGGGTCGGTCTCATGGTGTGCCGGCCCTGGTCAGCTCCCGCCCACACTGTCGTTCCTGCCGTCTGTGTCATGGTCACCTCCGTGGTCGTTCGGCTGGGCTGCCCGCCCCCGGCCGGGGGCGACCGGGCTCACGGTGTCACCGTCCAACCGGTCACCCCACCGTCGTTCCTCTACCCGTCTCGGCGTCCGGCAAACGTCTGGCACCAAAACGTGCATTGCGGGTAGAGGAACCGGCGTCCGGTCATGACCAGCAGCCGCAGGCAGTACCGGGTGGGCCCCCATGACCGGGGTTCCGCAGCTGGTAGGCAAATCACGGCCCCTGTAATCCCGTGACCAGGAGCGATGGGTTCTGGAGGCGCCAAACCTGTAGACACACGACATGAGTAGCATCTCGACTTTCTCAGTTTTGGGGTCGTGAACTACTGAGCCCTGGACCTGTCGGACGTGCGTCGTTGGGCACCTCCTCTGGCCTCTGAATCCGTTCGGTC
>JAKADK010000086.1 GCA_021820665.1 Actinomycetes bacterium | reverse complement strand
CCCTCGCTGACATGCCAGGCGGGCGCGACGTCGGAGCCGGCGCCTCGGCGACCGGCGCCGAGCGTGCCGGACCCGGACCGGAGACCGACACGGTGGGCAGCGCACCCGAGGCCACGGGCGCCACGGGCGCCACGGGAGCCGCAACCGGGACCATCCCTGACCGGGCGGACGGTGACGTCCGGACCGACCCGGATGCCGGACCGCCCGCTCGGGGGCCCCGGCGGACCCGTTCTCTCCTGATCGGGTGCGCCATCGCCGCCGTCCTTGCCGCCGTCCTCTTCGTCGGCGTGGGCTCGGGTGCGAGGAAGGGCGCCGTTCTCGCCCCCGGCGCACCCGGGACCGTCCCGCCGAACTTCACCCTCCCGCGCCTCGGGGGTGGCCCCTCCGTCACCCTGGACGCCCTTGGCGTCGATCGGCACCGCCCTGTGGTCCTGAACTTCTTCGCCTCGTGGTGTGGACCGTGCCGGCAGGAGACACCGCTCCTTGCTCGCACGGCGGCGAGGCTCCGGGCCGAGCACTCACCCATCCAGTTTGTCGGGGTCGACACCAACGACCCCACGGCCGACGGGCTGGCCTTCGTCCGCGCCTCTGGAGTCACCTACCCGGTGGGGGCCGACAGGTCGACCCGGGTCAGCTACTCGCTCTACGCACTTGACGGCCTGCCCGACACGTTCTTCATCGACGCCCGGGGCCGCGTGGTCGCCCACGTGCTCGGGCCGTTGACCCCGACCGAGCTCGACCACTGGCTCGGGGTCCTCGCCACGTCAACCCACTGACTGGCCCCGTCGCACCGGCCGGGCCTCATCGCACCGGACCCCGTCGCACCGGCCGGGCCTCATCGCACCGGACCCCGTCGCACCGGCCGGGCCTCATCGCACCGGACCCCGTCGCACCGGCCGGGCCTCATCGCACCGGACCTCATCGCACCGGACCCCATCGCACCGGACCCCATCGCGCCGACCGGACCCCGCCGCGGTCACTCCCAGCGGAAGGTCGCCGCCGCGGCGATCGGTGCGGCCACGGCCCAGACGGCGAGGACGATCCAGTCGGTGCCCGTGACGGGGGTGTGGGCTCCGAGGGCGTGCTCCAACCCGTCTGCCAGCGCCGATGCCGGCAGGAGCCGGGCGACGTCGGCCAACCACGTCGGGAACTTCGTCAGGGGGAGGAGCATGCCCCCGAGCAGGAGGAGCACAACGAAGAGCCCGTTGGCGACGGCCAGGTTGACGAGCGGTTTCAACACCCCGGCCAGGAGCAGGGCGATCCCGCCGAACCCGATGCTCCCCAGCACGACGGCGGCCACCGCCGGGCCGGTCTCGATGCCGTGCGCACCACCGCTCCCGCCCGTGCCCGGGTGCCAGCCGAGGGCCAGACCGACGAGGACGACCACGATCACCTGGGCGATCTCGATGGCGAGCACGGAGAGGATCTTGGCCGCCAGGAGCCGGGGCCGCCCGAGGGGGGTCGTGCCCAGCCGTTTGAGGACCCCGTAGCCCCGCTCGAACCCGGCGCCGATGCCGAGCGCGGTCATGGACGTGGACATGACCGAGAGGGCCACGATCCCCGGCACGAGGAAGTCCAGGGGATGTCGGGTCCCGATCGGGAGCACGTGCACCGTCGCGAAGAACACCAGGAACACCACGGGGATCCCGACCGTGAGGAGGACCGTCTCCCCGTTGGTGAACACCATCGTCAGCTCGGCTCGGAGCTGTGCGACCAACGCTCTCATCGTCCGACCTCGTCCCGAGAGGCGGCCCGCTCCTTGGGGGGACCACCCGTCCCGTCCTGGCGGGCCTGGCCGGTGATGGCGAGGTACGTCTCCTCCAGGGTCCGCCCCGTGCGCAGTTCGCCGAGGGCATGCCCGTGCGAAGCCAGCCAACCGGTGAGCGCAGCGATCACGTCGGGGGCCCCCGGGCCGTACGCCGGACCCGCCGCCGCCGTCCCTCGCCCGAGCGTGTCCGGAAGACCTCCGCCGACCGCCGGCCGGTCGGTGCCACCGCGTGCCCCGGTCGGGGAGAGCCGGTAGGAGCCGGGGGACTCCTCGTGCAGCTCCCAGCCGTCTGGAACCGCGTCCAGCGCGGAGGCGGTGTCGATCCCCGGGTCGGTGGAGAAACGGATGGAGCCATCGCTTGCCGCCGCCGCCAGGGCAGCGGGGGCACCTTCGGCCAGCTTCCGACCGCGGTGGACGATCACCACCCGATGGGCGAGCCGTTCGGCCTCGGCCAGCTCGTGGGTGGTGAGCAGGACGCCGATCCCGGTCTCGGCGAGGGTGGCGATGATCCGCCGGACGCCGATACGGCCCTCTGGGTCCACCCCAGCGGTCGGCTCGTCCAGGAACACGACCTCCGGGCGGCCGACGAGCGCCAGGGCCAGCGCCAGCCGCTGCTGCTCCCCACCGGAGAGTCGGCGCCATGGAGTGCGCCGGACGTCGGTGAGCTCGGTCAGCTCCAGGAGCTCTCCCGGGTCTCTCGGATGGTCGTAGTAGCTGGCGAACAGCGACAGCACCTGGGCCGGTCCGAGCGTCGGGTACACGCCGCCGTGCTGGAGCATCACCCCGATCCTGGGGACGAGGGCGCGGCGGTCGCGCACGGGGTCCAGGCCCAGGACCGCGACCCGCCCGCCCGCCGGACGCCGGTAGCCCTCGAGGGCTTCCACCGTGCTCGTCTTGCCGGCCCCGTTCGGGCCCAGCAGCGCCAGGACCTCACCGGCTCGACCTGCAAACGACAGGCGGTCGACGGCGACGCGCCCGCCGTAGCGGATGGTGAGCTCGTCGCAGCTGAACGCCTCCGACCCGGGACCGCCGACGGCATCGGGAGCGTGGTCCGGCGCTGGCTCCCGGCTCTCGGCAGGCTGTTCCACAGGCGGTCACGCTACCGTTGTCGGATCATGATCGACATCCGGCTCGTACGTGAAGACGCAGAGATGGTGAAAGAGGCGCTGGCCAGACGCAACGTCGATCCGGCGGAGGTCGACATGCTGGCTGCCGCCGATGCCGAGGCGCGAGCGCTCACCGGCCGGCGGGACGAGCTGCGCTCGCGGGTCAACACGCTCTCGAAGGAGGTGGGGGCGGCCCGGCGGGACGGCGACAGTGCCCGGGCCGACGAGCTGGCTGCTCAGAGCCGACTGGCGGGGGAGGCGGAGCGCGCCGCCGCCGCCGAGGCGGAGTCGGCCACCGAAGCGGTCCGGCTGGCACTGCTCTGCCTCCCGAACCTCCCGGCGTCGGACGCGCCGGTGGGAGCAGGTCCCGAGGACAACCGGATCATCCGCACCTGGCCAGACTCGGCACCGGCCTACGCCGAGGCACAGCGCGTGCCCCATTGGGAGGTGGGCACCGCCCTCGGGCTCCTCGACATGGAGCGGGGGGCGAAGCTCTCGGGGTCCATGTTCCCGCTCTACCGCGGGGTGGGCGCGCGCCTGCTGCGCGCCCTGACCTCGTTCGCGCTGGATCGGCATGCCGACGCGTTCGAGGAGGTGCGCCCCCCCACCATGGTGCGGACGGAGACGATGATGTCCACCGGTCACCTCCCGAAGTTCGCCGACGAGGCGTACCACCTGGAACGGGACGACCTGTGGGCGATCCCCACCGCCGAGGTGCCACTGACGTCGATGTGGCGAGGGGAGATCATGGACGAGGCCGACCTCCCGCTCCGGCTGACGGCGGCCACCCCCTGCTTCCGCCGGGAGGCCGGGGCCGCCGGACGTGACACCCGGGGGCTGCTGCGGGTCCACGAGTTCGACAAGGTCGAGCTCTTCGCCTATGCCACCCCCGACCAGGCGCCGGCCTTGCTGGAGGAGCTGGTGGGGCGGGCCGAGGCGCTCGTGGCCGATCTCGGCCTCCAGTACCGGGTCCTCGACCTGTGCACCGGTGACCTCGGGATCTCGGCAGCGAGGACGTTCGACCTCGAGGTCTACGCGCCCGGCGTCGACCAATGGCTGGAGGTCTCGTCGGTGAGCTGGTGCACCGACTACCAGGCCCGGCGGGCGAACATCCGGTACCGGCCGGCCGGTGGGGGCTCTCCCCGCTTCGTCCACACGTTGAACGGTTCGGCGCTGGCGTGGGCCAGGATCTGGGCCGCCGTCGTCGAGACCGGGCGCCAGGAGGACGGTTCGGTGGTCCTCCCGGCCGTGCTCCATCCCTACCTCGGTGGCCAGGGCGTGATCCTCGCCCCCGCCCCGTAGGCCCGGCGCCACCGGCCCTGCTCGATCGGGAGACGTGTCGTCCGACCACGGCGGGGCCGCCCGACCACGGGTCAGGTCGCCGGCTCGATCCCGTCCGGATCGAAGCGGTAGCCCACGCCCCGGACGGTGAGGATCAGCCGGGGGGCGGAGGGCGCGACCTCGACGTGGGTGCGGAGCCGTTTGATGTGGACGTCGAGGGTTTTCGTGTCGCCGAAGTAGTCGGAGCCCCACACGCGGTCGATGAGCACGTCCCGGGTGAGCACCCTGCCGGCGTTCTCCACCAGCAACGAGAGCAGCTCGAACTCCTTGCGTCGGAGGTGGACCTCCTCGCCGCGGACGAACACCAATCGGCGTTCGTGGTCGACCTGGATCCCACCGGCTTCGAGTACACCCTCGTCTGGCCTCCCGCCACGTGCGGAGCCGCCGGTGGCGCGTCCGGCACCGCTGCCGGCGGATCCGTCGTCGGGAGCGTCGTCGGGAGCGTCGGCGGGAGGCGTCCTCCGCAGCACGGCGCGCATGCGAGCGACCAGCTCCCGGAGCCGGTAGGGCTTGGCGACGTAGTCGTCTGCGCCCACCTCGAGACCCACCACCGTGTCGATCTCGGTTCCCTTGGCGGTCACCATGATGATGGGAACGGACGATCGGGAGCGGATGGAGCGGCAGACGTCGATGCCGGACATCTTCGGCAGCATCAGGTCGAGGAGGATGAGATCGGGGCTGAGGGTGTCGAAGAGGCGGAGCGCCTCGGTCCCGTCGCGGGCGACGGTCACATCGAACCCCTCCCGTGCCAGGCCGATCACCAGCGCGTCCACGAACGACTCCTCGTCCTCGGCGAGGAGGACCCGGACGCGGGAAGGGTCGGAGGCCGTCGTCACGACACGTACTCCGGCGGCGCCGGGAGGATCAGGGTGAAGGTCGACCCTTCCCCCTCGCGGGAGTCCACGACCACCCGCCCCTGGTGGTTGTTGGCGACATGGCGCACGATCGAGAGACCCAGGCCGGTGCCCCCTGTCTCCCTGCTCCGTCCGTGGTCGACCCGGTAGAAGCGCTCGAAGATCCGCTCCAGGTCGCGGGCCGGGATCCCGACTCCGGTGTCGCTCACCGACAGTTGGACGGTGTCATCCACCCTTCCCCCACTGATCTTCACCGTGCTGTCCTCCGAGGAGAACGTCACGGCGTTCTCGAGCAGGCTGTGCATGGCTGAGATGAGCTGGCGCCGGTCGCCCAGGACGAAGATCGGGGGGTCCGGCTCCTCGAGGTCGATCGTCACCCGGCGGTGCTCGGCTGCCGCCCGGACCCGCTCGACCGCCTCGGCCATCACGAGGTTGACGTAGATCGGCTCGCGTGGCGGGGCTTCCTCGGACTCGATCCGGGTGAGGTCCAGGAGGTCGTCGATGATCCGGGAGACCCGGAACGCCTCGTTGTGGATGCGGGAGGCCAGCCGCTGCGCGATCGCCGGGTCGGCCTCGACCGTGAGCGTCTCGGCCAGCAGGCCCAGCGCCCCGATCGGTGTCTTGAGCTCGTGGCTCACGTTGGCCACGAAGTCACGCCGGATCTCCTCCAGCCGCCGGCGCTCGGAGATGTCGTCGATGATGGCGATCACACCGAGAGGACGGCGCCCGTCGTCGATCAACTGAGTCTGGATGGCCAAGGTCTGTCGCGGTGGGCCGTAGAGGTCCAGTGTCCGCTGGGCCGTGCCCTCGTGCCAGGCATTCTCCAGGAGCTCGGTCACGACCTGGGCGGCCAGTGCGTCGCTGTGACGATTGTTCATGAGAGCCGCCGCCGGCGTGTTGCGGAAGGCGACGTCGCCGTTCTCGTCGCAGACGATCACCCCCTGCGGGAGGGTGTCGAGCGCCCGCCGCAACCGGATGGCATCAGCGCTCGCCTCGGTGACGGCCTGGGAGGCCTCGCCGGTGACCTGTTCGAGGTGGTTGAGGACCGGTTCGATGCCCCCGTCGTCCGGGGGGCTCACGCCCAGCCGGGTCGCCAGAGACGTGAGGCGCTGCTGGAGGCTCCGCCGCCCCGATCGTCGACCCAACCGATTGGCCACGATGACCGCCACGACCGCCACGACGGCGATGGCGAGGTATCCGATCTCGGCGTGCTGCACGCCTCCAGCATGGCAGGCCTGAGCCGGTCGTCCGGCCATGGGGGTAGGCGGCGGACCCGGTCGAGAGAACACAAAAAGCTATGAAAGATCTTGAAAAAGATGATGGAGGATCCTACGGTGGGACCATGCTTCCTCCTCCTCCGCTTCCTCCTCCCCTCCTCCCCGTGACCCACGCCATCGGCTGCCGTCTGCTGGACGTGAGCTTGACCCCCGACCCGAACGCGCTCCCCGGCGGCTCGCTCCTCCAGAAGCTCATGAACGGCATCGGTGGGTGGGCGCTCGCCCTCTCCCTGATCGGCCTGGTGATCGGCGCGGCGGCATGGGCCCTCGGGTCGCACGGCCAGAACTACCAGCAGTCCTACGTGGGCCGACGGGCGGTCCTCATCTCCGGCCTGGCGGCGTTGCTCATCGGCGCCGGTCCGGCCATCGTGAACTTCTTCTTCCACGCCGGCCAGGGGGTGCACTGACGTGGTGCCCGGGCCAACCCCCGCCCTCCCTGCCGTGGTCGCCGTCGTCGGGATCGGGGTCCCCCCGTCGTTGGGCTCGGGTCTCGCCGGGTTCGGCATGGGCAGCGTGCTGTCGGCCCTGTCGGCGTGGGTGGCAAGCGGAGGGGCATGGTTGCTGGGACAGATCGGTTCGACCCTGGACACCACCACGTCCATCAACCTCGGGACATCGTGGTTCGTCTCGAACTTCCGAGTGATGGCGGCCCTGGCGGCGGCGGTGATCGTTCCGCTCCTGGCACTCGGCGTGGTCCAGTCGGTCGTCCGCCAGAGCGTGTCGACCCTTCTGCGCGTCGCGCTGGTGAACGTGCCGGTGGCGCTGGTGGCGACCGGGGTCGTCGTGAAGCTCGTCCAGCTCGGCCTGGCGCTGAGCGATGCCATGAGCAGCGCCGTCGCCGGGGGGTCCCGAGCGGACACGACCCGCGCCCTGGCCCGGATGGCAACCGCCCTCGCCGCTCCTGCGACCGGTGGCGGCACGGCCATCCCCGCGTTCATCGTGTTCCTGGGCGCGATCGTCGTCGTCTTCGGGGCGGTGCTCTTGTGGCTGGAGCTGCTCGTCCGCCAATCAGCCGTCACGGTCGCCGTGCTCTTCCTTCCCCTGGCGTTGGCCAGCCTCGCCTGGCCGGCGATCTCCCACTGGTGCCGACGGCTGGTCGACACGCTCGTGGCCCTGGTGCTGGGAAAGTTCGTGATCGTCACCGTGCTGAGCCTGGCGGCGGCGGAGATGGCCCGGGGTCCCGGGTTCACCTCGGTCCTCTCCGGAGCGGCCATGCTGCTCCTGGCAGCCGCCGCCCCGTGGTCGCTCCTCCGGCTGGTTCCCTTCGTCGAGGCCGGTGCCGTCGCCCACCTGGAGGGAACGGGCCGCGGGGCGTTGCACTCGGCTGCCGCCCCGATGAGAAGCGCCGGGCGCGCCGCGCTCCAGCTGGCCGCCTCAGGTGCGGCCGGTGCCGGCGGGGACGGCGCCCTTGCCCTGGCCGGAGGGTCCGCCGCCGGCTCCGGAGGCGGTGGCGGTGCTCGACTCGGCGATGGCGAGGTCCCAGGTGGCGGTGGCAGTACCCCAGGTGGCGGTGGCGGACCGAACGGGCCGGCAAAACCGTCTTCCGGCCCGGCCCGGCCGTCGGGCATCGGGGCCTACCCGGCCCACGTCCCCGCCACAGAGGCCTACGAGCGGGCCATCCGGGAGCCCGCCGAAGACGGCGGGGTGGCACCTCGTCCTGCCTCGGCGTCCTCGTCCGGGCCGAACACCGCGGCACAGGGCGGGATGCAGACCGGGGCAGCGGGAATCCACGGCAGAGTCGCCGAGCACGGCGGAGCGGGAATCCACGGCAGAGCCGCCGAGCACGGCGGAGCGGGGGGGCACGGCGGAGCCGCCGAGCACGGCGGAGTGGGGGGGCACGGCGATGGGGGGTGATGGCAGCAGGGAGCGCGTCCGGTACCGCTTCGGTCCGCTCGAGCGTCGTGGCCTCGTCGCCGGATGGAGGGGAGGTCAGGTCCTCGTCGTCGCCACGGGTCTCGTCGTCGCCACCGCGTTCCTGCGCGGCCATCCCACCGTCGGCGGAGTGCTCCTGGCCCTCGTCGGTGTCGCCGTCTCGGCTGGACTGGCTACCTGGCCCCTCCGGGGCCGCACCGGCGACCAGTGGCTCCCGTTGGTGGTTCGTTGGCTGGCCTCCGGTCTTGGCGGGCGACGCTCGGTGGTGACCGTGCCTCCGACCTTCGGGGCTCCGCCTCACCCCGGTCGGGTCGGGCACGTCCCGGCCCCGGGGGCTCGTCTCTCCTGGCGCTTGCCGGCATCGGGTTCCCTGTTCCCCGCCATCAGTCTCGACGCCAGGGCGACGATCGGTCCGTTCCGCGGTCTGGCGATCCGGGCGACACCGCTCCCGGACGCGGGGAACGGGCCGCGTGCCGGGATCGTCGTCGACGATCGGGCCCGAACCGTGACCGCGGTGCTCGCCGTGCGGGCCGGGAACTTCGCGCTTCTCGGCCCAGCAGAGCAGGACGCTCGGGTCGCTGCCTGGTCCCAGGTGCTGGCATCGCTGGCCCGGGAGGGTAGCGACATCCAACGCGTCCAATGGATCGAAACGTCCCTCCCCGACCACGGCGAAGGCGTACGCGCCCATCTCCGTCGATCCGCCCGTCACGGGCCCGACACCGCGCCGGGAGCGTCGTACGCCTCGTTGGTGGAGCGCTCGATGCCGACCACCCGCCGCCACCGTGTGCTGCTGGCGCTGAGCGTGCGGATGCGCCGCGAGACCGGGACGGGGTCCAGGCGCGGCCCGGCGGGGGCCGACCGGCTCGTGCGCGAGCTCGGCCAGCTGCACAGCCTGCTGGGGTCGGCCGACGTGGATGTGGAGGGGGTGCTCTCCGACCGGATGGTGGCGGGTGCGTGCCGGGAGGCCGTCGCCACGATGGCCGAGCTCGAGCGTCCCGAGGTGACCGCGGCGGTCGCCGATGCCGCTCCGGATGGGGGAGGAGCCGGGGGCATCGTGGTCGGGCGCTCACCGGCGTGGCCGTGGCCGACGGCGATGGACGTCAGATGGGACTCGCTCCGGACGGACGGGACCTGGCACGCCACCTACTGGATCGCGGAGTGGCCGCGTCAAGACGTGGCTCCCGACTTCCTGGCACCGCTCCTGCTCGCACCCGTCCGGCGCAGTCTCTCCCTCGTGATGGAGCCGGTCGCCCCCGCCCGGGCCGCCCGCGAGGTGGCCCGGGCCCGGACGTCGGACCTGGCCGATCGTGAGCTCCGCCGGCGGGGCGGGTTCCTGGTGACGGCCCGTCAGAACCGCGAGCGCGAGGGGGTCGAACGGCGGGACGCCGAACTGGCGGACGGGCACGCCCAGTACCGGTACTCGGGGTACGTCACCGTGACGGCCGAGACGCGAGACGGCCTGCGGGACGCGTGTGCGGCTGCCGAGCAGGCGGCGGGCCAGTCCAGGATGGAGCTCCGGCTGCTCTACGGGGAGCAGGACGTGGCCTTCGCGTGCACGCTCCCGCTGGCCCGGGGACTGGGATGAGGGTTCCCCGGCCCAGGGTCCCGGCTCACGTGACGACCACCCGCCACCTCGGAGCCGCCTATCCCCTGGTCACCGAGTCCGGCCTCGGTCACGAAGGGGTCCTGGTGGGTCGGGACCTCCTGGGAGGGACGTTCGTCTTCGACCCCTTCCACCTCTATGCGCAGGGTGTGGTGACCAACCCGAACCTGGTCGTGATCGGGCAGATCGGCCGGGGAAAGAGCGCCTTCGTGAAGTCCTACCTCTGGCGTCAGGCGGTGTTCGGGCGACAGGCGTGGGTGGTGGACCCCAAGGGTGAGTACGGCGCACTGGCCGCGGCGTGGTCGGTCCGGCCCGTGGCGCTCTCGCCCGGGGGGGCAGTGCGACTGAACCCTCTGGAAGCACTCGGGGGTGGGCTCTCCACCGCCTCGCCGGGCCTGTACGGTGCCGACCGATCGGCCTCCTGGTCCGTTGGCGGCGGCGAGGGGAGCGGGACCGGGGACGGCGCTGCTGGAGCCGGCCGGGGTGATCCGTGGGAGGAGGTGCCCACCCGGGCCGAGTGGCGGCGCGGCATCGATCTGCTCAGCTCTCTTGCCGTCGCCTGCCTCGGGCGCGACCTCCTCCCCCGGGAGCGGGCGGCGGTCGACGTCGCGCTCACCCACGCGGTGCTCCGTGCCGGCCAGGGCGCCGAGGCCCCGGTGCTTCCCCAGGTCGTCGACGCGCTGCTCGACCCTCCCGAGGACGGTGCCCGTGTTCTGCGCACGACCCGAGCCCTCTTGATGGAGGACGGCCGCGACATCGCCCTCGAGCTCCGGCGGCTCGTGTCCGGCGACCTGCGGGGGATGTTCGACGGTCCGACGACACCAGGGCTCCGGCTGGACGCGCCGCTGGTCGTGCTCGACCTTTCTGCCGTCTACAACTCCCCGGCACTCGGGGTGCTGATGGCGTGCGCCACGGCCTGGCTCCAGAGCGCCCTCCTGCGGCGGCCACCCGGGCACGTGATCGTGGTGGTCGACGAGGCGTGGGCGATCCTGTCCAACCTGGGCGTGGCCCGGTGGTTGCAGACGTCGTGGAAGCTGTCGCGGGCGTTCGGGGTGTCCAACGTGGCGGTGCTCCACCGCCTGTCCGACCTCGGCACCGTCGGCGCAGCCGGCTCGGAGCAGGTCGGTCTGGCCCACGGGCTCCTTGCCGACTCCGAGACCAGGGTCGTCTATGCCCAGCCGCACGGGGAGGTGTCCCGGGCGGCCGACGCCCTCGGCTTGACCGAGACCGAAAGCCAGCTCCTTCCCCAGCTACGTCGGGGGGTCGCGCTGTGGAAAGTCGGGCGCCGCTCGTTCCTGGTGGAACACCACCTCTCTCCTCCCGAGCGCGAGATCATCGACACCGATGGCGCCATGCGGGAGGACGGCTGT
>JAKADK010000085.1 GCA_021820665.1 Actinomycetes bacterium | reverse complement strand
GAGGCCAACTTCTTCAATCAGATTGGTGATGGCACCTTCCAATCGGTCGAAGTGACGGCGTAGTGGAGTGTCGATGGGAACCGGGTCGCAGATCTGGGCAAGACCATCGCGCATGAGACGGTTGTAGTCCTTCTTGGTCTGCCGGTCTCTGGATGTGCGACACGTTTCAGGAAGCGAGCCCGAGCCGGGCGTTGCTGACGTATTCCCCGAGGACGTGCTCGATGGTTCCGAGGGTGGGGCAGGGGACCAAGTCGCCAGGCGTTCGAATCGCATGACGCGACAGCCTGCGATGCGGCCCGCATGGCGCTATCTCGCGACGATCTGTGATGCCCTCAGGCTGCGCGCAGGCAGCAACGGCACGAGGTCGCGATCAGACCACTACCGCCGGCCCACCTCCCACAGCGCGACCAGCTCTTCCACGGCGTCGAGGCTGTGGCCGCTCACGAAGGCGTCGCAGAATGGCAGGGCGGCTGCCATCCCCGCCACCGCCGGCTCGTACCCTGGGGCGGCGCGGCGGGGGTTGGCCCAGATCACCTGGTGGGCGAGGCGGGACAGGCGAGACATCTGCTCGGCCAGCGCGCCGGCGTCGCCACACTCCCATCCGTCGGACACCACCACCACCACAGCACCGCGGACCATGCCTCGCCGGCCGTGGAGATCAAGCAGCTGGGCAACGCTCGACGCGATCCGAGTGCCGCCGGACCAGTCCGGCGCCGTGGTCCCGGCCCGGGCCAGTGCCTCGGTCGCCGTGGTGTCACGCAGGACCCGGGTGAGGCGGGTGAGGCGCGTGGCGAAGCTGAACACCTCGGCACCGGCCAACCCCGATGCGCCTTGCAGCAGCTGCAGGTACGCCCTGGCGTAGGGGGCCATGGACCCCGAGATGTCGAGCAGCATGACCAGGCGTCGGGGTCGCTCTGTCCGGCTCCGGAGCACCTGGCGCAGCGGCTCACCGCCGGTGTGGCGACTCGCGCGCAGCATGGCCCGCACATCGAGGTGCCGTCCCCGGCTCCCTCGGCGGGCACGGCGCGAGATCCGGACCGGAAGCACCGCTCGGAGCCTGGCGCCGGCCAAGCGCAGCGCTGCCAGCTCGTCGGCGTCCAAGCTGGCGAAGTCCCGCGCCGCCAGGCGCTCGGTGTCACTCGCCCGGCTGGCCAGCAGATGTACCTGGCGGGTGGCGCGGTCGGCCCCATGGGCTTCGCGTCCACCGACCATCGCCCCGACACCACGGTGCTGCCCGCCAGCGCCGGTGGCCGGCGCCGGATCTCGAGCAGCTGGTGGGGCAATCGCCCGGCGGCCCGGCGCGCCGGGGTCGCCGCGCTGCGTGGCGAGGTGCCCCAGACCGCCGAAGACGGCGTCGAAGACGGCGTCGAAGACGGCCAGATCCTGATGGCTGGCGGTCAACGTGGCCGCCGCGCACCAGTAGAGCTCGTCGAGGGTGAGCGGCTCGACCAGGAGCACCGCCGACACGAACCGCCCAGCCCGTTCGGGTCCGACGGTCAGCCCGGCTTCGTGCAGCCGGCTGCACAGCTTCGTGGCCAGCAGAGCCAAATCGGCGCCCCCGGTAAGGGAGTTGCCGCGTGGCGCGGGGGCTCGCGATCGTCCACCGCGTGCACCAGCGGCCGCCGTACCGCCGAGCACGCCCCCGGCATCGCCCACGGCGCTCAGCGCTCCACGAGGGCAGCCAGGCCCCCGGCACCCAGCTGGTCCTGGTCTTCACGGTACTTGAGCACTGAGCCGGCAGTGGCCGCGGCAGCGGCCTCGTCGATGGTGTCCGCTCCCAGGAGCACCAGCGCGGCAACCCAGTCGATGGTCTCTGCCATGCCTGGCGGCTTCTGGAGATCCAGCTGGCGCAGACGCTCCACGGCCCGAGCCGCCTGGTCGACCACCAGCCGCGACGAGCCCGGCACCCGCCTGCGCACGATTTCGACAGCCCGGTCCAGCGGCGGATAGTCGATCCAGTGGTAGAGGCAGCGGCGCTTGAGCGCGTCGTGGAGATCACGGGTCCGATTGGAGGTAAGGAGCACCACCGGCGGCTGGTGTGCACGCACCGTCCCGATCTCGGGGATGGTGACGCTGGACTCTCCGAGCAGCTCCAGCAGGAACGCTTCGAACTCGTCGTCGGCCCGGTCCACCTCGTCGACCAGCAGCACGGCCGGGCGGGGCCCCTGGTGGCGCAGCGCCTGGAGCAGCGGCCGCGCCACCAGGTAGCGTTCGGTGAACAGCTCGGCCTCCTCCAGCGCCACGTGCCGGGACTCGGCCAGTCGGATCGCCAGGAGCTGGCGGGGATAGTCCCATTCGTAGAGGGCTTCGGCGGCGTCGATGCCCTCGTGACATTGCAGGCGGACCAGTGCCGTGTCGAGGACCGTGGCCAGGGCCTTGGCCACCTCGGTTTTGCCCACGCCGGGCTCCCCTTCCAGCAGGATCGGCTGGGGCAGCTCGACCGCCAGGTAGACGGCAGTCGCCAGCCCGCTGCCGGCCAGGTAGTCGACCGATTCGAGGGCGGCGGCCAGTGCCTCGCGGCTGGCCAGCAGGCCCCTCACCGCGCCGCGGAAGCGCCGGGGCCGGCCTCGAACGCCTGCTGGCACCCCGATCCGCAGAAGTAGTAGCGCACGCCGTCTCGCATGCACTGCGCACTGGCAGCGACCGCCGCCACCTCCATGCCACACACCGGGTCGATCGCCACGTCAGGCGCCACCGGCGATGGCGGCGCAATTGGCTCCGGCGCCCCCGCCGGCGCCGGGAAGACCACGCGCGAAGCCGGCCCTGGCGGCGGCGGTGTCGGCACGGACCCAGACGATGCGGGCCCCGGTACCACCGCAGGAGCGAGTGCAGGCTCATTCCCGGGGCCGGCGGCAGAGGCCGCCACCGATCGCTTGGCTGCGACGGCCACGATCTCCGCCCAGATCGAGAGGGCGATCTCCCCCGGTCGCCGTGCGCCCAGATCGAGCCCGGCCGGAGTCCGGATCCGCGCTCTGGCTTCGTCGGGCACGGCCAGTTGCCGGAGGACCGCGGTGCCGCGACGTGGGGAGGCGACCAGGCCTATGTAGGGCACCTGGGCCTCGAGGGCTGCCTGCAGCAGGCGCAACTCGTCACGGCCATGAGTGGCAATCACGACGGCCAGCGCGCCTGCCAGGTCCGAGCATGCGCCACCACCGTCGGCGGCCACATAGGCGCCGCCGCCGCCGCCCGACGCAGGAAGCCCGGTGACACCACCGGCGGGCTCCACCGCAACCGCGGCAGCCGCCTCACCACTGCCGGCCCCCGCGCGACCGCCATGGCGTTCGACCACGAAGCCAGCGGCCCGACCCACCGCGCACAGCGCCTGGGCAACCGGGGCGTCGCCGTGGACCACCACCAGGGGGGCCGGAAGCACCGGCTCCAAGAAGATCTCCAGGGTGCCCCCCGATATGCAGGGGTTGGCGACGGTGACGGCGCCGCCGTCACCGGGGTCCATACGAACCTCTGCGGACGTGTCGCCATCGCCGCGAGGCGGTGCGTCGGCTGCGGGGGTCGCGGGACGCGCGCCAGGGGTCGCAGGGACCACGGCGGCGTTAGCAGCCGCCACCCCAGTGCGCAGTCGATCGTCCGGGCCGGTCGCCGTCGTGCTGGCCTCGGCATCCGCCGCCCGGGAAGGCACTGCCCCAGGCACAGAGATCGCAACGTCGGCGCCGTCGCTCGGGGTGATCCGCAACAACACCGGCGACCCGACCCGGAGTGCTCGCAGCGCATGGAGCCGCACGCTCGACTCGGCGCAAGCTCCGCCGACGAAACCGACGATAGCCCCGTCGGCCAGCACGACGGCACTGTCGCCGGCATGGGCGGAGGTAGGCCGCTCGGCGCGCACCACCGTCGCCGACACATAGCGCACCCCCCGCGCGCGCAGCTCGTTCGCCAACGTCCGCGGGTCGGCCCCAGCACCTTCCTCCGACGTCCCTACTCGGCCCGGCGCGACGGGCGCGACCGCCATCGAGCCGGCTGGGGAGACCGGATCCCGGGTAGCTCCTGTCTCGGCCCGCACCGGCGGATCGCCCTGTATGCCGGTCGGCCCGCCTGGCCAAGCTCGCGCGCCGGACGTCACCGGGTCACCGTTCACTCGACAGCCAGGTCGGTGCGAAGCGGCCGCCCCTGCATGCTCCGCCACACCTGTGCCGGGGTGAACGGCATGTCAGCGTGGCGGACCCCGATGGCATCGAGCACCGCGTTCACCACTGCCGGCGGCGAACCCACCGTGGCCGACTCCCCCACTCCTTTCAATCCAAGCGGGTGATGCGGCGACGGGGTCACGGTCTCGCCGAGCTCGAACATCGGGCACTCGAGGGAGGTGGGTACCAGGTAGTCCATGAACGAGCCGCCGAGATGGTTGCCCTCGGTGTCGAACGCCATGACCTCCATGAGCGCCATCCCCACCCCGTCGGCCAGGCCGCCGTGGACCTGTCCTTCCACGATCATGGGGTTGATCCGGGGTCCGCAGTCGTCCACGGCGACAAATCGCCGGACCTTCACCTGACCGGTGCCCGGGTCGACGTCAACCACGCAGATGTACGCCCCGAACGGGTAGGTGAGGTTGGGCGGGTCGTAGACGCATTCGGCATCCAGATGGCCTTCGACCCCTTCGGGAAGCTCCAGGGAACCGTGGGCGGCCATCGCGATCTCCCCGATGGTGGCCCCCACGCTCGGGTCGCCGCGTACGAACCACCGCCCCTTCTCCCACTCGAGGTCTTCGGGCGCAACCTCCAACATGGCCGACGCGACGATCCGAGCCTTGTCCCGGACCCGCTGGGCGGCAACCGCGACCGCGGCACCCGACACCGGGGTGGAGCGCGAGCCGTAGGTGCCGAGCCCGAAAGGGGTGTTGTCGGTGTCGCCGTGGACCACGTCGATGTCCTGCGGCGAGATGCCGAGCTGCTCGGCGACGATCTGAGCGAACGTCGTCTCGTGCCCCTGGCCCTGGGTCTGCACCGACAGGCGCACCACCGCCTTGCCGGTCGGGTGGACCCGAACTTCGGCCCCGTCGGCCATGCCGAGGCCCAAGATGTCCATGTGCTTGCGGGGCCCGGCCCCCACCGTCTCGGTGAAGAACGACAGGCCTATCCCCATGAGCTCGCCGCGCTGGCGGCGCTCGGCCTGCTCACGACGGAGCTCCTCGTAGCCGGCGATGTCCAACGCGAGGCGCAGCGCCCGAGGGTAGTCGCCGGAGTCGTAGACCCAGCCGGTCTTGCACGTATAGGGGAACTGCTCGGGGCGTAGCAGGTTCCGCATCCGCAACTCGGCGGGATCCATGCCCAACTCGTCGGCCAGGCAGTCCACCATCCTCTCCACCAGGTACACCGCCTCGGTCACCCTGAACGAACAGGCATACGCCACCCCACCGGGCGCCTTGTTGGTGTAGACCCCGCTCACCTCGCAGTGGGCGGCTTGCAGGTCGTATGACCCGGTGAAGATATGGAAGAACCCGGCAGGGAACTTGGTCGGCTGGGCGGTGTTGTTGAAAGCGCCGTGGTCGGCGAGGACCTTCACCCGTAGCGCGGTGATCCTGCCATCCGCGGTCGCCGCGATCTCGCCATGCATGTGGTAGTCGCGCGCGAAGCTGGTCGACATGAGGTTCTCGGAGCGGTCCTCCATCCACTTCACCGGCTTGCCGGTGACGATGGATCCCACGATGGCGAGCACATAGCCGGGGTAGATGCCGACCTTGTTCCCGAAGCCGCCGCCGATGTCGGGGCTCACGACCCGGATCTTGTGCTCGGGCAGGCCCGCCACCAGCGCGTACAGCGTGCGGTGGGCGTGGGGGGCCTGGGTGGTCGACCACATGGTGAGCTTGCCCGACACCTTGTCCATGTCGGCTACCGCCCCGCAGGTCTCCATGGGCGCCGGGTGCACTCTGGGGTAGACCATGTCCTGGGCGACCACCACCTCCGCAGCGGCGAACGCGGCGTCGGTGGAGGCCCGGTCACCGGCCTCCCAGTCGAAGATGTGGTTGTCCGTCTTACCGTCGATGTCGTCACGGATCACCGACGCGCCGGGCGCCATCGCCTGGCGGGCGTCGATCACCGGCGGCAACGGCTCGTAGTCGACCTCGATGAGCTCCAGCGCGTCACGCGCCGCGTAGCGGTCGTCAGCCACCACGAACGCCACCTCCTGGCCTTGGAAACGCACCTTGTCGGTCGCGAGAACCGGCACCACGTCGTGGGAGAGCGACGGCATCCACGCCAGGTTCAGGTCTTCGAGCATCGACCCGGTGATCACCGCCCGCACCTTGGGATGTGCCTCGGCCGCCGAGGTGTCGATCCGGGTGATGCGGGCGTGGGGCAGGCTGGCCCGCAGCACCGCCCCGTGCAGCATCCCCGGCAAGACGATGTCGTCAACGTAGTTGCCCCGGCCCCGGACGAAGCGGGCATCCTCTTTTCGGGTCATGCGGCCGAATCCCATGGGAACGGCCGGCGCCTCCTCGACGGTCGTCACCGAACCCCTACCTCCTCACCGGAGCGCTCTGGCGCCTGCCCCGCCGCTGCGAACGCCTCCGGTACCGTCTCCGGCTCGACCCTAGGATGCTCGGCCGCCCACTGTATGGCCCGGACGATGTTCGCATAGCCGGTGCACCGGCAGATCTGGCCCGAGATCGCCTCGCGGATCTCGGCCTCGCTCGGATGGGGGTTGTGGTCGAGCAGCCACCGGGCTGTCATCATCATGCCCGGCGTGCAAAACCCGCACTGCAGACCGTGCTGTTCGACGAACCCCTGCTGGACCGGATCGAGCTCCCCGTCACGCTCAAGATCCTCCACCGTGCGGATCTCATGGCCATGGGCCATGGCGGCAAGCACCGTGCAGCTCTTCACCGGCTCGCCGTCCATCCACAGCACGCACGTGCCGCAATTCGACGTGTCGCATCCCCAATGGGTGCCGGTGAGTCCCAGCTGATCACGCACGAAGTGCACGAGCAGCATCCTCGGCTCGATCTCGCCGTGCACCGGTCGCCCGTTCACGGTCATGGCCACCTGCATCGCGCGCCCTCCCTCTGGTTGTCGACAAGTCGCTCGTCCTCTCGGCCTCTCGTGGCCGCAGTGCGCTCGTGGTGCTGCTGTCCCTCGTGGCTTCTCCAGGCCTCTCGTACCATCTCCATCCCCACGGGTACTACGCCGTCGACGCGGGCTCCACGGACATCGGGCGCCTTTCTCTTCGACTCGCGACGACCGCTCCAGTTGGCACCTCTGGTCCGTCCGTTCACGTTTCACGTTCTCGCGTTCACATTCGAGCCTGGTCTGCCGGTCACCGCTGCTGGAGCAACCCGTGTGCTCGCACCTCCTACCACTGCGAGATAGACGCCAGGCACCAGCTACCCAACCGCACGATCAGCAGCCCGGCGCAGCGCCCGGAGGCTCAGCTCGGCCACCAAGTGCCGCTTGTAGTCCACCGGTCCGCGCTGGTCGGCCACCGGGTCGCAGTGCTCGGCCGCCAGCCGGCTGGCCGCCGCGAGCGTCTCCTCGCTGGGTGGAGCACCGACCAGCGACGCTTCGGCCTCGGCCGCGCGGAAGTGGGTGGCGCCCACTGCCGCCAACCCGATGCCCGCCTCGGCGATCACTCCACCGGCGATGCGCAGGTAGGCACCCGCGGCGGCGATCGCCCAGTCTCCCGCCCGCCGTTCCACTTTCTCGTAGGCGCTGCCCGCACCAGGGTGGATCGGGACCTGGACTTCCACCAACATCTCGGCGGGGCCCACGGCGGTGGTGTACGCGCCTTGGTGGAACTGGTCCATGGGCACGACCCGGATGCCGCCCGATCCGCGCACCACGGCGCTGGCCTTGCAGGCGGCGAAGGCTGCGGAGAGGTCTTCGGAGGGATCCGCCTGGCACAGCGACCCGCCGACGGTGCCCCGGTTCCGGACGATGGGGTCGGCCACCACTCGCTCGGCGTCGTGCAGGATCGCAAGGTGCTCGCCTACCAGATCCGAACCAAGCAGGTCGCGGTGGCGGGTCATAGCCCCGATGTGCAGCGTCGGCCCGTCGAGGCGCAGGTAGGCCAGGTCATGGAGGTCGTTGATGTCGATGAGGACCTCGGGCCGGGCCAAGCGCAGCTTCATCATCGGCAGGAGGCTATGACCGCCGGCGATCAGCCGGCTGTTCGGGCCGTGGCGTTCCAACAAGGCGATGGCTTCGTCCACGCTTGCTGCGCGCTCGTACTCGATCGGTGCCGGTACCTGCATCGCCTCTCCTTCGCCTACGCGACACCAGCCCCCCGAACAGCTCCTGCGACCTGGGTGCCCGACGGCGCCGCTGCGCCTCTCGCAGTCACGTTCGCGCCGAGAAGCATTGGGGTCAATACCCGAGTAAAGCATCGCTTACTGGACCGGACCAGACGGTGTGCTAGGCCGGGAGGCGATGACGCTCAACCAGCTCCAGGCCTTCGTCCTCGTCGCCCGGCTTGGCTCGCTCACCGCCGCTGCTCGGGCACTCGGGGTGAGCGAGCCGGCAGTGGCCGCCGCCTTGGCCTCGCTCAGGCGCCAGCTCGGAGATCCGCTGGTGGAGCGCGGCCCCTCGGGCATGGCGCTGAGCCCCGCTGGCCGGCGGCTGGTCGGCCTTGCCTCACAGATGGTGGCACTGGGCGTGGAGGCCGAGGCGGCAGTGCGCCAGGCGAACGGAGCGCCCGAACGGCTCCGGATCACCTCCACCGGCGCCATCGCCGAGTCCTCGGCGCCGGCGCTTCTCGACGCGTTCACCAGTCGATCCGCAGCCATCGAAGTCTCGCTGGTAGTGGTCCAGGGAGTGGAGATGCCGGCGCTGCTGGCAGAACGGCTGTGCGACGTGGCTCTCGGGCCGCGCCTGAGCGGCGACGGAGACCTCGAGAGCATCCCACTGCTGCGCTACCGCCTGGCGATGGTGGCCGGGCCGACCCACCGCCTCGCTGCGCGCAGCTCGCTTGGCCCCAAAGACCTGGCCGCCGAGACGTGGCTCGTGGACCCCGACGCTAACGACCCGACCTGCGCACCGGGACAGGTCCTTCAGCGTCTCGGTGTGCCCGAGACTCGGATCCGGGTGTTCCCCAGCCAGGCAGCGGCCTGGCTGGCCGCCGAGGAAGGCCAGGGAGTCGCGCTCGCCGCGCTACACCTGGTCACCACGGAGCTGACCCGCGGCTCGCTGCGCCTGCTTGAGGTGACCGGCTTTCCCGTCGAGCTGCTGTGGTACGCGACGATGCTGCGACCCGATCGGCGCAGCCCCGCCGCCTCGGCGCTACGGCACTTCCTCTCCACACCGGCCGCCACCCACGCCATGCACGCCCCCTCCGGTGGGACACCGCCGGGGAGGTTCCGCCCACCGGTGCACGTGACCATCTGGAGCTGATCCCAACTCCCTCGACGGTCCAGATCCTCGACCAGCGCTTCGAGTACGCTCACGCTGCCTGGGGCACCTGGCCGTCGGCACCTCGGCCACGCTGCCAGGCTCGCGACCCGGGAAGCGACCCCAAGTGCCACGATCGCGGCAAGGCTGGCGAGCGCCTCGGCCGCCCCCGTCCAGTCCACAAAGGCCATCGGCCGGCAGCCTGCACCTGACATGGTGCAGCGTGAGCTCAGCTCCACGCAGAAGCGAGCCGACCTGCGCATCGTCGGTCTTGATGCCCGCCACGTCCTCACCGTGCTCGACGTTCTCAAGCCCCGGTGTCCTCATCCAGCGTGGCGCTCAACAGGTCTCGGACTTGTGGTGTCCGCCGATGGCGGCGTCCCGCTCACCGGTGAGAATCCAAAAGAGCTCCGCCTCAGCTTTCGCACCGACGGCAAGGCCCGCGCCGCGCTCGAAGAGGAGCTGTTCGGCAAGCGGGTCCTCTTCACCGACAAGACGCCCGAGCAGGCCGGAACCGCCCAGATCGTCGCCGAGTACCGCTCCCAGGAGTCAGTCGAGGGCGACTTCCGCCAGATGAAGGACCCGAAGGTCGTCTCGTTCTCGACGATGCTCCACTTCACCGAGTCCAAGATCCGTGTCCACGTCCTCTACTGCCTCTACTGCCTCTACTGCCTCTACTGCCTCTACTGCCTCTACTGCGTGCTCGCGCTCATGGTCGCCCGGCTCATGGTGCGGCAAGCCGACCACGCCGGGATGCACCCGAGCGTCCGGGAGCTGCCCGACACCCTGGCCGGCATCGAGGAGACGCTGATGCTCTACCAGAGCGAGCGAGGACGGCCCCGTGCCCGGCGCGCTCACCGAGACCGACCCCATCCAGCGTCGCCTCTACGACCTCTTCGGCCTCGACGCCTACGCCCCGAAGCGCTGAGCCAGACCAAGAGTGAGGTACGGCAGACCGGCACCGCAAATGCCTCCCACCTGGGCAACGTTCCATCACGGACTATCCCGGAAAGTCCCGCTAGGTGGCTGGTGTCTTTCGCGTCGATCTCGAGTCGCGATCCGCGCCTGGATGTGAGAGAATTACAGCGCTGTAGTTCCCCGATCGGGAGGCGCTGATGACCCTCGGAGTGGCCGACAAGCAGGGTGACCTGTTCGACGACGTGGGGCGCTTTTGCGCCGAGGCGTTGCCTGAGCGCTCCATCTACTCGTTCCTCGCCAGAGAGCGCGATGGGCTATTCCCTGACGAAGCGTTCGCCGACCTGTTCGACGAGACGAAGGGACGGCGCTCGGTCCCGCCCTCGGTGGTGGCGACGGTGATGGTGCTCCAGCGCCTGGAGGGGCTGTCGGACCGCGAGGCAGTGGAGCGCTACTGCTTCGACAATCGCTGGCGCTACGCGGCGGGGGTCGGTGGCTACGACGGCTCGGGTTGGGCCACCTTCGCCCACACCGTGCTCGTCGACATGCGCGAGCGGCTGCGCAACTCGAAAGATCCCGACCGCATCTTCGCCGCTGCGCTCGCAGCCGCGAGAGGAGCGGGGCTCGTCGGCAAGAAACGTGCGCTCGACTCGACCCCGCTTTACGACGCGGTCGCCACCATGGACACCGTCACCCTGATCCGCTCGGCTATCCGGGGACTGGTAAAGGTCGCCGACGCAGACCTTGAAGACGAGCTGCGCCGGGTCATAAGGAGCGGGGACGACTACGCGTCGGCGTCCAAACCCCAGATCGACTGGGACGACCAGGCAGCACGCGATGGCCTCGTCGACTCTCGAGCCAAAGATGCCTACGCCTGCCTGGCCGTCTTGGACGGCCGTGAGCTCGCAGAAAAGGTCGAAGAGGCCGCCCGCCTGCTCGCCACCGTGGTCGGTCAGGACTTGGAAGAAGATGACAGCGGAACGTTCCGCATCGCCCGCAAGGTGGCCAAGGACCGGGTGATCTCTGTCGTCGACCCCGAGGCCCGCCACGGGCACAAGACCCAGGCGAGGAGCTTCGACGGCTACAAGGGTCACGTTGCTGTGGATCCGGACACCGAGATCATCACCGACACCGCTGTCACCCCCGGCAACGCCGGCGATGCCAGTGTGGCTGAGGACCTCATCGCCGACCTGCTCGAAGGCGCCACTGCAG
>JAKADK010000084.1 GCA_021820665.1 Actinomycetes bacterium | reverse complement strand
GGCGGCGAACGACCCACCCCCCAAGGGAGGGGGGGGCGTCACCCCGGCCCCCGTGAAGCCGCCTCCGCCCGCCTGGCCTCCACTGGCCGCCGCCTGCTGCGCGGCCGCCTGGGCCGCCGCCTGCTGTCGCGCTCGCACCAGCGCGGCCTGGGCTGCCGCCTGGGCGGCTCGCGCCGCCGCCGCCTTCTGGATGGCGATATCGGTGGCGATCTGCCCCTTCACCTGGCTCAGGGCGGCGTCCTGGCGCACCTGGAGCGCCTGGGTCTGCTGGATGGCGGCGGCGGCGGTGGCCTCCTGGTCCTTCGCTGCCACCTGCTCGCTCGCCAGGGTCGTCTCCGACGCCTGCAGCTGGTGCTCGGCGGTCCGCACGGCATCGATCACCGTGTTGATGCTCCCTGCCGCGATCTTGGCGTACTCCTCGGTGACCGCTACCTGTGACTCGTTCGTGTCGAAGAGGTCGCCGGCCAGTCCGGCAGAGTTGCCGTCCATGTAGCTCTTCACCGCTGCCGCCCGCAGCTGGGCGGTCGCCCGGGCCACCTGGACCTGCCGGGTAGTGATCAGGTGCCGGGTCTGGCCGATCTCGGCATCGAGCTGCTGGACCTTCACGACGGCACCGTCGTACTGCTGGGACAGGGCATCCATCCGCGCCCCCGTGGTGGTGATCTCGTTCTCGATCTGTGCCGCCCGGGCCTGCGCCGCCGACAGGTTCGAGTTGGTCGAGCCCGACGCGGGGGCACCCCCGACCGCGGTGAGCAGCCCGGCCGCCAGCGCGGCGCTTGCGACGACGGCGCCGGTGCCCCGGACCAGTGTCCCCTTGCACCACGCCGCCCGGCCGTGGCCACCCTCGGACCTCTGTGGGGACCGGCGCTCGACCGCGCCCGCACGCCCCCCCTCCGGTCGATGCACGAACATGGGCACCCTTTCTAGTCCTCCAGCGTGGGCAGGTGGTGTCATCGCCCTTGTCATCGCCCTTGTCATCGCCCTTGTCATCGCCCTTGTCATCGCCCTTGTCATCGCCCTTGTCATCGCCCTTGTCATCGTCGGCTCGTCGTGCCGCCGCCTGGAGCCCCGACGACGCGTGTCCGGGAGAAGACCTGGTCGAGAGGAAGGCGCCGGCTCGGCACCGATGGCGGAGCCGCCAACCCGAGCCGGAGCACGAGCACTGGCGCCTCGCCCCCGGCGAGGCCGGTCTCACGGGCGAAGGCCGTCGCGAGCCCCTGGAGCTCTACCGCCCTCTCCACGTCGACAACCAGCTCGTGCACATCCTCAGGATGGCGGGCGTAGAGGAACACGGGCGAGACCGGCTGCACCGCCAGACCGGCTCGACCTGCCACCACCCACAATCGCTCCACGGCCTGGCCCCCGGCGACATAGTCACCAGGGGCATGCCCGCTCATGGCAACGACAGCCAGGGCGGAGCTCGTGACCACCGAGCGCCGTGCATTCCCCCCCAGCACTGCGCCGGCCCGCCACTCACGCAAGACGGCCATCACGTCGGACCGGCTGGCCACTGCCAGCAGCGCCTCGTCTCCCGGACCGAGCTCGAGCGTGTCGAGATCGATACCGGTGTCGAGCGAGTCGACGCCGGGACGCCGGAGCTCTCCGATCATCTCCTCGTGCAGCCGGGGTTCGAGGAAACGGATCCGTTCTGACGCCGCCAAGATCTCGGCGCACCGGGCCAGCGCTTCCCGCCCGACGACGAGGTGGAGGGTCCCACCTTCCCGGGCCACCTGGTCACCCAGCAGCTCCAGGATGCTTCCATCGATCGACCGACCGTCACCTGGCCGCCGGTTGACGGCGCGCGCCAACATCGCCTCGTAGAGACCGGCCAGCTCCTCGTCACCACCCGGACGCAACGCCACGTGCGCCACCGGTTCCCCGGGGCGCGCCTCCCGGCTCACCGAGACCGGACCGAGACGCCTCTGGGCGGCGGCGGCGACGCGGGCGTTGAACAGGGCAGCGCCGATGGCCACGAAGCTTCCACGGAACGCCACGTCCATCACCGTCGTCCGCGAGGGGTCCAGGTGGAACGCCAACCCGGTGTCGTCCCGCTCGAAGCGCCACGGTTGCGCGTTCCCGCCGGACGGGGCCCGGGAGGCAGCGTAGGCCACCGCCGCGTCGGGATCGGCAGGGACCCCCCGCTCGGCCGGTGGTCGGTCACCGCCCGCTGGCGGTGGAGCCGGTTGAGCCGCCCCCTCCGACACGCATTGCAGCGGGTCGGGTGCGCCGTCCAGCACCTCGTCCAGGTCGATGCGGGTCCTTCCCGACGGGAGCGGACGGCCCGTGCCCAGCCGACGGAGCGCAGCGGCGGCCGTCGCCGCGCCGAGGAGCACGTCGTCGCCGAGCTGAGGCCACGTGGTCAGGGAGGTCCCCACCTCCACGAGCGACGCGGCCGCCCTCGCCGAGACCAACTCGGCGTCGAGGATGCCGAGCACGTGGGGCACCTTCTCCAGGAGCGACAACCCAGCCAGGTCCTCTGCGCCCAGGGACGGACCGAGCCCGTGGAACGGCGGGCGATCACCTTCCACGTCGAACCGCTCGACGTCGAAGAGCCCCCGATCGCTCGTAGCCATGAGGACTGCCACCCGATGCCGGGCGGCCGCGTTCCGGACGAGCACCTTGACGTCCAGCGAGTCGCACTCTTCGATCACGACGTCGAGGTCGGCGACGAACGCGTCGACGTTGCCGGCGTCCACCCCGCCGGGTACCAGCTCGACCTCGAGGTAGGGGTCCATCTCGGCAATGCGCCGGGCGGCAACGACGGCCTTGTTCACCCCGACGTCCAGGATGGTCGCAGGGACCCGGTTGAGGTTCGTCGTCTCCAGCGCATCGGGATCGCTCAGCCGGAGCATCCCACACAGGCCCTCCATCGCCACCAGGTGGGCGATGACGTGCCCGACGCTCAAGCCGACGACACCGACACGTCGGGACCGGAGCCGGTCCTGCTCACCACTCGTGACCTTGTGCCGGTTACGGTCCGTCCGCAAGGCGCCGAAGGCCCGGGGGCCGACCATCCTGACCACCGTGTCACGCCACGGGTAGTAGACGAACACCGACGGCTCGCCCACGAGCTGGTCGAGACCGGGTACGAGGAGCCGACGGAGCTCGTCGCGCTGGACATCGACCAGATCGAGGAGCTCGATGCCGGGATCCCGGCGCAGTGACTCGATGATGGCCCTCCCGGCCCGGTCCTGCTCGCTCAGCAGGACCGGCCGCCATCCCGTCACCCATCTTCGGCCACGGTGGTCGCTCCCGGGGCCTGCCCGGCGCACCGACGAGCCGTCTTCCAGCTCGGCGAGCTCCCTGCGAACGAGCTCCGCCTGTCCGGGGTCGCTCTGGGCCACCGCCCGGGCGCGGCGCCAGTTCATGAGCACGGTGCGGTAGTCCTCGGTGGGATAGTTGGCGGCGCTCGCGCCCACCTGGCGCGCTCCGCTCTCGGTCAGCGGATCGTGCAGGTAGTCGGCGACGGCCCCTAGTGCCAGCTCGCACCGCAGCCATGCCAGGGCGTAGATCGTGCACCGGGCGAGCGTTTTGGTCACCAGGTAGGCGCCCTTGCCCTCGATGGCCCCCCACGCCCCCTTCATCTCGATCACCCCGTAGGGCACCAGCGCTTCGACCATCCTCCGCATGGACTCGGACTCCGGCGCGCTCGACATCTCCGCCAGAGCCCGCGACGCGGAGGCGGCGTCGAGCGGACCGTGGCAGCGGAACCCGGCCCGCACCACGCCGTCGGCATCGATCCCGACGAAGAACAACGAGACCGAGTCCCCTCCCTCCAGCGCGCTGCGGTCGAAGACCTCGGTCAGCCCGTAGCGCTCGTAACTGGCCTCCGCACCGTCCAGGTACTGCTCCCAGAGGTCCGGTCGCTCCAACGGATGGTGCCCCTCGAACCGCAACCCGGTGGTCCGGTCGACGAACCCCGTCCCGTACCGCAGAGAGATGCGAGTCGCAGAGCCTGTGGCCATCATCCTCCTCCGTCGAGCGACCGGCCGATCACGCGCCGGCGCACGCGGGCCCCGAGTGTAGGAGGTCTAGGAACCTCAGCGGGTGAGGTCGCGGTTGACTGCGCTCAGCGTGGCCCGGCTGGCGGACTCCACGTCGTGCTCGCGATGGGCGATCCCGATGCGGTCCTTCCCGCCGGCCACCGGACGGAGCACGACCACGGTGGGGGCGTCGGGGCCCACGCTGACGTGACACGCCGACAGCAGGTAGAACGGGGGGTCCGTGCCGACCTGCCGCAGGGCGTCCAACGTCGCCACCGCGCCGCCGATCATCGGACCGTAGGCGGCGCGGCCCACGCCGCGGACCTCGCCGGCGGTCAGCTCCACCTCACAGACGCCGGTCTCCGGCAGGAAATCGGCTCGCACGAGCGCCACCCGATGATCCCGCCGGATAGGGGTCGGGAGATCGGTGACCTCTGCCGGCTCCCCCAGGTCGACCACGTCCAGTGGGGCCTCCAGACCGTGCACCAGCGCCAGTTGAGCGGCCTCCTCGGCGAGCGAGGGCGCCGGGCTGACGGCGAGGAGCGTCACCTGCGATGCCGAGCCGTCGTCGGCCTGCGCCAGCGCCACGCCCACGACGCCGGGGAGCAGCCGGAGCTCCAGCTCCAGATCACCCAGCTCCACCACCGGCCGGTTCGAGGTCGAGCTCATCGGCTGACCACCTTCTGGTCGTAGAGGCGGGTGTCGGCCAGCCGGTACAGCTCGGCGGGATCGACCGACTCGTCGGGCGCCGACGCCGCGCCCACCGAGACGCTCAGCACCGGGTAGTTCAACGGGATCTCCTCCCACACTCGCCGGATCAGCGCGTCCACCGCCTCCGGGGAGGCGCTGTTCAAGATGACACCGAATTCGTCGCCGCCCACGCGGGCCGCCACGTCCCCGGTCCGGAGCGCCTTGCGGAGTGCCTGCCCGAAGGTGCGCAGGGCCTGGTCGCCCGCCACGTGGCCGAAGGTGTCGTTCACCGCCTTGAAGCCGTCCAAGTCCATGATCACCACGGTGAAGTTCCAGCCGTAGCGCGAGCCCTTGGCCGCCGCGGTGGCCAGGGCAGCCTCGAACGCCCGCCGGTTCGCCAGGCCGGTGAGCGCGTCGTGCGAGGCCCGATGCCGGGCAAGGTGGAGCGCGAGGGCCAGCTGGCACAGGCTGGCCACCCCACTGCTCAGCGCGGCGGGCACGACATCGGGGGTGGCGTAGAACCCGGGGTCGAGCGCCATGAGCTCGGTAGCCCGCTCCCGCGTGATCGGGTGGCGCCCGAGCGCGAACAGCTGTACTCCGAGCGCCTCGTCCACCACCACCACCTCGGCGTCGGCGAGCTGGTACATCCGAGCGACGTGGTCCAGCGCTGCGTACACGAAGTCGACGCCGGCGTCGCTCGCCGCACCGAGCTGTCGCAGCATGTCGATCACGGCGTCAGCCTCACCCGTTGGCGGGCATTCCATTGCCACTCCTCGCTACGCGAGCCACCGCCCGCGCATACCCCTGGTGCGCCTACCGGCGGGCTACCCTCCCCTCCGGCTACTGCCCTCCAGAATGTAGTGCACGGGCGTCACACCGGCCCAGCCCGCTCCAATCGACCCGACCTCGAGGGCCTTCCACCTCGACCTCGAGAGCCTTTCACCTCGACCTCGAGAGCCTTTCACCTCGACCTCGGTGCCGTCCTCTACCGGATCGGGACGCCGGGCCGACCCCCGGGACTCCTCGGCTGGGACTCCTCGGCTCGGCGCCCCGGGGTCGGGCTCAGCCGCGCACCAGGGGGCGGTAGCGGACGCGGTGGGGGTGGTCGGCGTCGGCACCGAGCCGACGGTGCCGGTCCACCTCGTAGTCGCTGAAGTTCCCCTCCCACCAGCGCACCTGGGAGTCACCCTCGAACGCCAGCACGTGGGTGGCCACCCGGTCGAGGAACCACCGGTCGTGGCTGATCACCACCGCGCACCCGGGGAAGGCGAGGAGCGCCTCTTCAAGCGCCCGCAACGTGTCGACGTCGAGGTCGTTGGTCGGCTCGTCGAGGAGCAGCACGTTGCCCCCCCGCACGAGAACTTTGGCCAGCTGGAGGCGGTTCCGTTCCCCGCCGGAGAGCTGGCCGACCTTCTTCTGCTGATCCGAGCCCTTGAAGCCGAAGCCGGCGACATAGGCCCGCCCGTGGAGCTCCCGTTGCCCGACGACGATCCGGTCCACCCCGCCGGTGATCTCGTCGTAGACCGTGGCATCGGCCACCAGCCCCTCGCGGGACTGGTCGACGTAGGCCAGGACCACGGTCGAGCCAATCGTGAGCGTGCCCTCGTCGGGAGCGTCCTCCCCGACGATCATGCGGAACAGGGTGGTCTTTCCCGCCCCGTTCGGGCCGACGACGCCGACGATGGCGCCGGGGGGAAGCATGAAGGACAGCCCGTCGATGAGGAGACGGTCGCCGAAGCCCTTCACGAGCCCGTTCGCCTCGACGACCTGGTCGCCGAGGCGGGGTCCGGGCGGGATGACGATCTCCAACCCGTCGGACCGCCCCTCTGCCGACTCGGCCGCCGCCACCAGGTCGTTGTAGGCGTTCACCCGAGCTTTCCCCTTGGCCTGGCGGGCCCTCGGTGACAGGCGGATCCATTCCAGCTCACGGGCCAGGGCCTGGCTCCGGGCCCGATCGGCACGCTCCTCGGCTGCCAGGCGGAGCTGCTTCTGCTCGAGCCAGGACGAGTAATTGCCCTCCCAGGGGATACCGCTCCCCCGGTCGAGCTCGAGGATCCACCCGGCCACGTTGTCGAGGAAGTACCGATCGTGTGTCACCGCCACCACGGTGCCCGGATACTCCTGGAGGGTGCGCTCCAGCCACGCCACCGACTCGGCGTCCAGATGGTTGGTGGGCTCGTCCAGCAGCAACAGATCAGGCTTGGAGAGCAGCAGTCGGCACAGCGCCACCCGCCGGCGCTCACCGCCCGAGAGCGTGTCGACGGCGGCGTCTGGCGCCGGAAGCCGGAGGGCGTCCATGGCGATCTCCAGCGTTCGGTCCAGGTCCCACGCACCGGCGGCGTCGATCCGGTCCTGGAGATCGGCCTGCTCGGCGAGCAACGCGTCGATGTCGGCATCCGGCCCACCCATCGCCGCGCAGACCTGGTCATAGCGGTCCAGGAGCGCCCTGGTCCCGGCCACGCCGTCGGTCACGTTGCCGAGCACATCCTTGGCCGCGTCGAGTGCCGGCTCTTGGGCCAGATATCCCACCGTGAAGCCGGGCGTGAGGCGCGCCTCGCCGCTGAACCCGTCGTCCTCCCCGGCCATGATCCGGAGCAGCGACGACTTCCCCGATCCATTGGCGCCGATGACACCGATCTTCGCTCCCGGGAAGAACGAAAGCGTGATCCCACGGAGCACCTCGCGGTCAGGTGGGTGGAACCGGCGCAACTCGCGCATGGTGAAGATGTACTGGGCGGCCATGTCCACCAGTGTGGCGCGTCCCGGCCGTGACATGGGCACGCCGCCGGTTGCCTGCCAATCGTGACGCTCACCAGGAGCAGGTGTCGAAGGCCACCAGCTCGTCGGCGACGGTCTCTTCGAGGCACGCCGCTGCTGCTGCCCGGGCGGCGCCATCGCCGTATCGCTGCGCCAACGACAGGGCCCGGACGTCGCTGCCGCCGACCCGACGATCGACATGGTCGTCGATCTCGCCGGCGACCACGAGCACGGGGACGTCGGCTTCCCGGGCAGCTTCCAGCACCCCGCCGACCACCTTGCCGGTGAACGAGGTCGCGTCGAACCGGCCCTCACCGGTGACCACGAGTGCCGTACCGGCCAGCGCGTCGGCCAGGCCCAGGCGCTCGGCCACGACCTCGAAGCCGGAGCGAAGCGTGCCGCCGAGCGCGGCGATCGCCCCACCGATGCCACCTGCTGCACCAGCGCCCGGCAGCGCTGCCACGTCGACGCCGTAACGCCGGCGATAGAGCTGAGCCAGCCGACCCAGCCGTCGAGCGAGGAGCGGCAGTTGCCGGCCGTGGGCTCCCTTCTGGGCGGCGAACCGGAGGGCGTCGGCAAAGGGCAGGAGCACGTCGCACGCTCCGACCAGCTCGACGGTCCCCATCCCGCCCCCCTCTTCGATCGCCCGCAACGCCCCGAGACCCCCGTCGGTCGTCGCCGAACCCCCCAACCCGACGACGACGCGGCGGGGCCGACGTCTGGTCGTCCCCGACGAGGCCCTACCAGCCGGCTCGGCACCGCTGCCACGGATGGCAGCCAGGATCAACTCCCCCGTCCCGCGGCTGGAGGCCGCCACCGGGTCGTTCCGACCGGCACCGCCGACGACGGTCAGGCCCGAGGCCTCTGCGCTCTCCACGTACACCTCGTCGCCGATATCGAGCCACCGCGCCGCGACGGGGTGCCCAAGCGGCCCAGTGACGCACACCACCCCGGCGGCCTCAGCCAACCGGGTCAAGACGTCCAGGAAGCCTTCGCCTCCGTCGGAGAGTGGGACCGAGCGTGCATCCCACCCCACCCGATGTGCGGCCCGCACGACGGACGCCACGGCATCGGCTGCCGACAGCGTGCCCCGGAACTTGTCCGCGGCTGCGACGAGAACCGGCATCACCGACAGCTTGGCGGATCGACGCGGGCGATGCGAACGGAGCCTGCGCCATCCCGGTGATCCCACTTCGCACCCACCCGGGCGACCCCTGCGGTCAGGACGCTCGGCGGAGGCCCGAGCCGGGGACCAGCTCGGAGCCGGGCTGCACATCGGCCGGACGCCCGTCCCCTCCCGGTGCGGCCCGGGGCCCTGCTTCGGGCCAGGCGGCCTGCTGGGCCTCTGCCGGCCGCAGCCGGCTCATGGTGCGCACCATCCACCGGCCCAGGACGGCTCGCCGACCGACCTCCGCCAGGGTCACTCCGAAGACGGCGAGCACTGCGATCACTGCGATATCTACCATGAGGTCCTCCTCCTCGTGCTGCCGACCGGAGCCCGGCCACCAGGTCGCCTGGGTCGGCGGGTGGCCAGGTAGCTCGGTCGCCGGATTGCCGGATTGCCGGATTGCCGGAAAGCACGATGCACCGGCAGCGAAGAGACCCTTCCCACTCCGGCACCACCGCAAACCTCTCGGCCACCGCGGTCACGCGGCAGAGCGCGCTACGGTCGAGGAATGGAACTGCGCCGGCTGGGCAGGACCGAGCACCGGTCCTCTGTTGCCATCCTGGGGGGAGCTGCCTTCTCGCGCTCCGACCCGGACGAGACCGCCGAGGCCTTCGCCGCAGCGCTCGCCGCCGGGGTGAACCATCTCGACGTCGCGCCCCAGTACGGACGGGCCCAAAAGCTGCTCGGTCCGCTCGTCCCCGGTGTCCGGAACGACCTCTTCGTCGCATGCAAGACGCTCCGCCACCAGCCCGACGGCGTCCGGGCTCAGCTGGAGGAGTCCCTGAGCCTCCTCCGTTGCGAGCAGTTCGACCTCTACCAGCTTCACGCCGTCACCGACCTGGCGGAGCTCGACGCCCGCTCCGGTGCGGTCGGAGCCATCCTGGCCGCCCGCGACGAGGGCCTGTGCCGGTGGGTGGGCATCACCGGCCACGGGCTGGACGCGCCGGGGGCCCACCTCGAGGCGCTGCGGCGCTACGAGCTCGACACCGTGATGTTCCCGGTCAATCCGCGGATGTGGGCAGACGAGACGTACCGCAGGGACGCCGAGGCGCTCTTGTCGTATGCCGCCGCCCACGATGTCGGCGTCATGGCGATCAAGGCGGGAGCGGCACGGCCGTGGGGGGAACGGGAGCACACGGCAACCACGTGGTACGAGCCGTACACCGACGCGCTCGAGCTGGAGCGGGGGATCCGGTTCGCGCTCTCGATCCCTGGCGTGCACGCCTTTTGCACCCCGGGTGACGTCTCCGTCCTGCGCACGACACTGGATGTGGTGGGCGACGTCTCCCCGATGAGCGCCCCGCAACGCGACATGGCGATGGCCGAGGTGGGCGACGAGCCGCTCATCTTCCCCATGCCCGTCGCCTGAGCCCATTGCCTGAGCCCCATTGCCTGAGCCCCATTGCCTGAGCCCCATTGCCTGAGCCCCATTGCCTGAGCCCCGTCGACAACGCGATGGCCACCGTTCCTGACCTCCCCACCCTCCTCGATCGTCGGTACCGGTTGGGCGCCCCGATCGGCAGGGGCGGGATGTCGGACGTCTACCGCGGTGAGGATGTCCGAAGCGGGACCCCGGTGGCGGTGAAGGTCGTGCGGACCGGCGATCCCGAGATGGCACGCCGGCTCACGCTCGAGGCCGTCGCCCTTGAGCGTTTCGACCACCCCGGCCTCGTCTCGCTGCTGGACGCGGGCATCCACGATGGCCAGCCGTACCTGGTGATGGAGCTGGTAAACGGCCCCACGCTGGCGGGAATGCTTGCCGGCGGGCCCATCGAGCCGACAACGGTCGCCGCCTTCGGCGCGACGCTCGCCGGGGCACTCGCCTACGTGCACGAGCGGGGCGTCGTCCACCGCGACGTCAAGCCGGCCAACATCCTCATCACCGAGGACGGCCGGGCGAAGCTGTCCGACTTCGGGATCGCCCGGCTCGTCGACGTGTCCTCGATGACGGCCACGGGCACGACGCTCGGCACCGCCTCCTACATGGCACCCGAACAGCTCGAGAACCACGAGGTGGGCTCCCCCGCCGACCTGTGGTCGCTCGGCATCGTGCTCCTCGAGTGCCTCACGGGGCAACGGGTGTACGAGGGAACCCCGAGCGAGGTGGTGGCGCGTCGCCTCTCCGGGCCGGTGCCCATCCCCACCGACCTACCCCGACCGTGGAGGCTGCTGCTCACAGGCATGCTCGACCACCGTCCCGACGAGCGCCTCTCGGCCGCCGAGGCGGCGTCGCTCCTCCAGAGCCCAGTCCTGGGGTCACCGTGGCAACAGGCGGCGGAGCCTGGGGATGCCGGCGGGACGACGCAGCGCTACGACCTCACCGCCCTCGCTGGCGACCCGACCGCCCTGGCTGCGGGCGACCCGACGGCGATCGCTGCGGGCGACCCGACCGCGATCCTCTCCCCTGATGACCGGACGAGGAAACGGGCCTATGTACTCGGGCTGGCGGGCATCGTCGTGGTCGCGCTCGCCGCCATCCTCCTGGCGACCTCAGGGGGCGGGGCCTCGAAGCCCTCCACGTCTGGCAAGGCGGCACCAGCAGTCCGAACCGCCCAGCGGCCAGGGACGACCACCTCGACCTCGACCTCGACCTCGACCTCGACCACCACCACCACCACGACCGTCCCGATAACCGCACCGATTGCGCTCGCCGACCTCGTACGCGACGTCGCCTCGGGCGAAAGCGCGGGCACGATCACCTCCGGCGCCGGCCAGAGCATCGTCAACCCTGCCGAGCAAGCGGTGGCAGACGAGGATGCGGGGCACGCGGGGAAGGCGGCCACCGACCTGCAGAACGCGGCGAGCGCCCTGGCCAGCGCCACGCAGGCCGGATCGGTCGAGAGTGCGGAGTCGGCCACGCTGTCACACGATCTCTCGGTGCTCGGCGCCGCGCTCGGCCTCACCGCCGCGGCCGTGCCGACGACCACAACGCAACCCCCTACACCTGGACTACCGGCCAGCTCAGGCAACGGAAAGGGTCCGGGGAGCGGGAAGGGCCCGGGGCACAGTCACGGAACGCCGTGATCCTCCTCAAGTAGTTGTTCGTAACTGCTTCTTGAGGTTGACGCGGTGACCATCGCGTGTGGGGGATGGTCCTTCAGCTCACCGGCTGCTCGTACACCACTCGTTGGGACTCAACTTTGATGTCCCCCAGGTGTGTTCCCTGTCACACCCTTCTGGTCAACTGGGAGCGTGGCGGAAGAGAGCACCGACCTGATCGGAGAGCTGGCGGCGGCGATCGACGCGCTCGTTGCGGCCGGGCCGGAGG
>JAKADK010000083.1 GCA_021820665.1 Actinomycetes bacterium | reverse complement strand
GAGGAGGACCGGGTCCGCGAGTTGGCTCGTCAGTTGGTGCGGATGCCCGGCTGGGCCGGGCATGCCAAGTGGCGTTCGCGCTGGGCTGCGCCCGGACATCCCGGCCCCGCCCTTCATCTGGTCGACTACCTCGCCGTCCGCCTCGGGTACGAGTCCGAGCTGCTCAGCGCGGCCACCGCCCGTCAGCAACGACGGCGCCGCCGTCCGGACCCGGTTCCGTCTCCCGGACGGAGGAGCTCGAGCAGCGGGGAGGCCACGTCCCCTCGATCCCGATCACCGTTGTCCGAGGTCGACGGAGTGCCCGACGACTTGCGGCAGAGGCTTTCCGTCCTGACCACGACCGAGGCCGCCGCCGTCTGGCTCACCGCCTATGAGGGCCACTATCGGGACGGCCTCCTCGCCGCCCTGGAGCGCCCGAGAGACCTCCCCGCGACGCACCCGATGGAGCGTCCGGCAGCCCAGGCAGTCTTCTGCATCGACGTCCGCTCGGAGGGACTCCGGCGTCACCTCGAAGCAGCTGGCCCCTACGAAACGCTCGGGTTCGCCGGCTTCTTCGGCCTGCCGATCCGTTTCCGCGCCTTCGGGTCCGCCGAAGGAGTCGATCTGTGCCCGGTGCTCCTCCGCCCGAGCGCGGAGATGGCGGAGTGGCCTAGCGGCGAACGTGCTCGGGACGCCGAACGCCAGACGATGGGTCGTCAGGCGATCACTGCCGTCGAGGCTATGTTCGATTCCGCCAAGAAGGCAGCGGTATCTCCTTTCATCCTCGCTGAAGTCGGCGGGTTCCTCGCCGGGCCGATGGCGACCGCCAAAACGCTCGCCCCTGCCGGGTATGTGAAGCTGCGGGTATGGACGCGTCGGAAGCTCGCCCCACCGGCGCCCACGACCGTCGATGCCGACCCATCCCATGGCGCGCTGACCGACGAAGAGCAGGCGCTCTTCGCCGAGACAGCCCTCACCACGATGGGTTTGACCCGCAATTTTGCGCCGCTGGTGCTCTTGTGCGGGCACGGCAGCACCACCGAGAACAACCCGTACGCCTCTTCGCTCGACTGTGGTGCCTGCGGCGGGAACAGGGGTGGTGCGAGCGCCCGGGCGGCTGCGGCGATCCTGAACCGGGCCGCCACCCGCCGCCGTCTCGCGGAGCGGGGGATCGTGATACCCGGTGACACCGTCTTCCTGGCCGGCGAGCACGACACCGCCACCGACCACGTCGCCGTGCTCGATGACCACCTCGTTCCACCCACCCACCACGAGCGCGTGGCCTCCCTGCAGGCCGATCTCCATCGAGCCGGCGCGGCACTGGCAGCAGAACGTGCGGCGCGCCTGCCCGGCGCTGCCCGTCGGGGTCCCGCACGGGTCGCCAGCAGGTCCGCGGATTGGGCTCAGGTGCAGCCGGAGTGGGGACTGGCCCGCAACGCGGCGTTCATCGTCGGCCCGCGCAGCGTCAGCGCAGGCGTGGACCTGGCGTGCCGCTGCTTCCTGCACTCCTACGACGCCGGTGTCGACCCCGACGGGACCGCCCTCGAGACCATCCTCACCGCGCCAATGGTGGTCGGTCATTGGATCAATGCCCAGTACTACTTCTCCACCGTCGACCCCGAGGTGCTCTCCGCCGGGGACAAGACCGCCCACAACATCGTCGGCGGGATCGGCGTCGTCCGGGGCGCGGGCGGGGACCTCCAGGTCGGCCTGCCCCTCCAGTCGCTCTTCGACGCCGATCGGCCATACCACGAACCCATGCGGCTGCTCACCGTCGTCCAGGCCCCACAGGCACTGGTGGAGGCCGTCATTGCCCGCAACCCCCTCTTGCGGGACCTCTTCGACGGGCAGTGGATCCACCTCGCCGCCCGTGACGACGAGCAGGACGCCTGGAAGATCCGCCGCCCCGGTGGCACCTGGACCCGCTGGATCCCTGCTGGAAGCCGCACCAAGGAGGAAACCGCCCATGGATGAGACCTGGGGACTGACCCAGATGACCAAGGTGGAGGTCGTGATCGGTGGCGAAGATGCGTCGGTGGTGACGGACCTGTTCTCCGAGGTCGGTGCCACCGGCTTCACCGCCGTGTCCAACGTGTCGGGTCTGGGCCACAGCGGCTACCACCAGGGCCGACTGCTCTTCAACGACCGGAACGCGCTCGTGTTGCTCACGGTGGTGCTTCCAGCCGCCCGGACCGGCGCCCTCCTCGAGGGTCTCCGCGCCATCCTGGCGCGCCGTTCGGGCGTGCTGCTCGTCTCGGACACCTGGGTCAGTCGGCCGGAGTACTTCCAATGATCCTGGTGCCCACGCCCAGCGGTACGCCGGGACCACCCGGCCACGCCACATGCGTGGGCACCTCACCCCGACTGGCGTGAGGCTCGACCGGGCGCCGGAAACGGCCCGGCGGCCCGGTTCCCGCCCGTGCCGCTCAGCCAGCCACGAGCGCCGATCACGGGCGTAGGAGCCCGGTACGGCTTGTGTCACGGGCGTTACGGGCAGATCCCGAACATCTCCCTGCATGACTCCAGGCCCGAGACGACGATGTCGGCCCGGCGGTGACGCGACCACGTCTCCCGGTCGAGGCAGAAACGGATGAGCCGCGTCGGTTGACCCCGGCGCAGGACGACCTCGTGTCCGTTCTCGACGTATCCCAGCGAGCGTGAGACGCTGAGCGACGCGAGGTTGTCGGCAAAGGCACCGGTGTGGGCCTCTCCCGCCCCGAGGCCGTCGAAGGCGAGGTGGAGGATCGCCGCCCGCATCTCCTTCCCGAGCCCGCGGCCCTGGTGCGCCTGGCCGAGCCACGAGCCGGTGGACACGGTCCGCAGCACGGTGAACGAGGTGGCGGCCAGGTCCTGTACGCCGACCGGGCTGCCGTCGACGAACACCGCACCGGTGAACGACCAGTCTGCGGGGTCCCAGCGGGCACGCTGCGACCACCACCACTGGAGGGACTGCCGGTGGCGCGCCGGTGGGGCGGCGTCGGTCCACGGGATGCTGAACGGCATGGTGCCGGGATCGTGGATCCCGGCGTCAATCGCGGCGAGGAGCCGGTAGAGATCGTCGTCGGTCGGCAGCCGGATCTCCAGACGCGGCGTCCTGATCCGCAGGTCGAAGAGCGGCCAGTGGGCGGATGCCATGCATCATCATCGCAGAATGGCTCATGGCAGAAGGGCTCATTCCGGTCGGAACACGCTCGTCGTCGACCGCCTGTCGGTACGGGCAGGTCCCGCCGGGGTGGCGGGCAGGTCCCGCCGGGGTGGCGGGCAAGGACCCGGCGGGTGCGCGACGATGGCGGGGATGCGCGTCCCGCCGCAGTGGGACCGTGACGCAGGGCCGGCTCCGTGCATAAGCCGGAGCATGATCGGGGAAAAGGGGGTGGCCTCGTGGGCGAGCATTCGCACAACGGGCCGGGGTCGGTCGGGCCGGACGTGGACGCCGTCGTCGTAGGGGCCGGAATGGCCGGCCTGTACCAGGTGCACCTGCTGCGGCAGGCCGGGTTCAGTGTCCAGGGGTTCGAAGCCGCCGCCGGCGTCGGTGGGACGTGGTTCTGGAACCGCTATCCCGGTGCCCGCTGCGACATCCCCACGACCGACTACTGCTTCTCGTTCGACCCGGAGCTGGAAGCGGCGTGGAGCTGGTCGGAGAAGTACGCCACCCAGCCGGAGATCCTCGCTTATCTCCAGTTCGTGGCCGATCGCTACGACCTGCGGCGGTCCTTCCGGTTCTCGACCAAGGTCGCTCACGCGGCATGGGACGAGGCCGCCGACTGGTGGGACGTCGAGACGGACGGGGGAGACCACGTCCGGTGCCGCTTTCTCGTCCTCGCCACCGGGTGCCTGTCCGTGCCCAAGACGGGGGACGTCCCCGGGGTGGAGCGGTTCCGGGGCGAGACGTACGTGACCGGCCGGTGGCCCCACGGTGGCGTCGACCTCGCCGGGAAGCGCGTCGTCGTGATCGGCACCGGGTCGTCTGGGATCCAGTGTGTCCCCGAGATCGCCAAGGTGGCGGCCTCGGTGACTGTGTTCCAGCGGACACCGAACTTCTCCGCTCCGGCACATCACGGTCCGCCCCCACCCAAACGGGTGGCCGCTCTGCTGGCCGACCGTGATGGCTACCGCCATGCCGCCCGCTGGTCGCGCGGGGGGACGCCCCGCGAACCGAGCACCGTCTTCGCCTTCCAGGTGCCCGAGGAGGAGCGCCGTGACCGCTTCGAAGAGGCATGGGCGGAGGGCGAGTTGTTCGCCATCCTCAACGTCTTCGCCGACCAGGGGGTCCGCTTGGCGGCCAACGAGGTGGTGGCCGAGATGATCCGGGAGCGGATCCGGGAGCAGGTCCGGGATCCCGAGGTGGCCGAGGCCCTTTCCCCCCGCGACCATCCCTTCGGGACCAAGCGCCCCTGTCTTGACGACGGCTACTACGCCACCTTCAACCTTCCCCACGTCCGCCTGGTCGACCTCCGGGCGACGCCCCTCGTCACCGTCACCGAGCGCGGCGTGCAGACCACCGCCGAGGAGATCGACGCGGACGTCCTGGTACTGGCGACCGGCTTCGATGCCATGACGGGGGCGCTGTTGACCATCGATCCCGTCGGACGGGAGGGTCAGCGCCTCTCCGAGGTCTGGGCTCACGGTCCGACGACGTATCTCGGCCTTGCCGTGACCGGGTTCCCGAACCTCTTCACCATCACGGGACCGGGGAGCCCGTCGGTGCTCTCCAACATGGCGGTCTCCATCGAGCAGCACGTGGAGTGGGTCGAGCAGTGCCTGGAGGACCTCCGAGCCGACGGTTTCACCGCCATCGAGGCCACCCCGGCCGCCCAGGCCGGCTGGGACCGTCACTGCGCCGACTGCGCCGCCATCACCCTCCACCCGCTGGCCGATTCTTGGTACATGGGGGCCAACGTGGAGGGAAAGCCGCGGACCCTCTACCCCTACATCGGGGGGGTCGACCGCTATCGCCGGGCCTGCGACCGAGCGGCTGCCGGCGGCTACCTCGGGTTCGAGCGGCGCGGGCCGGGCGGGACCGTGCGGGACGAGACCGTCATCTGTCGACTCCAGCCGGACGTCGCCATGGTGTTGGACTTCATGGCGGAGCTCGGGCTTCCCCCGCTGGAGACGCTGCCCGTCGCCGACGCCCGGGCGACCATGGCGGCCGGCGCCGCCGTCCGGCCACCCGGGCCGGTCGTGGCCCGGATCGACGACATCACGCTCCCGGGCCCCGCCGGCGATCTGCCCGTGCGCCGTTACGAGCCCGAGGGCGACGGGTCGCGGCCGCTCGTCGTCTGGTTCCACGGTGGCGGCTGGGTGCTCGGTGACCTGGACTCCGACGATCCGCTCTGCCGTGACCTCTGTGACCGGCTGGGGGCGGTGGTGCTCTCCGTCAACTACCGGCATGCGCCCGAGCACCGGTTCCCGGCCGCCGTCCTCGACGCCACGGCCGCCGTCACGTGGGCAGCCGAGCACGCCGCCGAGCTGGGCGCGGACCCGGCGCAGGTGATCGTGGCCGGATGGAGCGCGGGAGGGAACCTGGCGACCGTCGCCTGCCAGCGGCTCCGGGACGGGGGTGGGTCGGCCGTGGCCGCACAGCTCCTCGTGTGCCCGGTCACGGACGCCGATCTGGACCGTCCCTCGTACCACGCCAACGGCGAGGGCTACGTCCTCACACGGGCCATGATGGGTTGGTTCTGGGACCACTACGCCGACCCGACAGACCGCACCTCGCCGCTCGCGTCACCCCTGCGAGGCGAGCTGGCCGGCCTGCCCCCTACGGTCGTCGTCACCGCCGAGCTCGACCCGTTGCACGACGAAGGCGTCGCCTACGCCGACGCCTTGCGCGGCGCCGGGGTCCCCGTCATCCATCTCGAGGCCCGTGGCCATACGCACACCTCCCTCCCGATGGTCGACGTCGTCCTCTCCGGGGAGCCCGTTCGGGCCGCCATGGTGGAGGCCGTCCGAGGATGCCTGCACCAGCGCGTGGAGGCCTAGCGCGAGGAGCGCGCCCGTGCCACGTCGGGTACCCCACGATGGACAGGTGGCCGCGGCCGTCGCTGCCGTCGCGGACGGGCGGCGTGGGCGCGGCCCAGGCGGCCACGGCGGGGTTGTGATGGCGCGCGCCGGCCTGCCGGCTGTGACAGCGGCTGGCTACCATCCGCCCAGCGGTAAACGTCACGCTTTCCGCCAGTTCTTCGGAGCTCCAGCCGGTTCGCACGGGCTCGTGTCCGCACCAGGCCCGTGGACGGCTCGTACGAGAACCGTGGAAGGTCGTCAAAGATCATAACAAGTCGTCAAAGGATGGTTCGATGAAGCTCCTGCACTGCGCCGACCTCCATCTCGACAGCCCGATGCGGGGCCTGGCGCGTTACGACGGAGCGCCGCTCGACGTGCTCCGAGGTGCGACACGACGGGCGTTCGAGCGGGCCGTCGACCTGGCCGTCGACGAACGCGTCGGGGTGGTGGTGGTGGCCGGCGACCTCTACGACGGTGATCGTGACGACTTCCAGACCGCTGTGTTCCTCCAGCGCCAGCTCCACCGCCTGCGGGACGCCGGCATACGGGTCGTGCTCGTCTACGGGAACCACGACGCGGAGAACGAGATCACGAAGAGACTGTCCGTCCCCGCCAATACCCACGTCTTGGCGAGCGCCGCTCCCGAATCGGTGGTGTTCGACGACCTCGGGATCGCCTTCCACGGGCAGAGCTATCGGACTCGGACCGTCGACGAAGATCTGTCGGCCCACTACCCCGGTCCGGTTCCTGGACTGCTCAACGTCGGGGTCCTCCATACCTCGCTCGATGGCCGGCCGGGGCATGCACGCTACGCGCCGTGCACGGTGGACGGGCTCGTGCGCCGCGGCTACCAGTACTGGGCGCTCGGGCACGTCCACCAGCGCGAGCAGCTCGAACGCGACGGGGTGACCATCGTGTTCCCCGGCAACCTCTGTGGACGCGACGTTGGTGAGCCGGGCTCAAAGGGAGCCACCCTCCTCGAGTACGACGGAGACCAGGTGACCGCCGTCCGCCACCACGACCTCGCTCCCGTCCGCTGGCACCATCTCGCCGTGGATGCCCACGATGCCGCCGGTGTCGCCGACCTCTCCGCCGCCGTGATGGGTCGGCTGGAGGAGGTCCGGGACGTGTCGTCCGGGACGCTCGACGCCGTGCGCCTGACGATCACCGCCAGCCCGCGTGCGTTCGCCCAGTGGCTCCGCGACGCCGAGCAGTGTGAGCTGCAGCTGCGCGCCGACTCCGCCGGTGGCGACACCGAAGTGTGGCTGGAACGCATCGACGTCCGTCAGGTGGCCCCGCCTCGTCCCGGTGCCCCGGACGACGCCAGGGCGGCGATCGCCGAGAGCTTGGCGGCGCTGCAGGCGGGAGAGGATGGGACGCGTCGGGTTGCAGAGCTCCTCACGGGAGTCCGGTCGCGCTTTGGCGCGGAACGCGAAGCCGCCGTGCGCCTCGGGGCGCTCGGACTCGACGACACATCGGTGACGACCCTCCTGGAAGCGACCAGGGTGCTCTTGGACGCCGAGCTCGGTGGTGGCGCGTGATGCGGGTAGAACGGCTGGACCTTTTCGCCTATGGGCACTATGCGGGAGAGACCCTGGACCTGTCGTCTCCCGGCCGGGGCGTCACGGTGGTCTTCGGTCCGAACGAGGCCGGCAAGTCCACGGCTCGGCGGGCGTTGATCGCCTCGCTCTTCGGCTTCGAGCGCGACCCACCGGATGCGTACCGCCATGGCCGCCACGGTCTCCGCCTCGGAGTGGTCCTGAGGGCCGCCGACGGATCGACGCTCTCCTTCGAGCGCCAGGGCGTGTCGCGGATCGTGGACGACCATGGCCATCCTGTGGATAGGCAGGTCATCGACGCGTTCTCCGCCGGCCTCCGCCGCGACGTCTACGAGCGCCTGTTCTCCTTTGGCCACGACGAGCTCCGCACGGGCTCGGAGTCGCTGGTCGACGCCGACGGCGAGATCGGCCGGCTGGTGTTCGGAGCCGGCCTGGGCTCGGGATCGGTCAGCGACGTGCTGGCTCGCCTCGACAAGCGGGCTGCCGCCCTCTTCCTCGAGCGGGGTCGGGCCCAGCAGATCCCGAAGGCGCTCGACGCCTACCGCGGGGGGATGCGGAAGGCCAAAGAGGCGCGGGTGCGCGCCCGGGAGTGGGACACGTTGCGCCGTGACGTCGACGACGCGACCGCGCACCGGAGGGCGGTCCAGGCCGAGTTCGAGCGAGCGCGCCGCGAACAGGAACGGCTCCAGCGCATCCAGGCGACGCGGCCGCTCCTGTCCCGGCGGTCCCAGGTCCGGGAGGAACGGGCTTCGCTGGGCGTCGTTCCCGATGAGGCCTGGGCCCGCCGGGCAGCCGAGGCAATGGCCGAGTACCGGACGCGGCGGTCGGCGCTGAACCATGCCGTCGCGACACAACGCCACCTCGCCGGCCAGGTGGAGGCGATCGACATCCCGGGCATGGTCCTGGAGCGTGCCGCACGTGTCGACACGTTGGTGAAGGGGATCGGGCGTTACGAGAAGGACACCGCCGACCTACCAAAACGCCGGGCCGAGGTCCAAACCGCCGCCGACGACCGCGACCGGCAGCTCCGGGCTCTTGGAAGGGCGGTCGACGACGGAAGCATCGTCGCCGAAGTGGACCTGGTCGCCGTCGAAGCCCTCCTCCGGCGCTACGCCGAGGTCATGGCCCAGGGAAACACCGCCGGCGAGGAGCTGGCCAAGGCCCGGGAGCTGGTGGTGGCAGCGCAGTCGCGCCTGGCGTCGCTCCCCGTTCCACCCGACGTGGCCGGTCTCGAACGGGTTCTCCGCCTCGCCCGTCCGGTGCTGGGAGTGGCGGCGGAGCTGGGTGGCCGCCGTGTCCGTCTGCAAGCCACGGATGCCGAGCTGACGGCCAGGAGCGGGCGCCTCGGCCTCGCCGGCCTGAGCCGCGAGGCGGTGGAGGCACTGCCGGTCCCGTCTCCCGCGGCGATCGACCTCGAACGGGACCGCCGTGAATCGCTCCGCTTCCAGCAGGCACAGATCGATGGCGACCGGGAGCGGATCGTGACTGCCGAACGCTCCGTCGAGGAGGAGATCGGCAGACTCGGCGTGGACGTGCCCGACCCCACCCGCCTCCAGGCGACGCGAAGCCACCGCGATGAGGGATGGCGCCTGGTGCGCCGGAAGCTCGACGGGATCGCCGTGGACACGGAGTGGTCCGGAGACCTGCCGCTGGCCGACGCCTACGAGGCCGCCGTGCTCGACGCCGACACGGCCGCCGATGATCGCTACCTCCATGCGGACGGCGTGGCCAAGCTCGCCCACCTGCGCGAACGCATGGTGGAATTGGGAGACGAGCGTCACGCCCTCGACGTGCGTGCGCGTGCGCTGGCGTCCGGAGACGATGCAGCCCGCCGGCAGTGGGCGCAGCGTTGGGAGAGCGCCGGGGTCGAGGCGCGCGCTCCGGAAGAGATGATGGGCTGGCTGAGGGACCAGCAGAGCCTGGTGTCCGATATCGCCGGTTGGCGACGAGAGCGGGCCGCGTGGGAGTCGGCGGCCCAGGACGTCGAACGCCAGGTCGTCGCCGTCGGCGCCGCCCTGGCTGCGGTAGGGGCCGAGTCCTGTTCTGGAGAGCTGGACCTCCTCGTCGCCCACGCCGAAGCGTTCGTTGATGACGCCGTCGCATCCGGGCGTGCCCGGGCTGCAACGGAGACCGAGTTGCGTCTGGCGGAAGATGCGCTCCCAGCGCGCAAGGGGGCGGTCGAACGGCACGCGCAGGAGCTCCGGCAGTTCCGAGAGGCGTGGGCGGTCGGTGTGCGGCCGCTGTCGCTCGATCCTGCGGCCGACCCGGAGAGTGCTGCCACGGCGATCGCAGCCCATCGCCGCCTGGCCGAGGCTCGCCAGACGCTGGCAGCGCTCGCACACCGGATCGCCGGGATCGAGGAGGACCGTCGGAAGTTCACCGAGGAGGTGCGCGAAGTCGCTGCCGGCATCCTGGAGCTCGACCCCGGTGCCAACCCGCTCGACGTCGTCCCCGAGCTCCAGCACCGGGTGTCTGTCGCCCGCTCGGCGGCCGACCGGCGTGACCTGTTGGCCGCTCAGTTGCACGATGCGACCGAAGCCGTCGACGTTGCCACCAGGGAGCTCGAAGAGCCGCGTCGAGCGCTGCGCGCCCTCCGGGCCGAGGCAGGAATGGCGCCGTCGGACGGAGAGCCCGACGCCGGTATGGACACCCTGGTCCAACGGGCGTCTGCGGCGGCCGCCCTCGACCGGAAGCTGGCGGAGATCGTCGCCGACCTTCTCGGACAGGGCGGTGGCCTGGACATCACCCAGATCGAGGTCGATTCCGCCGCGGCCAGTGACGCCCTGGACGGCGAGATCGAGGCGCTGGCGACGAGTGTCACCGCCCACACGGAGCGCCTTCAGGCGGCGACCGCCATCCTCACGGATGCTCAGCGGGCACTCGAAGCGGTGACGGACGCCACCACTGCCGCCGACCTGGAGCAGGATGCCCAAGCGGAGCTGGCGCTCGCCGCCGAGCTGGTCTCGGAGTACTCCCGAACGGCGCTCGCCGCCGACGTCCTGCGGCGCACGATCGCCGAGTACGGGGAACGCCACCGTGGCCCGCTGCTCGACAGGGCGGCCGAGTTGTTCCGGTCATTGACCGAGGGGGCGTTCACGGGGCTCGTGCCCGACACCGATGGCGATCGCCAGGTGCTCGTGGCCAAGCGGCGTGGCGGCGAGCTGTGCACGACGGCCACCCTCAGTGACGGCACCCGCGATCAGCTGTACCTCGCGCTCCGGCTGGCCGGCATCGAGCACCAGCTCGGTGTCGTCGCGGTCGCACCCCCCGTCGTCCTGGACGACATCCTCGTGCACTTCGACGACGCCCGTGCCGCCGCCGCCATGCGGTCGCTGGGCGAGCTCGGGCAGTTGGCCCAGGTGCTCCTGTTCACGCACCACGAGCGGATCGCCGAGATCGCGCAACGCGAGCTGGACGGTGAGGCGGTCGCGGTCGTGCGCCTGGGTGGCAGAGCCCACGACCAAGCGCCCATCCCGGTGGGAGAATGCGTGCCATGACCATCCGTGTCGCCGCCCTCGACCACGTGCAGCTCGCCATGCCCGCCGACGGCGAGCTGGAGGCGGAGAAGTTCTACCGCGACGTGCTTGGCTTCACCGTCCTTGTCAAGCCGGAGCCTCTCGCGTCCCGCGGCGGCCGGTGGTTCGCTTCCGGGACGGCACGGGTGCACCTGGGGGTGGAAGAGGACTTCAGACCTGCCCGCAAGGCACACCCCGCCCTACGGGTTGACGGGTTCGACGACCTCGTGGTGGAGCTCGAGAGGTCAGGAGCATCCTGGCGCTTCGACGAGGACCTCCCCGGAGCCCGGCGATTGTTCGTCGACGACCCCTTCGGGAACCGCATCGAGGTGATCGACAACGCCGGATGACCGGTTCCTCGTCCGGCCACAGGCCCCAGGACCGTCCCCACGGCCGTGACGCCGGCCGCGCGGGAGCTTCTCCGGTGACCTTGCGCAGGAACGTGGGCGGCGGCTGAGGTGACGGGTGTTGCTATCTTGGTCTTGGCGGCGCGGTGTGAGAGGCCTGCACGACTAGGCGCCGGGCTCCCGGGCGCTCCGCGCGCCGAGTGCCGTTGCCGTGCCGACGAGAGCGCTCATGTCCGACTACTTCACCAGCGACCATCACTTCGGTCATGCCAACATCATCGGGTACTGCGGACGGCCCTTCCGGTCGACGAGCGAGATGGACGCGGGCCTGGTCGAACGGTGGAACGCCGTCGTCGGTCCCGACGACACCGTTCACGTGCTGGGCGACGTCTGCATGGGTCGTCGCGAAGAGTCCATGGCACTGATCAACCGGCTTGCCGGGTACAAGATCCTCTATCCGGGGAACCACGATCGTTGCTGGTACGGGCACGGTGCCCGGGCAAAGGCGGCGGAGCCCGAGTACCTCGAGGCCGGGTTCGAAGAGATCCGGCAGGGCACCTGCCACCTGGAGCTGGGTGGCCGG
>JAKADK010000082.1 GCA_021820665.1 Actinomycetes bacterium | reverse complement strand
GGAGGGACACCAGCGCAATGACGAGGAAGGCGGGCCGGAACGCCGAGACCAGCGCCGCACCGTGATTGCCGGTTCCGGCGTCGGTAGCCACGGCGAGCAGGCCTCCGAGGAGGGCGCCGAGCGACGAGCCGAAGGCGAGGCGACCGAAGACCACGTTGCGGACCCGGTCGGGTGCGAGCTCGGTGACGAGGGCGGACTCCGCCGGCTGGTACGGACCGACGGCCCCGGCCCCGGCCCCGGCCCCCCGGCCGAAGCTCCCCACCGACGCGGCGGCGAAGAGGACCCACGTCGGCTCGCTGGTGGCGAACACGACGGCGGCCCCCGCCGTGAGGAGGGGGAACACCACCAGGAACGGACGCCGTCCGATCCGGTCGGAGAGGAGACCGACGGCGGTCGACAGCGCGGCTGCCGCGATGGCGATGACGGCGAACATCTCCCCGAGGCGCAGGCCGCTGTAGCCCAGACGGGCCAGGTAGACCGGCGCCACCACGGCGGCGAGCGCCCGTCCGGCGCTCATCGACACCCGGGCGATCCAGACGGCGACGAGCGAGCGGTTGGACCAGTCGGGGAGGATCCGTTGGCGGAGCCGGGATCGGTGGTCGGGAGGCGACCCCGTGGTGGCAGCGCCGCGATCGGAACGCCCGGCTTCGTCGTCGCGTTGCGTCCGGGCGTCGGTCACGGGAGCAGCCTAGGGAGGGGCGCCATGCCATCGACAACGATGGCAGCCGGACGGGTCCGTTCCCGGAGGATGCCGTGCGTCGCTGCCGGGAGCGCACGCCAGGGCCGATGCGGGGAGCCCGGTGTGAAGCGCTTCTCGGTGACGGTTCGTGGCTCGTAGCGACTGACCGCCAGGCACAGGGCCGACCGGTGGTGTTCCCGCCGGCACGGTTTCGGGGTGGCGACGGAGCGACCTACGATGAGGCGATGACGTCTGGCACCTTTCCCGATCCGTCCGAGGCACCGATTGTCGGGATGAAACCCCGGAGCGCCGAGGTCACAGATGGCCCGGCGAGGGCACCGGCGCGTGCCATGCTGCGAGCGGTCGGGATGACCGATGCCGACTGGGGGAAGGCGCAGATCGGCGTGGCGTCGTCGTGGAACGAGGTGACTCCGTGCAATCTTCCCCTTGACCGGTTGGCGAAGCGGGCGAAGGAAGGGGTGCGCGCCGCAGGTGCCTTCCCGTTCGAGTTCGTGACCATCGCCGTCTCGGACGGCATCTCCATGGGCCACGAGGGGATGCGGGCCTCTCTCGTCAGCCGCGAGGTGATCGCCGACTCGGTGGAGACGATGATGCACGCAGAACGGTTCGACGGCCTCGTGACCCTGGCCGGCTGCGACAAGTCCCTCCCTGGGATGCTGATGGCGGCAGCACGCGTGAACTTCCCGACCGTCTTCCTCTATGGCGGCACCATCCTGCCTGGCCGGGTTCGGGACGAGGCCCTCGACGTCACCTCGGTGTTCGAGGCAGTGGGCGCTCACGCCGTCGATGCGCTCAGCGATGCCGAGCTCAGCCTGATCGAGCACAACGCCTGCCCGACCGAAGGCTCGTGTGCCGGGATGTTCACGGCGAACACCATGGCCTCGGTGGCGGAAGCCCTCGGGATGTCGTTACCGGGGAGCTCCACCGCGCCGGCGGTCGATCGCCGGCGGGACGACTACGCCTTCGCCTCCGGCCAGGCGGTGGTCGACCTGCTGGAAAGGGGGATCCGGCCTCGGCAGATCCTGACGAAAGCGGCGTTCGAGAACGCCATCGCGGTGGTGATGGCGCTGGGCGGCTCGACCAATGCGGTGCTCCACCTCCTGGCGATCGCCAACGAAGCGCGGGTGGCCCTGGAGCTCGACGACTTCAACGCCGTGGCGGCGCGCGTGCCTCACCTGGCTGACACGAAGCCTCACGGCAGGTACCACATGAGCGATCTCGACCGGATCGGCGGGGTGCCGGTCGTGATGCGCGAGCTGCTCGATGCCGGGCTCCTCGACGGGGAGTGCCTGACGGTCACCGGGAAGACCGTGGCCGAGAACCTCGAAGCTCTTGATCCGCCCGCACCGGACGGTTCCGTCGTCCGTCCGTTGAGCACTCCGATCCACGCGCAAGGCGGCATCGCCGTGCTTTCTGGATCGCTGGCCCCCAATGGTGCGGTCGTGAAGGTGGCGGGAATCGACCAGCTGACCTTCGACGGTCCTGCCCGGGTCTTCGACGGCGAGGACCGGGCGATGGAGGCGATCCTGGCCGGATCGATCGAGCCCGGGACGGTGCTCGTGATCCGCTACGAGGGGCCGAAGGGTGGGCCCGGGATGCGGGAGATGCTGGCCATCACGGGCGCCATGAAAGGGGTGGGACGGGGCAGTGATTGCGCCCTGGTCACCGACGGGCGCTTCTCGGGCGGGACCCACGGCTTCTGCATCGGCCACGTGGCCCCCGAAGCGGTCGACGGCGGGCCGATCGGCCTCGTCGCCGACGGCGACCGGATCGTGGTCGACGTCGAGGCGCACCGCATCGATCTCCTCGTCGACGACGCCGAGCTGGCGCGTCGCCGGGCAGAGCTGAAACATCCTGAGCCGCGCTACACGAGAGGCGTGCTGGCCAAGTACGCCCGGCTCGTCACCGGGGCTGACCGAGGCGCGGTCACCGAGCCGTAGGCGAGCAGGAAGTACCGAGCCGTAGGCGAGCAGGAAGCACCGAGCCGTAGGCGAGCAGGAAGCACCGAGCCGTAGGCGAGCAGGAAGCACCGAGCCGTAGGCGAGCAGGAAGCACCGAGCCGTAGGCGAGCGTGGCGTGCGCTCCCCACTTGTTCTCGTCACGTTCGCATGGCACAATGATGCGGTCATGAGCAGCCGCCGCCCGTTCGTCAACGTCGCCGAGGTACTCGTGTCGTAGCGCGCACGACGTCTCTCGCCGTGTGCGCTCTCCGACCTCCCGCACGGGAGGTCGTTTTCGTTTCCGGGGGCGGCTACCGGCACCATCCCCACGACCATCAACCACCCATAAACCACTCGCCAACCAGAACTCACGAAGGAAGCGTCCGATGAGCCAACCCGAACTGACAGGAGCCCAAGCCCTTATCAAGAGCCTGGAGATGCAGCGCGTCGAGGTCATGTTCGGCCTCCCCGGCGGGGCGATCCTCCCGGTCTACGACCCGATCATCGACTCCTCGATCCGCCACATCCTGGTCCGTCACGAGCAGGGTGCCGGCCACATGGCCGAAGGCTATGCCCACGTCACCGGTCGGCCCGGCGTGGCCATGGTGACGAGCGGCCCGGGCGCCACCAACATCGTGACCCCGCTCGCCGATGCCTACATGGACTCCGTCCCCCTGGTGGTGGTGACCGGGCAGGTGGCGACCACATCGATCGGCACCGACGCCTTCCAGGAGAGCGACATCACCGGGATCACCATGGGCGTGACCAAGCACAACTGGCTGGTGACCGATGCGGCCGACATCCCGCGGGTCGTGGCCGAGGCCTTCCACGTGGCGACCACCGGCCGGCCCGGCCCGGTGCTGATCGACCTGCCGAAGGACGTGGCCAACGCCACCATGGAGTGGTATTGGCCTGGGCCCTCCGACCTCGATCTGCCGGGCTACCATCCGGTCACCGAGGGAGACCCGGTGCTCGTGCGACGGGCGGCCGAGCTCCTGCTCGCCGCCGAGCGGCCGGTGATCTACGCCGGTGGAGGGATCCTGAAGGCTCGTGCCTGCGAGGCGCTCCTCGAGCTGGTGGAGCGCACCGGTATCCCGGTGGTGACCACGTTGATGGCCCGAGGGTCGGTTCCCGACTCCCATCCCCTCTGTCTCGGGATGCCGGGGATGCACGGCAACTACACGGCGGTGACCGCCATGCAGCGATCCGACCTGCTGGTCGCCCTGGGCAGCCGGTTCGACGATCGGGTCACGGGCAAGGTGGGCACCTTCGCCCCCGAGGCCAAGATCATCCACGTGGACATCGACCCCGCCGAGCACCACAAGGTCCGCAGAGCCGACATCGCCATCGCCGGGGACTGCCGGTTGGTGATCGAGGAGCTGCTGTCGGCGCTCGACGCACTCGGATTGCCGGCTTGTCCCGGCTCGGGCCGAGCCGGTACTCCGGGTGTGCCCGCGGCCCCCGGTGCCGCCGGGGTGGTCCGACGTCCCGGTGCCACGCCGATGGACGCCTCGCCTGGGGCGGAGCCCGTCCCCGGCTCGCCGGCGGCGGCGTTCCCGCGGGAACGCCTCGATCCGTGGCGTGCGCAGCTGGCGGAATGGCAGGAGCGCTTCCCTCTCGGCTACATCGGGCAGGCGGGTGAGGGGGGCCTGAAGCCCCAGTACGTGCTGGAGACCCTGCGCGACGCCACCCCCGACGACACCATCGTGGCGTCCGGGGTCGGCCAGCACCAGATGTTCGCCTCGCAGTGGTGGCGTTTCGAGCACCCCTACACCTGGGTCAACTCCGGTGGTCTCGGGACCATGGGCTTCGGGGTGCCGGCCGCCATCGGGGCGAAGGTCGGCCGTCCCGACCGGATGGTGTGGGCGATCGACGGTGACGGCTGCTTCCAGATGACCGCCCAGGAGCTGGTGACCGCCAGCTCGGAGCGCATCCCGGTGAAGATCGCCATCCTCAACAACGCCTACCTCGGCATGGTCCGCCAATGGCAGGAGATGTTCTACGAGGAGCGCTACTCGGAGGTGTACCTGTCCCCAGACCTTCCGGACTACGTCGGATGGGCCGAATCGATGGGTTGCGTCGGGCTCCGGGTCACCGCCCCCGAGGAGGTGGGACCCGCCATCGACAAGGCGAACGCGGTCGACGATCGCCCTGTCGTGATCGACTTCCGGACCGACGCGGCGGAGAAGGTCTACCCGATGGTGGCGGCCGGGGCGTCCAACGACGACATCGTGGTCGACCCGGCTCTCGGTCAGGGAGGCCGTTGATGTCCCCCTACGGCGTCGACCAGCGCCACCACATCCTCTCGGTCCTCGTCGAGAACAAGGCAGGCGTGCTCGCCCGGGTGGCCGGGCTGTTCGCCCGCCGCGGCTACAACATCTTCAGCCTGGCGGTGGCGCCGTCAGGCGACGACCGGCTGAGCCGGATCACCATCGTCGTGGACGTCGAGTCTGCTCCCCTGGAACAGATCGTCAAGCAGCTCGACAAGCTGATCCCGGTGGTGCAGATCACCGAGCTCGATCCGGCCGAGTCCCGGGAGCGTGAGCTGCTCCTCGCCACCGTCGCCGTGGGGCCGGAGGAGCGTGGGCAGGTCATCCAGCTCGTCGGGGTGTTCGAGGGCAAGATCGTCGACGTCGGCACCGAGCGGCTCACGGTGATGGTGGCCGGCGCCCCCGGGAAGCTCGACGACTTCGAGGACCTGGTCCGCCCCTACGGCTTCGTCGAGCTGCAGCGCACCGGCCGGGTCGCATTGCCTAGGCTCGACCGCCAGGCGTACCCTCACGACCGCACCCACCAGACAGAGAAGGCAGGTTGACCACGATGGCCACGCTGTACTACGAGAAGGATGCAGACCCGAGCCTCATCGGAGGCCGGAAGGTCGCCGTGATCGGGTACGGGTCCCAGGGGCACGCCCACGCCCTCAACCTCTCCGAGTCGGGTGTCGACGTCCGGGTCGGGCTCCGTGACGGCTCGTCGTCGCGGCAGAAGGCCGAGGAGGCGGGCCTCCGGGTCCTCCCGGTGGCCGACGCCGCCGCCGAAGCAGACGTCGTGATGATGCTGCTGCCCGACACGGAGCAAGCCGCCGTCTACGAGGCGGACATCGCCCCTCACCTCCGGCCCGGGGACGCCATCCTCTTCGCCCACGGGTTCAATATCCGCTTCGGCCTGATCGCCCCGCCCCCCGGTGTGGACGTGGCCATGGTGGCGCCGAAGGGCCCCGGGCACCTCGTCCGCCGGACCTACACCGAAGGTGGCGGCGTGCCGTCGCTGGTGGCAGTGGAGGCCGACGCCTCGGGCAAGGCCCATGCCCTCGCCCTTTCCTACGCCCACGCCATCGGAGCCACCCGGGCCGGCGTCCTCGACACCACCTTCGCCGAGGAGACCGAGACCGATCTCTTCGGCGAGCAGGTCGTGTTGTGCGGCGGGCTGACCGCGCTCGTCCAGGCCGGCTACGAGACGCTCGTGGACGCCGGGTACCAGCCGGAGTCCGCCTACTTCGAGTGCCTCCACGAGCTGAAGCTCATCGTGGACCTCATGTACGAGCAGGGGATCAGTGGCATGCGCTTCTCGATCTCCGACACGGCGGAGTACGGCGACCTGACCAGGGGACCCCGGGTGGTCAACGCGTCGGTCCGGGAGGAGATGCGCCGGATCCTGGGCGAGATCCAGGACGGGACCTTCGCCGCCGAGTGGGTGGCCGAGAACCGGAACGGACGGCCCAACTACCGGGCGCTCCGCCAGGCCGGCCTCGATCACCCGGTCGAGCGGGTCGGGGCCGAGCTCCGGGGCATGATGCCCTTCATCAGCGCCGGCAAGCAGCGGATCCAGGACGTCTCGGGGGGCTGAGCCCCGCCTCGGGCCGCTTCGAGCCCGGCCCCGACCGCGGACCCGGCCCTCGTGAGGCCGACCCCGACCCTCAGCCGAGCGCCCCCACCACGTGGTTGATGCAGCCGCACAGGGCGGCGACGTCCTCGGGGTCGATGGTGGGGAACATGGCGATCCGGAGCTGGTTCCGGCCGAGCTTCCGGTAGGGCTCCGTGTCGACGATCCCGTTGGCCCGGAGCACCTTGGCCACCACGGTGGCGTCGATGGACGGGTCGAAGTCGATCGTCCCCACCACGCGGCTCCGGTCGGCCGGCCGGGTCACGAACGGCGTGGCGAAGGAAGACGCTTCCGCCCACGAGTAGAGGAGCTCGGCCGATCGGTCGCACCGTCCCGTGGAGAACGCCATCCCGCCCTGCTCGTTCATCCACCGCACCTGGTCGTCGAAGAGGAACAGCGTCGCCAGGGCGGGGGTGTTGTAGGTCTGGTCCAGCTTGGAGTTGTCAAGGGCGATGGCAAGGTCGAGGAAGGCCGGCACCCACCGGCCCGACGCACCGATCCGGGCGATGCGCTCCTGGGCGGCGGGGGAGAGGAGGGCCACCCACAACCCGCCGTCGGACCCGAAGCATTTCTGGGGAGCGAAGTAGTAGACGTCGAACTGGGACGGGTCGACGCGCAGGCCTCCGGCTCCGGAGGTGGCGTCGACCGCGACCAGGCCGCCACCCTGGTCGGGAGGGGCCGCTCCCGCCGGCCGCGTGACGGGCATCATGACGCCGGTCGAGGTCTCGTTGTGCGTCAGCGCGTACAGGTCGACGTCGTCCCTCGCCACGGCGTCGGGATGGGTGCCGGCCTCCGAGGTCACGATGTCGGGGTCGGAGAGGTGGGGGGCATCGGCCGCGGCCTTGGCGAACTTCGAGGAGAACTCGCCGAAGCTCAGGTGCTGGCTCTTGGTCTCGATGAGCCCGAAGGTGGCGGCATCCCAGAAGCAGGTCGTCCCTCCGTTGCCCAACATGACCTCGTAGTCGCCGGGGAGCGAGAAGAGGTCGCGGAGGCCGGAACGGAGGCTCCCCACCACGGACTTCACGGTCTGCTGGCGGTGGCTGGTCCCGAGGTAGCGGGAAGCGGCGCCGGCCAACGCGGCGACGGCCTCGGGACGGACCTTGGAGGGGCCCGAACCGAACCGTCCGTCGGCGGGGAGGAGGTTGGCGGGGATGGTGATGTCTGGGGTGTCGGTCACGTATGGAATCATGTCACCCATGGGCATCGCCATCGAAACGGGGGGTCGGACCGGGAGGGTGGTGCCCAGGGGCGCCACCTCGACACGTGCCTCGGGCGTCACGAGGGAGGTCGCACCGGCCGGCTGCTCGAACGGAATGCCCGGCGTCCGGGTAGCGGGGCCACGATGACCGGTCGCCGGGTCTCGGTCCGGGCCGCCGCCGTCGCCCCCTCCGCCACGCTGGCGGTCGACGCCAAGGCCAAGGCGCTCCAGGCGGAAGGCCGCCACGTCATCGGCTTCGGCGCCGGGGAGCCGGACTTCCCGACGCCCGGGCACATCGTCGAGGCGGCGGTGGCCGCCTGCAGGGATCCTCGATCGCACAAGTACACGCCGACAGCCGGCCTCCCCGAGCTGCGCGCCGCCCTGGCGGCCAAGACGTTGCGTGACTCGGGGCTGGAGGTCCCGGCCTCGTCGTTCCTGGTGACCAACGGCGGGAAGCAGGCGATCGCCAACGCCTTCGCCGTGCTGTGCGACCCCGGCGACGAGGTCATCGTTCCTGCCCCGTACTGGACCACGTACCCCGAGGCGATCGCCCTGGCGGGTGGCGTTCCCGTCGCCGTGCCCACCGGTGTCGCCGACGGGTTCCGGGTGACGGTCGACCAGCTCGAGGCCGCTCGGACCGAGCGGACGAAGGTGCTCTTGTTCGTGTCGCCGTCCAACCCCACCGGCGCCGTGTACCTCCGGGACGAGATCGAGGCGATCGGACGGTGGGCCGTCGAGCACGACCTATGGGTCCTCACCGACGAGATCTATGAGCACCTGGTCTACGGCGGGGCCGAGCACCACTCGATGCCCGTCGTCGTTCCCGAGCTGGCGGATCGGTGCGTCGTGGTGAACGGGGTGGCGAAGACCTATGCCATGACCGGATGGCGGGTCGGATGGCTGATCGGCCCGCCGGACGTCGTGACGGCGGCGACGAACCTCCAGTCCCACGAGACGTCGAACGTGGCCAACGTGTCCCAGCGGGCGGCGCTGGCGGCGGTGGCCGGCGACCTGGAAGCGGTGGCCGCCATGCGGACCGCCTTCGACCGGAGGCGCCGGACCATCCACCGGATGCTGAACGAGATCGCCGGGGTGACCTGTAGCGAACCACAGGGAGCGTTCTACGCATTCCCGTCGGTGGAGGGGTTGCTCGGTCGGGATATCCGGGGCCGGCGTCCGGCCACCAGCGCCGAGCTGGCCGAACTGGCGATCGATGAGGCGGAGGTGGCGGTGGTGCCGGGGGAGGCGTTCGGGGCGCCGGGCTACTTCCGGCTGTCCTACGCCCTCGCCGACGACGACCTGGTGGAGGGGATCAGCCGGTTGGCGAAGCTGTTTGCCGAGGCCGTCTGACCCGGTCGCCGTACCGGGAGCGACTGGGTGCCGGCAGCGCGCGATCCGGTCGGGCTGGGAGCGCCGGTGGGCGGCTGGCGCCGGGACCGTAGTGTGGGTAGCGCGCCGGGGGACGCGCCCGAGAGGAAGGAACGCCATGGCTAGGGTGCTCGTCACCGAGAAGTTGGCCCAGAGGGGCCTCGACCAGCTGGCCGAGGCCGGTCACGAGGTCGACGTCCAGTTGGGATTGTCCCCCGAGGAGCTGCTGTCGGCGGTGGTGGGCGCCCACGCCCTCATCATCCGGTCGGCGACGACGGTCACGGCCGAGGTGCTGGCGGCGGGATCGGACCTCGTCGTCGTGGGCCGGGCCGGGATCGGACTGGACAACGTGGACGTCCCGGCGGCGACCGCCCGGGGTGTCATGGTGGTGAACGCGCCGCAGTCGAACATCCTCTCGGCAGCCGAGCAGGCCATGGCGCTGCTCCTGGCCCAGGCCCGTAACGTTCCCCAGGCACACGCCGCGTTGGTGGCCGGGAAGTGGGAGCGTTCGAAGTGGGAGGGTGTCGAGCTCCACGGCAAGACCCTCGGGGTCATCGGGCTCGGTCGGGTCGGGGCGCTCGTCGCCCAGCGCGCCCTGGCCTTTGGCATGCGGCTCGTCGCCTACGACCCCTACGTGTCGGCCGACCGGGCCCGTCACATGGGGGTCGAGCTGATGGGATTGGAAGAGCTGATGGCCGAATCGGACTTCGTCACCATCCACCTGCCGAAGAACCCCGAGACGATCGGGCTGGTGGATGCCGAGCTGCTGGCGAAGGCGAAGCCCGGGATCCGGATCATCAACACGGCCCGCGGCGGCATCATCGACGAGGACGCGCTGGCGGAGGCCATACGGGCTGGTCGCGTCCAGGGTGCCGGCCTCGACGTCTTCGCCAAGGAGCCGGTCACGGCGTCCCCCCTCTTCGAGCTCCCTTCCGTCGTGGTCTCCCCTCATCTGGGAGCGTCGACCGCCGAGGCGCAGGACAAGGCCGGGGTCACCATCGCCGAGCAGGTGATCCTGGCGCTGAACGGAGACTTCGTGCCCTTCGCCGTGAACGTGTCGGCCACCGATGTGTCCGAGACGGTCAGGCCGTTCATGGGCCTCGCCGAGCAGCTCGGCCGGATCTTCGCCGGGCTCCACGAAGGACTTCCCGCCTCGCTCGAGATCGAGTACCAGGGTGGGCTGGCCGGCGCCGGGATCGGGATCCTGACCTTGTCGATCCTGAAGGGGGTGTTCGCGGCTGCGACCGAGGAGCCGGTCTCCTACGTCAACGCGCCGCAGCTCGCTGCGGAGCGGGGTCTGGAGGTGCGGGAGGTCCAGACGTCCACGGCCCACGACTACGTGAACCTGGTCACACTGCGAAGTGCGGACCATTCGGTGGCCGGGACGTTGACCGGTCCGCGCTCGGAGCCCCGGCTCGTGCTCGTGGACGACCACATCATCGAGGTACCGCCGGCGCCCCACATGCTGGTCGTCCGCAACGACGACCGTGCCGGCATGATCGGCGTGGTGGGCACGGTGCTGGGCGAGGCCGGGGTCTCGATCTCATCGATGGCGGTGGGCCCGTCGGCGACGGGCAACACCGCCCTCATGGTGCTCGCCACCGAGCAGGGAGTCCCCGGGAAGGTGCTGGCGACGCTGCGCGGTACGCCGGGCATCGGCGACGTGCACGCCATCGACGTCTGACCGCCGTTCGTGGCTCCGCCGAGCCCGGCCCCGCGGTCTTGGTGGGGTGCCGGCCGACCGGTCAGTCCCGCCTTCCCGGGGCGGTGGGGACGGGAGGCCAGACGCCGTGGCCGAGGCGGAGCGGCCGGGTTCGCGCCCGCCGACGGGCGAGCAGGCCCGATGTGAGCGCGACGCCGACCAGAGCCAGGGCCAGCGGCATGGCTCGGACCCGACGCTGGGGTGTGTTCACGTGGCTCTTCATGGGCCAAGGCTAGGCCGCGGTCTCCGGGTGGATCCCCACTCCGGGTGGATGCCCACTCCGGGAGGGCCTTTGCCGCTCGGCGGGAGAGGCCCGGGCTTCGCACCCGCCGGCGTCCCCCGGTGGCAGGGAGGCTCGATCGGTCTACGGACGGTCGAGAGGCTGGTGCTGTAGTAACACCACTCTATGTAGTTGCTCAGCCGCAGAGCGTCTGACCAGGACAATTTCTCCGTCAGAACCGTTGACCAGTCGGTAACTACGGCGTACGATGCCGGGGAGCGACCGACATGCTTGTTGGACGGTTGCTTCCTGAGGGGTTCGGGTCCGGGGTGGGCGCGGGCCTCTCGGACTGGGGTGCGATCTGGGATGAAGGCTCGGCCAGTCCGGCTGGGCGCGTGGCGGAGTTCATGGGGGCAACGGGGAGTCGTGACAATTCTCGGTAGCGGAACCTGTCGGAGCGCGGCGCTCTCTCGTCGACTTTCGGGGCCCGCTCGCGCCAAACGCAGCCCCGACTGGCGGCAACCGGAAGGGGGGATGCCACAGACGTAGCGAAGGTAGTCACACACTGCGCAAGCAGACGCCACGGACTGCGACCCTGTCGCGACACAGGTCCCAGCGGCGGCTGCCACCAGTCGGTCTGCCCCTTCATCCTACCCGAGAACGGCTCGATCGACACGTATGCCGGCTTCCGGCGGGCGTGTCGTCGGGTTCGCCGTGTCGAGGTGGCGGGGGGCGTCGGCGTCGGCTGGTGAGACGCAGTGGATGCGCAGCAATCGGGGAGGCGGTCCCGCATCCCCGCACAGCAGACGCGACGTCGGTGCCACTACTGGGCTCTTCCCGGGTGGCCCGCGCCCGGACATGAGGAGAGCCACATGAGACAACGACACTATGGGCACAAGCTCTGTGCCGCAGGGGCGGCCATCGCCCTTGCCGGTGCGAGCCTGGTGACCACGGTCGGGCTGGGGGCGCTGAGCGCCGCCCCGTCGTCGGCCGCCACGGTCAACGACGGGTTCGACTGCTCGACCCAGGTCACCGCCACCAACAACCTCTGCGTGGACGGCGGGTCGAACGCCACCACCACGGCCGGCGGCGTCCTGACCGTCAAC
>JAKADK010000081.1 GCA_021820665.1 Actinomycetes bacterium | reverse complement strand
CGGCAACGGCCGGTTCGACGGTCTCGGCGACGACGCGGCCGAACCGTGCCAATGTGGGCTCCATCGCGGCAAGACGGTCGGATCCAGCCCGGACGGCCAGGACCCGGGCCAGGTTCGGAGAAGCCTCGTAGTAGTTGCTCGGACCTTCCGCTCGCCAGGCGAGCAGCCGATCCCGGCCACGTTGGTCGTCAGTCATGGGAGACCTCTCAGTCCTGGTCAGTCCTAGTCAGTCCTGGGCGGGTGACGTGGCCCCCCACGCCCCGTTCCTGGAGCGTGCAGGTCGGGTCCTCTCCCAACGGATCACCGGTTGCCGCCCAGGCCCGGGCCCGGCTCCCACCGCAGATGGACAGGTCGGGGCACCGTCCGCAGGCGCCGCCCCGTTGACCGAGATCGCGCAGGCTGACGAAGAGGGGATGGTGCCGGTACCACCAGCGAAGCGGCCGGTCGCGCACGTTGCCCGCCGTCACCGGGAGGAAACCTGACGGCTGGACGTCGCCGACGTGTGAGACGAAGCAGAACCCGTTGCCGTCCGTCACGCCCCGCGGGACGGGCCGGCCGTGCCGGGCCAGGATCCGACGGAAGCGCGGGGCCTCTGTCGTCCGCACGGTGAAAGGGAACGGCGTCGTCGCCAACCACTCGAGGACGAGGTCCTCGGTTGACGGGTCCACCTGGTCGCCTGCGCGGGCCCGGCCCGTGGTCACGAGGAAGAAGAGCGTCCACGACGAGGCGAGCCCCTCCAGGAGCTCGGCGATCGCCGGGAGCTCGCCGAGGTTCCGTCTGGACACCGTCGTCGCCACCTGGAGCCTGACATCGAGGGAGGCGGCATCGGCGATGGCGCGCAGCGTGCGTGCATGATGGCCGGCGACGCCCCGGAAGCCGTCGTGGGTGGCGGCGGTCGCGCCGTCGAGGCTGAGGTGGATGGTATCGGCGCCGGCCTCGACCGCTCGGGCCAACGTCTTGTTCCGGAGCCTTCCGGTGACCGACGGGGAGAACCCGACGTGCATCCCCGTGGCATGCGCCCGGCCGAGCAGATCGAAGATGTCGGGTCGAGCGAGCGGATCGCCGCCGGTGAGCACCATGACCCGCGTGCCGATGGCGGCCGCCTCGTCGATGAGGGAGAACCCTTCCAGGGTGGACAGCTCCCGGCTGTCCCGCCGCGGCCGAGCGTCCGCTCGGCAGTGGACGCACCGCAGCGGGCACGCCCGCGTCACCTCCCACGCCAGCACCAGTGGCGCCATGGAGAACGCCGGGTCCCCCGATGCCCAGCGGGCGAACGACGGGTCAGGACCGGGGCACGTTGACAAGTAACTCACTTGACGTAGAGTAATTCATTCCATCGATACGATCCATCGGCGGCGCCGACGGCCGCGATCGGCGGGTCCGGTCTTCCGGGGCGAGGTGTCACGAGCGCGCCGACACCCGTCCGCCGCGTGCCCTGCGGGCCGTCCCGCCTGGCGGGTCGCCCGGCTGTTCGAGGGCCCGGGCGATCTCGCGGAGGGCCGTACGCATCGTCGCCCGACCGAGGCGCTCCGCGAGCGCGGGGTCGGCGGCGGCGGCGGCCGGTGGCCGGAACTTGCCCGCTACCCGGAGCTCGCTCCTGTCGTCGTCGACAGCGTGCACGGAGAGCACTCCCTCGAAGCGGGACAGCGGACCGCGGGATCCCCCGGCCTCCCAGGTGAGGGTCCGACCGGTGCCATCCCCTCTGCCCGGGTCGCACGCGGCGAGGGCGACGACCGGGGTCGCCGACGGGGACCAGGAGAGGCTTCCGGGGTCGATCCCTTGACGTAGGCCCTCCGCATCGTCATATCCCGATCTGACACAGGCGGGTAACCAGGCCTCCGCACGCGCGAGGCTGCGGTCGATGGCGCCGGGGGGAAGCTCGACCTGGACCCAGTCGTCGATGTCGACCAGGGTCGAGCCGTGCCGGTGTGAGTCCGTCGGGAGGGCGTACTCGGACCGTTCGAGGGCTTCGTCGCGTGCGGCGATCGCCGCCAGGCTGGTGGCCGCCAGGGTCTCGCGCAGTGCGGCCGTGGCCGCTCCCCAGGTCTCGTGCAGCGGGCAGACGCTCTCCCACCGGCACGGACCGTCCCCGAGGGCGCACCGCTCCGAGCGCAGCGGTCCCTCGCCGGCTTCGACGACCTCGAGGAGGCTCACCTCCTCGGGCGGCCGGATGAGACGGTACCCGCCGGCTTTGCCGGCCTGCGAGGTGGCGAGCCCGGCGCGGACGAGATCAGCCAGGATCTGGGAGGCGAACGTCTGGGGCACGTCCATCTCGGCGACCACCTCGCGGATCTTCCGGTGCTCGCCGCTGGCGTAGGCGCGTGCCAGGCACAGCGCCGACCGGACCACGTAGTCGCCCCGCTTCGACAAGGTCATGTTCATCAAAACAAGTGTAGCAGAGTAGTTGACGTATAGCTAGTGATGTGTTAGAACGATCTACGTGGAGCGAGCAAGTATACGTAATCAGGAGGAGTTATGACACTGCTGGACGAGTCTGGCGTATCCCCGCCGGAGGCAGCCCCGCCGTCCGACCCGGTCGCAGTGGCGGTCCGTCTCCGGCCACCCGTGCGTGCCGGCGTTGCCGAACGCTTCGCGCCGACCGACCCACCGAAGGGCTGGGACCTGGCGGCGCACCCGAGGATCGCCCGGCTCCTGAAGAGCCGGAGGTTCCAGTTCGCGCTGATCCTCCCGAACCAGATCATCTTCTGGCTCGTGATCTCGCTCGGCCTGCTCGGGACCGTCGTGCCGGGGTTGAACTTCGGGACGGCGATCACCTGGTACATCTGGTTCTGCCTGGTCTTCGTCATGATGGTCGTCGTCGGGCGGGCGTGGTGTGTGATGTGCCCGTTCGGCGGGTTTGCCGAGTGGGTCCAGCGGCGCGCGTTCTGGACACGCAGCCAGCGCCGGCTGGGGCTGGGCCGGAAGCTCCCCGAGCCGATCGCCCGCTACGGCTTCCTGTTGTCGGTCGGGATGTTCCTCCTTCTCACCTGGATCGAGGAGTTCTTCAACATCGCCGGTCCGGGTGGTCCGTGGGCCACGAGCTTCATGGTTCTCGGGATCGTGGGAGGGGCGTTGGCCTTCTTCCTCGTGTTCGAGCGCCGGACCTTCTGCCGGTATTTCTGCCCGCTCACCGCGTTGATCGGCACGGTGGGAGCGATGGGGTCGGCGGCCGGCTTCCGCACCAGAGATCGACAGCTCTGCCTCGACTGCAAGACGAAGGACTGCATGCGTGGCGGCGTGAACGGCTACGGGTGCCCCTGGTACACGTGGCCCGGGAGCGCTGACTCCAACCTCGCCTGCGGGCTCTGCAGCGAGTGCTTCAAGGGATGCCCGGAGGAGAACATCGGCTTTTACGTGCAGCCGCCCCTGACGTCGGTGGTGGCTCCCAAGCGGCGCCGGGCCGACGTCGCCTGGGCGGTGGCGGTCCTGTGGGGGCTCGTCGTCTTCCAGCAGGTGAACGCCACGAACGTCTACGCCAGCCTGGACGGGTGGTTGAACAAGGTGACGGGCCTCGGCTACCCGAACCCGGTGGACTACGTCGGCATCATCGCCCTGGTGGCGTTGGTGATGGCGGGGATCGTGAAGGTGGCGGAGCGACTGCTCGCCCGCCGTGACCTCGACCTGTCGTCGGGGGGCGACCTGGCCCCCTTCCCCGAACCGGCGGTGGACCGGCTCGCCCGCTCGGGGGTGGCGTCGGGGTACGCCGGGTCGCTCACCTCGGGTCTCTCGCTCACCTCGGGTCTGCAGGCGGGAACGCTCACCGCACCCACCGTCGGACCCGACCTCGGTGGCAACGCCGGCACCGGGGCGCGGGGCGAACGGAGGAGCGAGGCCTTCATCTCCCGGAAGAGCCCGTTCCGGAGCTACTTCCTGCCCCTCATGTACGGGATCATCCCCGTCGTGGGCGCCGACTACTTCGCGCGGCAGCTCCCGAAGTTCTTCAAGCACGCTTCGCGGATCGTCCCCGCCGTCGGCCACCTCTTCGGTGCCGGCTCGACGAGCTCGGCCCTCTACAACACCCGGATGCTGTCGAACGCCGGCATCGTCGATGTCCAGGTGGTCGTGATCGCCCTGGGCATGCTCGCCTCGATGTGGGCGAGCTGGAGGATCTCGGGACGTGAGCTCGTCGCGATCTCCCGCCACCCGGCAGCCGCCCGGGTCGTCGCGGTGGCGCTCCCGCTGGCCTGTGGTGTGGCCGCCGGGATCCTGTACGTGATCATGCACGCTGCAAACTAGGGAGGAGCAACGATGACGCTCTCGCAATCAACCATAGACCCCATCGCTGCCGACCAGCGCCCCCACGTGACGGTCCTCACCGACCGCTGCGCCGGCTGCCAGGAGTGCGTGATCCGGTGCCCGACCGGCGCCCTCACCATGGACGTCGGGAACTGGGTGGCGGCGGCCGACGACGCTCGCTGCGTGGGGTGCCGGCAGTGCGTGCGGACCTGCCCGTTCGCCGCCATCGAGGTCGAAGGGCCGCTCCTCGTGGCCGACCGGGTCGAACCGACCTATCACAAGGTCACCCAGCTCATCGGGAACCTGGACGAGACACGCCGGGGTATTCCGACGTGGACATCGGTGCTGGCCGAGGCCGAACGCTGCCTCGCCTGCCCGGACCCGACCTGCGTGCGGGGCTGCCCGGTGCACAACGACATCCCGGCCTTCGTCTCGGCCGTCCGCGCCGGCGACCTCGACGGGGCGCACCGGGTGCTCCGCCGCACCAGCTTCCTCCCCGACATCTGTTCGCGCGTGTGCGACCAGGCGGTCCAGTGTGAGGGCTCCTGCACGTGGTCGCTCGCCGGCGGCACTCCGGTCGCCATCGGGTCGATCGAGCGGTTCATCACCGACAACGCACCGATCCCGCCGATCGAGCCTGTCAACGACAGGGGCGCCGGGCTCTCCGTTGCCGTCGTCGGCTCCGGTCCTGCCGGGATCGGAGCGGCCTTCGAGCTCGTGCGCTCCGGGGCTCGGGTGACCGTGTTCGAGAAGGACGACCGTCCCGGTGGCCTGCTCCGGTGGGGTATCCCCAGCTTCACGTTGCCCCGGCAGGTCGCCGAGCGCCCGTGGGAGCAGCTGCGCGCCGCCGGCGTCCGTCTGGAGTGCGGCATCGCAGTGACGCCCGATCGGGTCGAGGAGCTCCGGGCGTCCTTCGACGCCGTGGTGCTCGCCCATGGTGCGGGCACCCCGTTGCGCCTGCCGGTCCAGGGAGGCGACCTCGATGGGGTCGTCGACGCCACCCGGTTCCTGGGAGAGGCCCGGTCGGCCCTCGCCGAGTCCCGCTCCTGTGATCTCCTTCCCTCCCCGGCCGACCGCGAGCCCGACGCTCCGGCGACCGTCCTGGTCCTCGGAGCGGGGAACACGGCCATGGACGTCGCCCGCCTGGCTCGCCGCCTCGGGGCGCGGGCCATCTGCGTCGACTGGATGGACCGCCGGTTCGCCCCGGTCCGGCCCGACGAGCTGGACGAGGCGATCGAGGAAGGAGTCGACATCCGGTTCAGCCGGACGCTGACGCGGCTCGAAGGGCGTGACGGGAGAGTCGACCGCGCCGTGCTGGCAGAGACTCGTCAGGCCAGCGCCACCACGCTTCCCCGGGTGCTCGACGCCACGTCCGAGGAACGGGTGGACCTGGTCGTGATGGCGATGGGCTACCGGATCGACCCGGCCTTCGCCGCCGTCGCTCCTGACAAGCCCCTGGCACGTCGGGTCCCTGAGCTCGTGGACCGCCGCTTCCAGGCCAGCGGGATCCTGCAAGGTGGCGCACCCGCCTTCGCCCGCCATCGCCCGGTGGGAGAGCTGGCCATCGTCCGCGAGATCGGTCGGATGAGCGCGGCCTTGGGGACGGCCGAGCGGGTGTTCGTCGCCGGTGACGCACTGGTGGGCCCGTCGACGGTCGTCGAGGCCATGGCCCAGGGCCGACGGGCGGCGGAGGCCGTCCTGGATCGCCAGCCTCACGCCGGCGCCGACCCGCGATCGGGCAAGGTCGCCTCGATCCTGGTCGCCTTCGACAGCCGGGGTGGCCACACGGAGGCGCTGGCTCGCCTGGTTGCCGGATCGCTCGAGGGGTCGGGGGCGAGGGCCAGTGTCCGGCGACTGTGCGATATCGGTCTCGCGGACATCGCTGCCGCCGACCTGGTCGTGCTGGGAACCTGGGTCGAGGGGTTCGTGGTGGCCAACGTGGGGCCGGCCCGAGCCACGCGAGCGGCGATCGCCGGGCTCCCCGAGCTCGGCGCGACGAAGCTCGCCACGTTCTGCTCCTATGGGTTCGCACCCAGGGGAACGCTGACGGAGCTGCGGCGGCTCCTCGAAGCTCGGGGCGGCACCGTCGTAGCCGAACATGCCTTCGGGCCCCGCGATCGCCGTGACGAGGCGGTGGCCGCGTTCGCCGGCGAGGTCCTGGCCGCGGCGAGGGTGTGAACGAGCGCGCCTGTGGAGACCTGCGGGACAAGACATGTCCTTGCTGAGCACGCCGGCTCGAAGGTGGGCCGGGACGAAGGGAGTGGCAATGGCTGTGACCAGTGATCGACCAGGAGCGGAGCAGACTGCTGGTTCGGCACTCGACCTCGGGTGGCTCCGGGAGTCGAGCGCGGCGTGGGGCATGAGGGCCGAACCGAGCCGGGTGGGCCTGACCCTGCGCGACATCGCCCGTGGACCTTATGGAGACGTCCCCGACCATCCGCCCCGGCGGACCATGGCGCCGCGGGGGGCGGACATCCCCGACGACGTTCCCGACATGGGCTACACCGTCAACGAGAAGGCGGAGGTCTGGTCGGACAACATCATGGAGCTCTACGAGGAGGCGGTCAGTCGGCAGTGGAGCGCCACCCGCGACATCCCCTGGGGCCAGCTGGCGCCACTCGATCCCGACCTGGAGCATGCCATGTGCCAGCTCGCCACCGTGCTCTCCGAGGTGGAGATGGTGGCCGCAGACTTCCCGGCGAAGTGGCTGTGGCGGATCAACCACGACTTCGTCGAGGCGAAGATGTTCCTGTGCACCCAGGCGATGGACGAGGCGCGGCACACCGAGGTCTTCCGGAAGCGGGCCCTCGCCAACGGCGGCGGTCTCGGCAAGGCCACGACGGTCGTGGAGCAGTTCCTGAAGACGATCCTCGACGCCGAGAGCTACGACGAGGGGTCCGCGCTCATGCACCTGCTGGGGGAGGGCGTCGTCCTCTCGTTGTTCCGAGCGGGTGAGATGATCGCCCCCTCCGAGGTGGAGAAGCGGATCTTCCGGCTGTGCATGCAGGACGAAGCCCGCCACGTGTCCTACGGCACGATGCACCTCCGCTACCGCCTCCAGCGTGACCCGACGCTGGCGGAGGACTTCCACGCCTACCTCGATCGAGGCGAGGAGCTGATGGGTGTGCTCCTCACCACTCCGGAGGTGGTGGAACCGGCCACCATCCTGGCGGCGGGGAGTGTCGACGCCGCGGTGGCGATGGGGTCCGCCGCATCTGACGTGCTTCGGATGCAGACCATCGAGGAGTACCTCCAGCGGTGCGAGCGGGCAGGGCTGGATCGGCGAGGCAGGATGCGACTGCCTGCCGCGGTGATCGCCGGTACGAGCGGCGTCAAGACGGTGGCCCCCGAGGCGTCCGTGACGGTGGAGGGGGCGTCGTGATCGCCGTGCCGACCAGCCTGCCGGAGTTCCCTTCCACCGCATGGTTCGCCCGGTTGGTGGAGGACGTGGACCGGAGGCCCGAGGTCTATCAGCGTTTGGGGTTCGCCGACTGCCGGTTCGCCATCGAGATCGTGGACCCGCCGGGTCCGGCGAGATGCTTCGGCCTGGTCCTCGACGGCTACGACATCCGCTCCGAAGGGGAGCTGGAGGACGTCCCGGCGTTCGCTGCCGACGTCGTCCTGAGCGGCCCGCTGGAGGTCTGGTCCGCCATGGTCGCGGCCATCGCAGCCCAGGGGTCGGCGGATCGGACCCAGACGCTCAACGCCCTGTCGATCGCCGGCTTTCCGCTGGCCGCCCGGTCTTCTGACCCCCTCGGCCGGGACAAGTTCTACCGGTACGCGGAGACGCTCCAGACGCTGTTCGACTCGGCGGGGGCGTGGATGGAGACGGGGGCTGGCGCTGCGGCGGGGGCTGGCGCTGTGGCTGCTCCGCCGGCACCGGGGACGACGGGGGACCGGTAGGCGACCCCGTGGCCTACCGCGTCGGTGACGGGTGCATCGGCTGTGGGGCGTGCGAGTTCGCCTGTCCGACCGCGGCGATCAGTCAGACGGCCGACTTCCCGGTCACGTTCGTCGTCGACCCACTCGGGTGCGACGACTGCGCGCGCTGCGTGGTGGTGTGCCCGGTGGACGTCCTCGCTCCGGATCCCGCGTGGGCTGTCTGCAATGGACGCGGCTGCCCGCTGTCCTCCCTGCGGTACGCCGGCTGGGAGTGCTCAAGAGGAGCGGAGCGCTGCCGACGATGCGGATCGATGCTGTGGCGTCCGCCCGGCGGTGCCTGGGTGTGCAGCCGGTGCCGGTTGGGTGAGGACGGGAGGGGGGCGAGCTGTCCGAAGGTGCGGCAGGCCGAGCGATCCGGCTACGCCGTTCCCCGGGCCGGGTGACCCCGGGATGGCGGCTCTGTGGAGACCGCGCCGGCGGTGACGATCGGCGGGCGTGCCCGTCGGTGAGCGCCGGTGGGAGCCGATCGCCCGTTGGCGGCGCGGCTCACCGGAAGAACGTGTGGACGTTGGCGGCGATCGCCGGCCAGGTGGCGACGGCGAGAACCACCCCGGCCACCGTCGACCCCGACAGCAGCCACAGGCGGAGCCAGCGCCCCCGGACACGGGGGCGCTCGGCATCCCTGGACCGGGACAGGTCGCCCCGCAGGACACCGGGTACCCGCCACATGTAGGTCAGGACGTGGACCACCATGATGCCGAACCACGGGAGGAAGTCGTAGCGGTGGACGACGTAGAGCCAGCCTGGTGGGTTGTGGACGACGACGAGCCAGATGCCTGACGCAAAGAGCACGACCGTGGTGACCACCAGGAACGGTGCCAGTACCCGCAGGAGCCTCTGGGGCGGCCCCTTGGCCACGTAGTCGGCTCGGCCCGTGTAGTAGCGCACGAACCGCCACCCCGTGCTCCCGAGCTTCACGAGGACAGGCGGGACGAGCATCAGGCCGATGATGACGTGGAGGGCCATGAAGCTCCCGATGCGGGGGAGGGTCGCTCCCTCCAGGGCGAGCAGGATGAACAGGACGGCGGCGGCGCCGGCGGTGAGCCGCTCGTTGGCGCTGGCGCCGGTGTTCGGGGCCACCTCCCGGCCCGGAGCGGCCAACCGACTGATGAGGGCGGCGAGCTCGGCGCCAGGCACCTCCTGGGTGCCGGACGGGTCCGCCCGGACCTGGCGCTGGTAGGAGCGCCAGCGGTGGACGAAGAACGCCACGACCAGGATCACGACGAGGGCGCCGAGGACGTAACCAGCATCGCTGAAGCCGTGGACGATCTGGCGCCACCGGCTTCCCACCCCGTAGCCGATCCCGGCCATCGCCGCGTCCCAGATGAGGCTGCCGGCGGCGGTGAGCAGGCCGAACCGGAGCGCAGGCACCTCGGCCACACCGGCCGGCAGGGCGACGAAGTTGCGGACCACGGGGAGGAGGCGGCCGCCGAACACCCCGAACCGCTCGTGGCGGTCGTACCAGGACTCGGCCCGGTCCAGATCGTGGTGGCTGATCAGGAGGTACTTGCCGTAGCGGTCGACGATCGTCCGGCCGGCGCTCCGGCCGATCGCCCAGGCGATGTAGGCCCCGATCACCTCGCCAGACGCCCCCACCGCGATCGCCCCGACGAGGTTCAGATGGCCCGTCGCGGCCAGCACGCCGGCGAAGCCGAGGGTCAGCTCAGAAGAGGTCGGGACGCAACAGGACTGGGCGATCGAGAGCACGAAGACGGCGGTGTACCCGAAGGACGTGATGAACCCGGTCGAGCTAAGGATGGCCAGCACGGCTCACGTTCTAGCCGATACCGAACGCGGGGATCGGTCGGCGGCGGCTCAGCGACCGGCCGGTCCTCCGGTCGGGGCCACGGGCACGCTTCGCTCGGAGGGACCGAGGGTCGGCGGCGCGGCGCCGTCCGGATGGCTGGCGTACCAGCGCCGCAGTGGGGCGACGCGCGTGGCCAGGACGACGACGCCGACGACGGCCACCGCGATCCCCGCCAGCTGGACGAGCTGCGAACCGACGTTGTTCGGCGTGGCCAGCCACAGGTGCTCGTTGACGAAGCGTTCGATCCCGTAGAGCACCAGGGTCACGCCGAGCACGATGCCCGCCGGGGGCATCGGTCGCGCCGTCTGCCCCTCCGGCACGCTGCCTCCCGAGCCGGTCGCGTCGTCGCCGACGGCAACGGGCTCGCCGACCGCACCAGCCGCACCAGCACCATCGGGGGAGACGGTCGGGGATGCGGTCGGGGAGACGGTCGGGGAGACGGTCGAGGAGGCATCGGGCGGTGGAGCCGCCCCGGGGAGGCCACGGACGCGCAGGTGCCGCAGGCCGCGCTCGACGGCCAGCAGCACGCCGAAGATGGCCACGTCCTCCAGGGCCTGGAAGATGGGGACCGGGAGCCGCTTCCCCACCTGGTCGGCGTAGTACATGCCGAACCAGGCGGTGGTCCTATGGCCGCCGCCGGCCCGCATCAGCTGGGGCCCGAGGATGCGACCGACAGCCCACGCGGCGATGAGCACGGGTCCCATCAGGTCGGCGAAGCGGGGGAGCGGCAGCTCCGGGCACCGTCGCCTCGTACTGAGGATGCCGACCGGGATCCCCACGATCAGACCCCCGAAGGACGACAACCCACCTTGCCAGATGGCGATGATCTGGCCCGGGTTGGCGGCGTAGTACCCGTAGTGGGCGATCACGTGCATGGCGCGGGCCCCGAGGATGGCGCCGACGATGACCCAGATGAACATCCCGGTGACCCACTGCCAGGGGTACCCGGCCTTCCGGAGCCGCCGCTCCGTGTAGCGGAGGCCGAACCAGAAGGCGATGGCCAGCCCGATGCCGTAGGTGTGGACCTCGACGAACCAGATGTGGAAGGCGATCGGGATCGGCCTCACCGGACGGCACTCCCTGGCGCCGGTGGCACGGTGCGCATGGTCCGAGTCTGGCGCGCCGCCGGGTGCGGCGCAATCCGGGCGCCGGCTGGTCCCGAGCGGGCCGGGGCCCCGGCGCGAGCCCGGCCACGCCCGACGGACCGGCCGGTCATACGAGGATGCGGAGGGGGTGCTCGACGAGCTCGCGCAGGTCGGCCAGGAAGCGGGCGCCGGTGGCGCCGTCGAGCGCCCGGTGGTCCACCGACAGCGTCGCCTTCATGGTGGTCCCGGCCACGACCTCCCCGTGGCGGACCACGGGCTCCCGGCGGGCCGCTCCCACGGCGAGGATGGCGGCCTGGGGAGGATTGATCACGGCGGTGAAGTGGTCGATCCCGAACATGCCGAGGTTGCTGACGGTGAAGGTCCCGCCGCTCAGCTCGTCGAGGGTGAGGCGTCCAGACCGGGCCCGCTCCGCCAGTTCCCGGCTCTCGGCACTGATCTGGCCGAGCGTCTTGCGGTCGGCGTCGTGGACCACGGGCACGGTCAGGCCGTCGTCGACGGCGACGGCGATGCCGACGTTGACGTGGCGGTAGCGGAGGATCCGGTCGCCGTCGAAGGCCACGTTGACCTCCGGGTGGGCGACCAGGGCGCGGGCGCACGCCTTGACCAGGAGGTCGTTGACGCTGACCCGCTGGTCGGAGGACCGTGCGTCGGCGTTGACGTCCTGGCGCAGCGCCAGGAGGGGTTCGGCGTCGATGACGGTGATGAGGTCGAAGTGGGGGACCAGTGTGCTGGCGGTCAGCCGCTCGGCGGTGACGCGGCGTAGCCGCGTGAGCGGGACCACCTCCACGTCGGCTGCGGGATCGATGCCGGGCGCTGTCTCTCGAGCGCTCGGGGATGGGGGACGTGCCGGGGCCGGTGCAGACCGCGGGGCCGGGGCCGACCCCGGGGCCGACGCGCTGCGGTCTCCCGTGCCGCCCCGTGCCATCCCGTCCCCTGTGCCGTCCCCTGTGCCGTCACTGGCGTCGTCACTGGCGTCGTCACTGGCGTCGTCACTGGCGATGCGCTCCTCGACGTCCCGCCGGAGGATGCGTCCCCCGGGTCCCGAGCCGGTCACCGAGTCGAGCTGGA
>JAKADK010000080.1 GCA_021820665.1 Actinomycetes bacterium | reverse complement strand
GGTGGCGTCGATGGCGTCGAAGTGCTTCGGCGTGGAGAAGTGGTCGACACCGGGCAGGGTGACGAGCTCGACCACGGGAAGTGCCTCGACCAATGGCCCGGCCGGTCCGGAGAAGTCCCGTTCGCCCAGCACCACGAGCACGGGGCAGGTGATGCGGGCCAGACGCTCGGCGTCGAGCACCGGAGGGTCCCGCCGGAGCAAGGCGCCGAGCGCCGCCCGGTCGTTCCGAGGGTCCCCGGCCAGTCGATCGAAGGGCTGGAGGGCGACGTCGTCGGGACGAGCGCCGTGCTCGACCGCGTCGATCACGGCCTGGCGCGGCGTGCGGTCGAAGAGGTTGGCGCCCACCCCCATCACCACCAGCCGGCCGAAACGCTCCGGCGTCGACGTGGCCAACGTGAGCAGCACCCGAGCGCCGAGCGAGAACCCCACGCCGTCCACCTGCTCCCGATCAGCGAAGCTCTCGGCCAGGCGCTCTTCCAGGCGGCCGTACGCGGCCGGGTCCGTCGGCTTCGGCGCCGAGCCGTGCCCGAGCAGATCGGGGCCGATGACCTCCCGCCCTTCCTCCGCCAGCAGGTCGGGCCAGCCGTCGGCGACCCAACCGTGCTGGAACGACGAGCCCAAGCCATGGACGAGCACGACGGGATTGGCCATGTCCGGGACGCTACACGGAACGACCGGCGGGTGCGCGAGCCGTGCTCAGTCGACCAGGGCGCCCGCCGTCGTCTCCGCCTCCGCCTGTTGCGCCGGCTCGAACGGCGGCTCCTGCTGGTCGTGCCCGTGGATATAGCGCCCGCCGCGGAGCACCGACGCCACCGCCCCGACGAGGCACGCTCCGAAGGCGAAGTCGAACGCCTCGTGGAGGCCGGTACCGAAGGGTCCAGAGATGAGCCGGGGGAAGAACGAGCGCCCGGTCAGATAGGCGAGGGTGTGGCTCGGCAACTGGTGGGCTGCCGGGCCCAGAAGCTCGGCCATCGGGTTGTACCCGAGGAACGCCGCGAACAGGCTGCCCACCGGCGGGAGGTGGGACACCCTCGTGGCCACGCTGACGCCCACGCCCTGGGCCGTCAACCCGTGGAGGAGGGCGCCGGGAAGGGTGGCCGCCAAGCCCAGGATCATGAGGGTGAAGAAGATGCCGATGGAGAGCACCTGGGCGGAGGACATGAACGTCATCGTCATCCCCGCACCGGCTCCCCGCTGGTCCGGGGGAAGGCTGTTCATGATCCCCGTCTGGTTGGGCGCGCCGAACATGCCCATCCCGAGGCCATTGAGGAAGATCACGGCGCCGAACGTCGGGTAGCCGAAGTTCACCGGGAGGAGCTGGAGCAGGACGAACGACACGGCCGCCAGCACGAGCCCCCCGGTGGCGAAGGGTCGGGCGCCGAACCGGTCGGCGAGCACCCCGCTGGCCGGGCCCGAGACGAGGAACCCAGCGGTGAGCGGCAGCATGTAGATGCCGGCCCACAACGGCGTGACGCTGAAGTCGTAGCCGTGCTGCGGGAGCCAGATGCCCTGGAGCCAGATGATGATGATGAACATCATCCCGCCTCGGGACAGCGCCGCCAGGAGGTTGGCGGCGTTCCCGGCGGCGAACGCCCGGATCCGGAACAGGCCGAGCCGGAACATCGGATCGGGGATCCTCGTCTCGAGGAAGCAGAACCCGACGAGGACGGCGACGCCGCCGAACAGCATGGAGAGGACGAACGGGCTCGTCCACCCCATGGTGTGGCCGCCGTAGGGCAGGAGCCCGTAGGTGATGCCGACGAGGATCATGACCAGCCCGGCGGCGAAGGTGAGGTTGCCCCACCAGTCGATCCGGGACCGACGACGGACACCGGTGTCGCGCAGCTTCAGGTAGGCCCACACCGTGCCGAACAGGCCGATCGGGACCGACACGATGAACACCAGGCGCCACTCGATCGGGGCGAGCAGGCCACCCAGGATGAGGCCGATGAACGACCCGGCGATGAGCGCGACGTTGTTGATCCCCATGGCCAGTCCCCGCTGGTCCGCCGGGAAGGCGTCGGTGAGGATGGCGCTCGAGTTGGCCATGAGCAGGGCGCCACCGACACCCTGACCGAGACGCATGATGATCAGGTACAGCGCGGCCGACGGGCCGTGGAGCCAGCACGCGGCGAGCAGGATGGAAAAGAGCGTGAAGACGGCGAACCCGAGATTGTACATCCGGACCCGGCCGAACATGTCCCCGATGCGGCCCAGGCTCACCACCAGCACCGCCGTCACGACCATGAACCCCATGAGGAGCCACAGCAGGTAGCTGGTGTTGCCCGGTGCCAATGGGTTGAGGCCGATCCCGCGGAAGATGTCGGGAAGGGCGATCAGGACGATCGAGGAGTTGAGCACCGCCATGAGGATCCCGAGCGTGGTGTTGGACAGCGCCACCCACTTGTAGCGGTCGTCGGGGGGCCGCTGCCCGTCGACCACGGCGCCGTTCCCGGGCACGCCGTTCCCGGACACGCCGTTGGCGGATGCGCCCGTGCGGGCAGAGCCAGGACCACCGGAAGCCGTCACCTCTCCCAGTGTACGTTCACGTCAAGGTTGTGGCAACGTTCCCGGCGGAACGCCTGGCAGCGCGCGCCGGCCGACCACCTGGGCGACCGCCCGCGTTGTCCCGGGGCGTCCTGCCAGAGAGCCGACGGATAGGCTCGGAGCCATCTGATGGACGGGTCCGCGTGGGTAACCGAGTTGGCCATGGTGCTGGGCGGCTCCGACAAGCCCGGGGCCGCCGAGGCCGCGTCCGGCTACGCAGCGCGGGTCCCGGCCAGCTACCGCGACCTCACGACGCCAGCCGAGGCCGCCGCCGACCTCGCGGAGCTGGAGGCGCTCGACCGCCTGGTGGCACAGCTCCCCGACCCCGACCCCGAGATCGCCCCCGATGCCGCCGTCCCCGGGGCGGCGTTCGGCGGTCCGCACCGCCTCGTCGTCCGTGATTGGGGCGAGACGGCCGACGGCTTCCGTATCCGCCGCTTCGGCTACGGCGGCATCGAGCTGACCGGCTTCCTTCCCGTCCTGGAGAGCTTCGGGCTCGTCGTCGTCCAAGCCGTGCCCCACCGGATCGCACCTCCGACCCGGGACGGGCTGGCGACCCGCAGCGGCGAGGTCCACATCGACGACACCCGCAGCGGCGAGGTCCACATCGACGACATCACAGTCCGCCTCGACGCCGCCGGCACGGCGCTGACGCCGCGCTTCGTCCCCGAGGCCGACGGGCCTCGTCTCGTGGCGGCACTCCAGGCGCTGGCCGAGGGCGACTGCGACGTCGACTCGCTGAACCGGCTCGTCACCGTGGCCGGCCTCGAGTGGCGGGAGGTGACGGTGCTCCGCACCTATCTGCGCTACCGGCGCCAGGGCGGGAGCGTTCTCGGGTGGTCGGCGCTGTGCGACCCGCTCGTGGAGTTCCCCGGCGTGGCCAAGGCGCTCGTCGGGTACTTCCTGGCCAGGTTCGACCCCTCCTCCGAGCGGGGTGCGGACGGGACGCCTCTCGGGGCGGGGCCGGCCCGGGCGGCCTGCGTGGCGGAGCTGGACCTGGTACCTGGGCTCGACGACGACCAGGTGCTGCGGGGCTACCTGGGCCTGGTGGACGCCACCACCCGGACCAACTACTACCTGCGGGACCCGTCGGGGATACCGCGCCGCGAGGTGGTGATCAAGCTCGACAGCGCAGCGGTACCCGAGCTCCCCTCCCCGCGTCCGAAGGTGGAGACGTTCGTCCACGGACCGACCGTCGAGGCCGTGCACCTCCGTGCCGGTCTCGTGGCACGCGGCGGACTGCGCTGGAGCGAGCGACCGCTCGACTTCCGGACCGAGGTGCTCGACCTGGCATTCGCGCAGGTGAAGAAGAACGCCGTCATCGTGCCCACGGGAGCCAAAGGGGGCTTCGTCTGCCGGACCCCCGAGCCCGGCGGCGGCCCGTCGACAGGCGCTACCGCCCCTGCGGGCACGCCCACGTCCTCCGGCGTCAGCGCCGCAGGCGTGGAAGACGCCTACAAGCGCTTCATCCGCGCCCTGCTCGACGTCACGGACAACATCGTCGCCGATCGGGTGGTGACCCCGCCCGCCGTGGTGGCCCATGACGGCCCGGACCCGTACCTGGTGGTGGCGGCGGACAAGGGCACGGCGACGTTCTCCGACCTGGCCAACTCGATCAGCGAGGCGGCGGGGTTCTGGCTGGGTGACGCGTTCGCGTCGGGAGGGTCCCACGGGTATGACCACAAAGCCATGGGGATCACCGCCAGAGGGGCGTGGGTGGCGGTGCGCCGCCACTTCCACCAGCTCGGGATCGACGTCCAGACCGACCCGATCACCGTCGTGGGGGTGGGCGACATGTCCGGCGACGTGTTCGGCAACGGGATGCTCCAGAGTGGGGCCATCGAGCTGGTCGCCTGCTTCGACCACCGGCACGTGTTCTTGGACCCCGAACCCGACCGCCAGCGAGCCTTCGCCGAGCGCTCCCGCCTGTTCGGCGTGTCCCGGTCGAGCTGGGCCGACTACGACCGGGCGGCCATATCCGATGGCGGGGGCGTCTTCCCCCGTGACGCGAAGGTGGTGCCCCTCTCGGCGGCGCTCCGCCGCGTCCTCGCCACCGACGCCGAGGAGCTGACGCCGCCGGCGCTGATCAGAGCGATCCTGTCGGCGCCGGTCGACCTCTTGTGGTTCGGCGGCATCGGCACCTACATCAAGGCTCCCGACGAGACCGACGCCCAGGTCGGGGACCACGCCAACGACGGGGTGCGGATCACGTCGGATGCCGTCCGGGCCCGGGTGATCGCCGAGGGAGCCAACCTGGGGATCACCCAGCGGGCACGGATCCGCTACAGCCGTCGTGGCGGCAGGATCAACGCCGATTTCATCGACAACGCCGCCGGCGTCGCCACCTCGGACCGCGAGGTCAACCTGAAGATCCTCCTGGCCCTGGCGGCAGACAGCGGTCGTCTCCCTCCAGGCGAGCGCGACGGCTACCTGGCCCGGTCCGAGGACGAGGTCGCCAACGCCGTCCTCCGCCAGGTCGACCACAGTGTCGCCGTGCTCAACCGGTCCGCCGCCACCAGCGCGGTCGACCTGGAGGCCTACGAGGCGCTCATCGAGGCGCTCGAGGCAGACGGACGTGTGGACCGGGCGACCGAGTGCCTCCCGGACCGGGCCGAGATGGAGGTACGCCTGGCGGCAGGAGCGGGTCTCATCCGGCCGGAGCTGGCGGTCCTCCTCGCGTATGCCAAGTCGGACCTGGTGGCGGCGGTGGAGGCCAGTCCCACGGTGCGGCAGCCGGCCTACCTGGACGCGGTCGTGCCCTACTTTCCCGGGCCCGTCCGCCACGCCTTTGGCGACCTGATCCCCCGGCACCGGCTGTACCCGCAGCTCGTCGCCACCGACGTGGCCGGCGAGATCGTCGACCACATGGGCATCATCTGGGCCCACGAGACGGCCGCCGAGCTCGGCCGGGACCTCGACGACGTCGCCGCCGCGTGCTGGGCGGCCCGCCGCGTGACCGATGCCGGAACGCTCTGGGCGGAGCTCGAGGAGCTCTCGCTGGGGCTGTCCGCCGAAGCCGAGGCCGCCCTCCACGCGGTCGTCGCCGGTGCGGTCGGCTTCCTGGCCCGCAGCTACCTCCTCGCCTCTCCGCACCGCGCCGAAGCCGAGACCGCGGGTGACGCGGAGCTGGCCCGGAGCCTCGGCGAGCGCGTCCCGCCCGAAATCGGTGTCGACGAGGAGGCGTTGGTGGCGCTGGACGTGGACCGGCGCGTGGCCCGTCGCTTCCTGGCTGCGGCCAGCAGAGCCCGGGTGGCGGAGGTCGGGTCGATCAGCCGGACCACCGGGCAGCCGGCCACCCGGGTGGCCGACGCGCTGGTCGAGCTGGGCCGGGCGACCGGGGTGGACCGGCTCATCGCCAGGATCGAGCAACCGCCGCCCAGCGCGAGACGGCCGCGGGGACGCCTGGCGAGCTGGGCTGCCCGAGCGTGTGCGGACGACGTTCGGGCGTGGAGGGCCAGGGCCGTCGCCGGCGCGCTGCGCTCCCCGGGGCCCGACCCGGACCAGGCCGTGGGCGAGGCCGTGGCGTCCTGGGTCGAGGCCAACCGAGCTGGGCTGGACCGGGCCTTCGCTCTCCTGCCGGCGTTGGATCGCGAGGCCACCGATCCCCTGGCCGTGACCTCCCTGGTGCTGAGACGGCTCGACCAGGTGCGCTGACGCGACGCCTGGCGATGTCCGGGTCTCCGGAGAACGGGAACGCGGAGCGGCTCCCGTCCCGTTCCGACAGACGTCAAGCCGGTGTCAGCGCGTGTCAGTGCGTGTTGACGAGCGCCCGCAGCGACTGGCGGAGGGACCCCATGGTGGCGATCACGGCGGAGGGTTCGTAGCCGCAGTGCGCCATGCAGTTCGCACATCGGGGATCCTTGCCCCGACCGTAGCTGTCCCAGTCCGTCGTCTCCACCAGCTCATGGTAGGAGGACGCGTAGCCGTCGGACATGAGGTAGCACGGGCGCTGCCAACCAAGCACGGAGTAGCTGGGGATCCCCCATGCCGTGCACGAGAAGTCGACCTTCCCCTCCAAGAAGTCCAGGAACAGCGGTGAGTGGTTCAACCGCCACCGTTTCCGGCGTCCGTCGGCGAACGCTTCGGCGAACAGCTTCGTCGTCTGCTCCACCCCGAGGAAGTGCTCCTGGTCCGGCGCCTTCTCGTAGGCGTACGCCGGCGAGATCATGAGCGCGTCCACACCCAGGTCGTCGTTGAGGAAGTCGAGGACGTCCCGCACCGTCTTCGGGGAGTCGGTGTTGAAGAAGGTCGAGTTCGTGGTCACCCGGAAGCCCCGCTCCCGGGCCTGACGGATCGCCTTCACCGCCGTGTCGAACACGCCGGCACGATCCACGGCGGCGTCGTGGCGCTCCCCGAGGCCGTCGAGGTGCACCACCCACGAGAAGTACCGCGACGGGGTGAACTTCCCGAGACGACGCTCCAGGAGGATGGCGTTGGTGCACAGGTAGACGTAGACCTTCCGTGCCGTCAGCGCCTCGACCATCTCGACGATCTGCGGATGCAGCAGCGGCTCGCCGCCGGCGATGGACACCATCGGCGTCCCCGACTCCTCGACGGCGTTGACCACGTCTTCCACCGACAGCCGGCGCCGCAGGATGTCGGTCGGGTGTTGGATCTTGCCGCACCCCGGGCACGAGAGGTTGCAGGCGAACAGCGGCTCGATCTCCACGATGAAGGGGTAGTACTTCACCCGCTTCAACTTCTGCTTCATCAGGTGCAGGCCGATGCGGGCATTCTGGCGGAACGGAACGCTCATGGCCGCACCTGGGGTGGGAGCGCGAAGTGCACCGTTTCCTCGGCGGTCACGTCTTCGAAGACCGTCGCGCCCGAAAGCGCACCCAGCGCGGCCACGACCTCGTCGACCAGATCGGGCGGGGCCGAGGCGCCGGCGGTGATGCCGAGCGACCGCACGCCTTCCAGCCACCCCAGCTCGACATGGGCCATGTCCTCCACCAGGTGGGCGCGGCACCCTGCCCGCTCCGCCACCTCGACGAGGCGGGCGGTGTTGGAGGAGTTGGCCGACCCGATCACGAGGACCACCTCGCAGCGCGTGGCCAGCTTCCGGAGAGCGTCCTGCCGGTTCTGGGTGGCATAGCAGATGTCGTCGACGTGGGGACCGGCGATCTGGGGGAAGCGCTCCCGGAGGCGCTCGACGACGACCGCGGTCTCGTCGGTGGCCAGGGTGGTCTGGGTGAGGTACGCCACCGGTGCGTCGGCGTCGAGCTCGAGGTCATCCACCTGTTCTACCCGCTCGACCACCTGGATCAGGTCGGGTGCCTCCCCCACCGTCCCCTCCACCTCCTCGTGGTCGGCGTGTCCGACCACGACGATCTGGTGACCGAGCTGAGCGAACCGCCGGACCTCGTGGTGGACCTTCGCCACCAGCGGGCAGGTGGCGTCGATGACCCGGAGATCGGGTCGGCGCGCCGCTTCGGCCCGGACCGCCGGAGAGACCCCGTGGGCGGCGAACACCACGGTCGCCCCGGCCGGCACCTCGGTCAGCTCGGAGACGAACACCGCACCCCGCCGCTCCAGGTCGTCGATGACGTGGCGGTTGTGGACGATCTGGCGGCGGACGTAGACGGGGGCGCCGAACCGCTGGATGGCGGCGTCAACGATGTCGATGGCGCGGACGACACCGGCACAGAACGAGCGAGGCGCCGCCAGGCGGATCTCCGACAGGCCGGTGGCGCCGGCCCACCGCTCGATGGGCAGCCGCACCCGGCGGAGGCTGGCCAGCGCGCGCACGCCTCCGGAGAGGATGTTGCACTCCGCCGTGTCGCTCACCACCCGCACGACAGCCATCGGGTGGTCGGCCAACGCGTCGGCGATCCACGCCGACTCCATGTCGAAGGCCACCACGCCCCCGGCGGTGAGCCGGCGGCGCTCTTCCCCGTGGACGAACCGCGGCGACGACACGATCGGACCGGTCACGACCGGGCATCCGAGCCGGGCGAACTCGGCGGCGAGGAGCTCGGCGCCGTCGAGCGGGCGCTGGACGGTGCCGTCGACGTCCCGCACCTCCGTCGCCACGACCACATGCCCCGGGCGGACCGCACCGCCCAGGGCGCCCCCCATCCCGGCGAGCACGACCGGACGCCCGGGGGCGGTGGACCCGGCCAACCGCTGCCCGGCAGAGATCGCCTTCGCTCTCCCCATCCCGACGCGCTCCACGTCGCCACCGATGGCCAGGGCCTCGATCCGCAGCGGCGCCAGGACGAGCGGTCGCGTGCGGCTGGTCCCGGGTGGCACGGGCCCGCTCACGACGCCGCTCCCGACCTGCCGCCTCCCGACCTGCCGCCTGCGGCCCACCGGCAGTAGCGGGCCAGCGCCATCACCGGGAACACGAGCCGGTAGAGGTGGTAGTTGATGGAGAAGTCGCCGGGGAACCCCGTCCCGGTGTACTGGGGCTCGTCCCACGTGCCATCCGGCTCCTGGTGGTCGACCAGCCAGGCCACGGCTCGCTCGGTCGACGGGCTCGCCGGGTCGAGCGCCACCAGGGCGAGCAGCGCCCATGCCGTCTGGGACGCCGTCGACACCCCCCTCCCCCTCCACGACGGGTCCGTGTAGGAGCGGATGTCCTCCCCGAAGCCACCGTCGGGGTTCTGGTGGTCGACGAGCCAGCGGCGGGCCCGGTCGAGGGCCGGATGGCGAGCCGGGACACCCGCCGCCACCAGCGCCGGCACGACGGCCCCCGTGCCGTAGACGTGGTTGACGCCCCAGCGGCCGAACCAGGAGCCGTCCGGCTCCTGGTGGGCGAGCAGCCACCGGACCCCGCGCTCGTAGGTGGCCGGGGACCGGCCGGCGGTGGCGAACGCTTCGACGACGTGGGCGGTGACGTCGGCGCTGGGCGGATCGATCAGCTCCCCGAAGTCGAAGAACGGGAGCTCCCGACAGAGTGCCCGGGTGTTGTCCACGTCGAAGGCACCCCACCCCCCGTCGCGGCACTGCATGCCCTCGACCCACGCCACCGCCCGCTCGATCGCCCCCCCGTCGTCCAGGGTCAGCGGGTTCAGGGCCAGGAGGGCAACGGCGGTGTCGTCGACGTCCGGGTAGTTGTCGTTGGCGAACTCGAACGCCCACCCCCCCGGAGCGAGGTCGGGACGCCGGATTGACCAGTCACCCCGCAGGGTGACCTCTTCGCCGATCACCCAGCGTCCGGCCCGTTCGAGCACCTCACTCTCGACCGACATCCCGGCGTCTTCCAACGCCAGCATGGAAAGGACGGTGTCCCAGACCGGGGACTGGCACGCTTCGAGCCGGCGGCCCTTGTCGTCCCAGATCGTGAACCGGTCCAGCCCCGCCAGCCCGGCGGCCATGACCGGATGGTCGAGCGGGTACCCCCGGAGCTCGAGCGCCATGAGCGAGTAGACCCAGGGCGGCTGGATACCTCCCCATGACCCGTCGGCCTCCTGGCGAGCCACGATCCAGGCCTCGGCCCGGGTGAGCGCCGCCCGCCGCAGCGGACCGATCGGGTGGCGCTCGTAGCGGTGGAGCACGCGGTCGAGACGCTCGAAGACCCCGGGCCAGGTCGTGACCGGATGCGGCGCCGGGGGTGGGGCTCCGGTCCGGAGCTCGTCGACCGACAGCGGGATCGGGCGCACGGGCCGGTAGCTCCCCACCACGGTCAGGGCCACCACGGTCTGGCGGGCCCAGGCGCCGAAGTCGTAGATGTTGAGCGGCATCCAGGGCGGGAAGAACATCAGCTCGGGCGGGAGGACGGGGAGGTCGTCCCACCGCCACAACCCGAACAGCGCCAGCCAGATCCTCGTGAAGACCCGGCTCGCCTCGATACCCCCGGCGTCGAGGATGAACTGGCGAGCCGATCGGAGGTGGGCGGCGTCCCGAGGGTCCCCCGCCAGGCGCAGCGCCACGTAGGCCTCGATGGTGGTCGACAGGTCCGGTGGGCCACCGAAGAACGTGGCCCACGTGCCGTCCTCACGCTGGTTCGCCCGGATCCAGGTGGCGGTGCCCTCCGTCTCCTTGTCGCCGCGGATGCCGAGGAACTGCCGTAAGAGGAGGTCCTCGGCGTCCATGGTCACGTTCGTCTCGAGCTCCGCCTTCCAGTACCCCGCCGGCTCCTGCATGGCGACCAGGGCATCGACGGCGCGAGCCAGCGCTCCCCTGGCGCCCGTGGGCGCGGCACCCCCGGAGGCGGCGCCGGGGGTGGGTGTGCCCGCCCGGGCGCCCGGGGTCCAGACCCCCGACAGCGAGCCTTCGAGCGGGCTCATCGGTCTCGCTCGGTGACGTAGTGGGCCACCATGACGAGCTCTGCCCTCGGTTCGGCCGCCAGGGAGACGCGCTCGAGCGCGGCGATCGCCGCGCCGAGGTGACGGTCGGCCAGGGCCAGGGCGTGGCGGCGGCCTCCCAGCTCGTCGACGAGGGCCGCGACCCGGACGACGTCCTCGGGAGCCAGGTCACCGGTCAGGAGGTCGGCCAGCGTGTCGGCCGACGGATCACCGCTCGCCAGCGCGGCGGCGATAGGAATCGTCTTCTTGTGCCGGAGCACGTCGTTGGCGGCGGACTTGCCGGTGGCCTCGGGATCGCCCCAGATGCCGAGCACGTCGTCGATCGCCTGGAAGGCGATGCCGAGATGGGTGCCGTAGTCGCCGAGCGCCTCCACCTGGGCATCGGTGGCGCCGACCAGGATCGCCCCGAGGGCGGACGCGCAGCGCAGGAGCGCGCCCGTCTTGCACCGGCTCATCTCCACGCACCGCTCGACGCTCACCACACGTTCGGTCTCGAACGCCATGTCGTCGGCCTGGCCGGCGATCATCTGCTGGGTCGCCGTGCCGAGGAAGGCAGCCGCCCGTGCCGCATACGGGCTCGGGTCCTCCAGCAGGACCTGGTTGGCCAGGGCGAGCACGGCATCCCCGGCGATGACAGCGGTGCCGACCCCGAACTTGCTCCACACCGTCGGTCGCCCCCGCCGGGACTCGTCACCGTCGATGATGTCGTCGTGGATCAGTGAGAAGTTGTGGACCAGCTCGATACCCACGGCGCCAGCCACCGCGCCGGCCTCGTCGCCCGAGACGGCGGCAGCCGACAAGAGCGCCAGCGCGGCCCGGACCCGCTTGCCCCCACTGGCCAGGTGGTAGCGCACCGCCGACTCGATGGTCGGGCTCAGGCGGCCGACCACTTCGTCGAGCATCGGCTCGATCACCGCCACCGCCCGCTGAAGAGACGGTGGGGGGCCGGCGACGATCGAAGAGGCAGGGAGACTGGTCGAGGTCATACGGGCACCGTTCGGGTCGTTGTCGTAGGGGGGAAGGAAGCCGGCTGGCCCGGGTCGAACGGCTGGCCCGGTTCGTCCGCCTGGCCCGGGTCGTCCGCCTGGCCCGGGTCGTCCGCCTGGCCGGAGAGCGAGGACCGGGCGTGGCCGTCGCCATTGCCGGGACGTGCCGTCGAGTGGGCGGGCGGGACGGCGGAAAGACCGGCAGCGGACGGGCCGGAGCCATCCCGGATGGCCGACGAGGCGGCGATCCCGCTCCGGACCGCACCCTCCATCGTGGCCGGCCAGCCTGTCGCGCACCACGCCCCGGCCACCAACAGCCCGGGCGGGCCGGCATCCGGTCGGAGACGGTAGTCGGCGCTCCCCGGAACACCCCGGAACGTCGCCTGGCGCTCCCGCACCACCACGGCGTCCACCAGCTCGGCCCCGGCCACCG
>JAKADK010000079.1 GCA_021820665.1 Actinomycetes bacterium | reverse complement strand
GTGGACTTTCGCACTTTCTTGACCGGTGATGCATCGCTGGTCGCGGATCCTGAGGGCTTCAGCGGGTGCGCCAGCGATCGTCGGAGTCGAGCACTTCGAGGGTGAGGTCAAACAGCTGGCTAACGAGGTCTCTTAGCCGCTTGGCGTTGTCCATCAGTGGCCGGTAGTCCTCGAGCTGTTCGGGGGTGAGTACCCGGGTCACGGTTTTGCCTTCGACCTTGCGCGTCCAGACAATGTAGGGGCCGTGTAGCTGTGGGGGGGCTGCCTTGCATCGGCAGTTTGCCTTACCACAGCGCGTCCGGCGGACCTCGACCGATCCCGGCAGTGCGAATCCCAGCTCGGAGAGCGCCTTGACGATGCGGGCCTGTTTCGCCCGTGCTGCCCGGTCGACTCGTATCCCCCTGGTCGTCACGACCATCCACCCTACCTCAGAGTCCGTCGGCCAAGCGACCGACGGATAGGAGGTGTCGGGGTGACACACGTAACAAGATGTCGTCGATCGAGCTTGGCGTGGGAGGCGATCGTCGGGCTGGCGAGGGGTTGCTTTACCTCGCCAGGCTTCTTCCTCTTCACAACGATCCTCACGGGCTGGGTGTTGGCCCCGGGGAGACGCACGGTGACCGGCATGATCTGTGCTGCAGACCCCGAGAGGAAGCGAGCCCACGACGTCTACCACCGCTTCTTCCGGGCGGCGAGGTGGTCGACCAACGCGCTGTGGAAGGTGCTCGTTCTCCACATGGCAGCGGTCCTCTGCCCGGCCGGCACGCTGGTGATCGACCTCGACGACACGCCGTACAAGAAGTCCGGTCGAAAGATCGACGGTGCAGGTACGTTCAGGGACGCGGTGCGCTCGACACGCCACAAGGTCGTCTACGCGACCGGGCTCAACCTGGTCATCGTCACCCTGCGGGTCTCCCCGCCCTGGGGCGGGATGGGCCAGTTCTAGCGGTCACTGCACGGCAGCAGCAGCGTACAGGGCAGCGGGGCTCACGTAGTCGAGACTGCGCCGTCGCTGGCCGTTGATGATCGAGGCGACGTGGTCGACGTGAGCCTGCTCGACGATCGAGAGGTCGGTGCCCCTCGGATACCAGAAGCGCCACTGACGGTTGAGGTTCTCGATCTGGCCCCTCTGCCACGGGCTGTGGGGGTCGCAGAACCAGATGTCGATGCCGTAGCCCGCAGCGATGGTCTCCCAACAGGCCCACTCGGATCCCTGGTCGAAGGTGACCGACCGGAGCAGGTGGGAAGGGATCTGGTCGAGGCCACAGACGAGCCCGGCCTCCATGGCGTCTCTTCCGTAGCCACACGGCATCGTCACGCCGATCGAGTACCTCGTCACCCGTTCGGTGAGCCACAGCATCGAGGAGCGGTTGTTCGCTCCGATGATCTGGTCGGCCTCCCAGTGGCCGAGCTCGCTCCGGTCGTTTGTCGCATCTGGGCGAGCCGAGATGTTGGGCAGGCCAGGGCGTTTGGACTCACATCGTGCCTGGCGTCGGAGACGTCGGGGCCTCCTCGTGCGCAGGCACTCGGTCGCCTTCACCCCGAGCTTCCTCGATGCGCTCGCCGCCCTGCGTCGCTGCCTGTGGTCGGAACGAGTTATACCGATGTCGTCTTCAGGGCCACTCAACCCGAAAATAGTCGACGGCATGCTCGACGCGCTCAGTCGCGCCGCATAGGAACTGGGCCTTCACGCGGCATCGAGCACATCGTCCGAACGTTCAAGAGTACGAAAGTCCACCACACGCGCCTCAAGGCCAACGTTCGACCACCGGAGGGCGCACAGTTCTCCACGCCGGGCACCGGTGACGAACCCGAGCGCGATGGCCGCGGCCATCGTGTGCCCGTCGAACACGCCGTTGTAGCTTTCGGCCGTCCGGATCAGTCGTTGGAGTTCGTCCGATGTCACGGCCCTTCTGGTGGACCTCGGTTGCCCGGGGGGCTTGCGCTCAGTGCCGGGTTGTCGTTGGCCTTGATCCACCCCCACTTGACGCCCTGCGAGAGCGCCGAGCTAATGACGGCGGCGTGCCGATGGACCGACGAGGCAGAGAGTCCCTCAGCCAGCCACGCCGAGTAGGCGCTGTCCAAGTCGTCCGCCGTCAAGTCCCCGATGGCGACGGTGCCAAGCCGGGGACGGATGCGTCGGTCGATCTCTCGCCGGTTCTCGTCGAGCGTCTTGGGTGCCTTCCCGCGTGACTTCTGGAAGTCCATCCACTCCTCCAGGAGATCCCCGAACGTCCGAACGTTTTTGGCCGGGGCGGCAGGCTGCGCGACCAGGGTCTTCAGGGCTTTTCGAGCGGCCGCCTCGGTTCCCCGGAAGGTCCGCTGTACCTGCTTGCCGTTGACCATCACGCGCAACCGCCAGACGCCTGGCGCTCGTCGGGACATACTGCCGGTCCCGTATACTTGCCCCGTGGTCATGTCCTGCCCGCCTTCGTCCTGATCCGTTGGGTGTCCGGTGACCCCAACTCCACCAGGATTAGGACAAGATTAGGACATGGGCTCAGTGCCGGTCGAGTAGCACTCTGGAAAAGTGCCCTTGACTAGGTAGGGAGAGGTGCGAGAGCGGCCGAATCGGACTCACTGCTAATGAGTTGACCTGGGTAACCGGGTCCGAGGGTTCAAATCCCTCCCTCTCCGCTCGCGGTGGCGTGCAGCCGCGCCGAGGACGACGACGGCTCGGGGGTGCGCCCCGGTCATGCGGTGCGTTCCCCGGCGTACCGGTAGATTGGCGTGGTGCCCGAGCGCTACTGGTTGGAGACGTTGGGCTGCCCGAAGAACCAGGTCGACTCGGACAAGCTGGCGGGGATGCTGGAACGTGACGGCTACGTGGTAGCCGCCACCCCGGCGGAGGCCGACCTCGTGGTGGTGAACACCTGCGCGTTCATCGAGGCGGCTCGCGAGGAGTCGATCGGGACCATCCTCACGCTGGCCGACGAGCGGCGCGAGGGGGCACGGCTCGTCGTCACCGGGTGCATGGCGGAACGGTACGGCGACGAGCTCGCTGCGTCGCTCCCCGAGGTCGATCTGGTGGCACCGTTCGGCGTACCGGTCTCGCTCGGGCGGAAAGCCGGGGTTGGCCCGCACGCCGGCCCGGTCGCTCCTGCCGGCCCGGTCGCTCCTGCCGGCCCGGTCGCCTTCGGGGGAGCCCTGCCTGGTGGGCCGATCCCGCTCCGCTCGGCCCGCTCCCCGGAGACGCAGCCGGTTCCCACGTTGGACCTGTTGAACCTCCCCCGTCCCCCGGTCGATGCCCCCTGGGCCTACGTGAAGGTGGCCGAAGGCTGTGACCGGCGGTGCGGGTTCTGCGCCATTCCATCGTTTCGGGGGAAGCAGCGGTCCCGTCCGCTCCGGGCGGTCCTCGCCGAGATCGCTCAGCTCGCTTCCGGTCGCGTCCCGCTCCGCGAGGTCGTCCTCGTGGCCCAGGACCTCGCTTCCTACGGTCTGGACCGGTCGGGGGCATCCAGGGTGGACCGAGCGGTTCTTTCTGCCGACGACGGGTTCGGCACCCTCCGGGAGGGTCCGAAGACCGGGTCGAACCGGCCGATCGTCGACCTCGTGCACGCAGTGGGGAGCATGGTCGACCGGGTGAGGCTGCTCTACCTGTACCCCTCGTCGCTCGACCACGCGCTCATCGACGCGGTGCTCGGTACCGGCGTGGCGTACTTCGACCTCTCCCTCCAGCACGTGTCCCGACCGCTGCTCCAGCGCATGCGTCGGTGGGGTGACGGCGAGCGGTTCCTGGAGCGGATCGCCGATATCCGGCGGGACGAGCCCGCCGCCGCTTTCCGGTCGTCGTTCATCGTGGGTTACCCGGGTGAGACCGAGGAGGACCACGACGCCCTCCTGGCCTGGTTGGCCGAGGCTCGTCTCGACTGGGTCGGCTTCTTTCCCTACAGCCGGGAGGACGGGACCCACGCCGCCGGTCTGGACGACCAGGTGCCACCTGCCTTGGTGGCCGAGCGGCTGGCGGAGTGCGTCGAGATCCAGGACCCCATCACGGCCGCTCGCCGGGACGCATCGATCGGTGAGGTGATCGAGGTGCTCGTGGACGCTCCGGGTGAGGGACGCTCGTACCGGGAGGCCCCCGAGATCGACGGCATCGTCTCGGTGCCACTGGACCTGCCCGTCGGCACGGTCGTACCGGTGGTGGTCACCGGGGCTGACGGTCCAGACTTGGTGGCGCAGCCGGTACCCGGGTCGGGGGAGGGTCCCGACCACCGGGGTGCCGATGGGAACCGATGGGCGGCGGTGCGATGAGCGAGGCCTCGGCGGCTGCCGGACCGGGCCAGGCCCCCCCGGGGACCTTCGGGCCCTCGGCGTTGCTCACGCCGGCGAACGGCCTGACCCTGCTCCGCGTCGTGGCGACGCCGCCGCTGGTCCTACTGATCATGTTGTGGGGCGCCAGTTGGGAGACCGTGGCCATCTGGCTGGTCCTCTCCTTGACCGACGGCGTCGACGGATGGGTGGCTCGCCGCCAGGGAACCACCACGTCCGGGGCGTTCCTCGACCCGTTGGCGGACAAGGTCGTGGTCATCGGGGCGATGGCGGCTCTCGTGGCGAAGCGCATCGTGTGGTGGGTCCCGATCGGCATCATGGTGGTGCGTGAGGTGTCGATGAGCGTGTACCGATCCGTGGTCGGACGGCGCGGGGTCTCGATTCCCGCCCGCCCGTCGGCGAAGGTGAAGACCTCGGTCCAGGACCTTGCCATCGTCGCCTGCCTCGTCCCCACGCTTGCCCACGACCACCACCTGCTGGCTGCCGGGATGTGGCTGGCCGCGGTGTTGACGGTGGTGACCGGCCTCCTCTACGCCGTCGACGGACGACGAGCGAGCCGGTCGGGAAGGCCGGGGTCGGGCCTGGCCGGCGGGCTCGGAGGGGGTGCTCGCAGCCCGGAGCTTGGTGGCGGTGGTCCGGTGGCGGGTGGCGACGGCCCAGCGGGGACGGCGCACGGGATCGCGGACCCCGAACCCGACGGGGGGCGGTGACGGGGATGCGGATCGAGATCGTCGCCGTCGGGACCGAGCTCCTCCTCGGCCAGATCGCTGACACGAACGGCGCCTGGCTTGGGGAGCATCTCGCTGCCGGCGGAGTGGCTTCCCACTTCCACCAGGTGGTGGGGGACAACCTCGAACGGATCGTGCTCGCCCTACGCACGGCCCTGGCTCGCAGCGACGGGGTGATCGTGTGCGGTGGGCTCGGCCCGACCCATGACGACATCACCCGGGAGGCCATCGCCGAGGTCATGAACGTGGGCCTGGTGAGGGACGAGGCCGTCGCTGCCGCCATCTCGGCCATGTTCGCCTCCCGGGGCCGGACGATGCCGCCCTCGAACCTTCGCCAGGCGGACCGGCCGGAGGGCGCGTCGATCATCCCGCAGACGAAAGGCACGGCTCCCGGCCTTGTCTGCCCCCTTGGCCAGAAGGTGATCTACGCCGTGCCGGGCGTGCCCTACGAGATGGCCGACATGTTCGAGCGCGGCATTCTCCCCGACCTCCAGCGGAGGATGGCGGAACGGGGCGAGCTTGCCGGCGTCATCGCCAGCCGGGTGGTCCGGACATGGGGCATGAGCGAGTCGGCGCTGGCCGACGCCCTCGGGGCGCGCATTGCCCAGCTCGACACCGGAAGTGGAGCGGAGGCGGGACCGGAGACGGAGATGGGGGCGAGTCCCGCCGGCGGGGAGGGCGCAGCGAGCTCCGCTGGCGGGAGAGGCCGTGCGACCATCGCGTTCCTGGCCAGCGGGATCGAGGGGATCAAGGTCCGCCTGACCGTCCGGGCCGCCACGAGCGAGGAGTGCGCTGCCCTGCTCGACGCCGAGGAGGCCGAGGTCAGGAGGATCCTTCGGGAGGTTGGCGGCGACGTGGTGTTCGGCGTCGACGAGGAGGCGATCGAGGACGCGGTCGCCCGGTCCCTGGTGGGCACCGGATGGACCCTGGGCGTGGCGGAGTCGCTCACCGGTGGCCTGATCTCCTCGCGGCTCGTGAACGTTCCCGGCGCCAGCGCCTGGTTCCGGGGGGCGGTGGTCTCGTACGCCACGGAGGTGAAGACGGCGTTGCTCGGGGTCCCGCTCGGCCCCGTCGTGTCGGAGGCGGCGGCCCGCGCCATGGCCGAAGGGGCACAGCGAACCCTCGGCGCGACGATCGGTCTCTCGGTCACGGGGGTCGCCGGTCCCGATCGCCAGGACGACCGGCCACCGGGCACGCTCTTCATCGGCCTCGCGCTCCCGGGAGTGCCGACCGAGGTGGTGGCGACGACGGTCCCGGGTGATCGCCACCGGGTTCGGCAGTACGCCACCATCTCGGCCCTCGATCTTCTGCGCCGCCGGGTGGGTGCCATGGCCCCGAGGGCATTCTCCGCCGGGGGCTGACCGGCCTCGGCGCGGGGGATGATCGCCCGGTGCGGGTGCGGGTGCGGGTGCGGGTGCGGGTGCGGGTGCGGGTGGTGCTCCAACCCGAGACGGAGCACTGTCCACCATCGAACATGCGTTCGGGTCTAGAGTCTGGTCCAGGGAGCGGTCATGTCTCCCTGCCCCGGGTCCTCCACCCGGATCTGGGGCGTCACACCCGTTCCTTAGGGTCGGGCCGGTCCAACGATCACACGGAGACGAGGAGAGCGAGATGGAACGGGAAAAAGCACTCGATGCGGCACTTGGCCAGATCGAGAAGCAGTTCGGGAAGGGGTCGGTGATGCGGATGGGCGAGAACCTCCACATGAACATCGAGGCCATCCCGACCGGGGCGCTCGCCCTTGATCTCGCATTGGGCATCGGCGGCCTGCCCCGTGGGCGGATCGTGGAGATCTTCGGTCCCGAGTCGTCCGGCAAGTCGACGCTGGCCATGCACGTCGTGGCCGAAGCCCAGCGGAACGGGGGTATCTGCGCCTACATCGACGCGGAGCACGCCATGGACCCGGTGTACGCCAAAGCTATCGGCGTGAACATCGATGATCTCCTCATCTCCCAGCCGGACACCGGTGAGCAGGCGCTCGAGATCGCCGACATGCTCATCCGTTCCGGTGCGCTCGACGTTCTCGTCATCGACTCCGTGGCGGCGCTCACGCCCCGTGCGGAGATCGAGGGGGAGATGGGTGATTCGCACGTCGGCCTCCAGGCGCGGCTCATGTCCCAGGCGCTGAGGAAGCTGACCGGGACGCTGTCGAAGTCCCAGACCATCGCCATCTTCATCAACCAGCTCCGCGAGAAGATCGGGGTCATGTACGGCTCTCCCGAGGTCACTCCCGGCGGACGTGCCCTCAAGTTCTACTCGTCGGTCCGGCTCGACATCCGCCGGATCGAGACGATCAAGGACGGCGGTGAGCAGGTGGGGAACAGGACCCGGGTGAAGGTCGTGAAGAACAAGGTCTCCCCCCCGTTCAAGCAGGCCGAGTTCGACATCACGTTCGGCAAGGGGATCAGCCGGGAAGGCTCCCTCCTCGACGTGGGTGTGGACCTGGGCTTCGTGAAAAAGGCGGGGGCGTGGTTCACCTACGAGGGTGAGCAGCTCGGGCAGGGTCGGGAGAACGTGAAGCAATTCCTCACCGAGAACCCCCAGCTCATGGCCGAGATCGACGGACGAATACGGGAGCACTTGGCGGCGGCGAATGCTCCCGTCGAGGAGGCGGCGCCGGCCGGGGCAGACGGCCTGGCAGCCGACGACCAGCCGATCACCCTTCTCGACTGATCGGGTCCGAAAGCCACTTCCGTCTGTTCGCCCAACCTGGGTGGATGCGACGGGACGATCGCCGGCCCGGGACGCCGCAACGGTAGCCCGGGCCGCTGCGCGCCCCGCCACTCGCGCCCACCGCGTCCGAAGCCGTCCGTCGCCGTCCGTGGTGGGGTCTGGCCGGCTGTCGAGCTCGGCTCTGGCGGGCCCCGCTACGGCAGGTTGGCGGACCCGTGTAGAGCTCGGCTGGCAGACTCTGCTACGGCAGGTTGGCGGACCCGTGTAGAGCTCGGCTGGCAGACTCTGCGACAGCTCGGCCACCGGGTCCTCCGTCCAGGGCCCAACCTGGTCGCCGAGGTCGGATCCTCAGAGGTGCTCGGAGCGGTCGTCGTCGAGACACTTCCCGCGGACCGCCGGGACCCGTCGGTGTGGATCCTGGGGAGGAGGGCGGAGACGGCGGGCACCCTCATGCCGCCCTGGGTCAGGGCAAGGGCGAGGAGGACGAACAACGGTCCGGCGTTGGGATCCGTTCCGGTGCCGGTGAGGATGCCCCCGAACGCCTGGCCGACCACCCAGTAGCCGAGTGAGAGTGCCGCACCGAGAACCAGCGCCGCCTTCCGTGCCCGGGGGACGAACACGCCTATCCCGACAGTCAGGGAGGCGATGGCCAAGCTCAGGGTGATGGCGGCCCCGTGGCCGCTGGCAGCGCCGGCGACTGTGCGGAGGAACGACGCCAACCAGCCCGGCTCCCCGGAAGCAGCGCCAAGGATCTGGCTCCGGATCGACTGAGCGGTTCGGTTTGCCGGCGCCAACAGCATGGCTGCCGAACCGGCCCAGAGCACGGCCCAGAGCACCTGACCGGGCAGGCCCTCACCACGAGTCGGCGGCGTCGCCACTGCGGGGGAGGCGCCGCCGAACCGGCTGGCACCGGTCGGCGAGGCCATCTCGGCCTTCCGGGACGGCCACGCGAGGTAGGAGAGCAAGGCATAGAGGAGGACCGCTCCTGGCGCTCCGGTGAGCGGCGACGCCGTTCCGGTTAGCAGGCCACCAAGACCCTCGCCGATCCACCAGACTGAGACCGCCCACAGCATCGAGGCCACCAGGACCAGCCGGACCGCGTCGTGTCCCAGGAGCGCCAACCGGATCATGCTCAGGCCGATGAGGATCTGGACCCCTGCGAACAGGGAGTTGAGCAGGACCGGGTAGCGGGTCATGAGGTGCGCCGCCAGAGTGATCGGGACCGCTACCGCTGCCGGTTGCCCCATGGCGTTCGGGAGGATGACCTTGGTCACGAATCCGTGCCCGAACATGAACGGCTGGACCTGCAGAGCTCCGACGAGGAGCCAGACGGTACCGAGGCACAGCTGCAGCGAGCGAGGGGAGAGGAGGGCGCCTTTGGTCGTGGCGCGACCCCGGCCGGCGGGAAAAGCGGGTGCACGGGGGCAAGGAACGACCGGGCCGGTAACCGAGGTCGCCCTGGGATCGCGAGACCCGGCCCTGCGTTCCGAGATGGCGTGGTCTGGCATGCCGGCTCCCGATGATCTCGTCGTTCCGTGGTCGATGACCGGAGGACCGCTCGAGTTGGGTCCTGCCGGTGACCATGCGTCGTCTTCCTGGTGTTCGGAGCGGTTGCAGCGACCGGATGACGCGCCCGGCCACCAGGGCACGGCAGCGGGGTCAGGGGGGTAGCGCTCAGGGAGCCGCGCCAGGGCAGAGCCCCAGCGGAGCCGGTGGCTGTCGGCGTGACCGCTGCCCGGCTGTGCCTATCGATGTAGTCCTCGGCGGCCTTGGCGGTTTCAGGAGGGGCGAGGACAACAGTGGACGCACCAGGGCCACCACCGAGACCCGGCCGCCCCGGCCTCCGATGCCCAGTCCAGGATGGTGCGGGAGGGTACCCACGCCCGGTTCACCCGGCGCCCGATGACGAGCGTAGTCACCGAGCTGGCTCCGCCGGCAAGGAGGGCGGCCCGGGCGGAGTGGAGGTGCGCTCCCGTCGTGTAGGTGTCGTCGATGAGGAGAAACCGGGCCCCCCGGATCCGGGAGCGGTGGAGCGGATGGGGTTCGTACCAGCGGTTGGTCGCCTCCACTCGCTGCAGCGTTCCCGACCACCATGCTGCGCGGAGGGCCGGGACGTAGGCGTCCGCGAGCTCGTCCATCATCGTGAGGACGCTGACCAAGGGGTGGGCGCCCTCCCGCCGGCGGAGCGATGGGACCACCGTCACGGCGTTCCACCCGCCGGGCGTCATGCAGGATCCGTGTCGGGAAAGATGGTCGGCGACGAGCCCGGCGAGGCGGAGCCGTTGCCGGCGGGCCCCGGCGCCCCAGTGCCTCCACTTGTACTGCCGGAGGGCCTCGTAGACGCCCGAGCCGTCGGCGGCGAGAGAGATCGGGGTGATCGGCTCCAACGGGATCCCCAAGTGTCGATGTGCCGACTGACAGCTGCGACAGATCGGCCGACCCGCTACGACGCCGTCAAAGCAGATTCGGCACACACCGGGGCCCGCAGGTCGTACGGCGACGGGGAGAAGTGGCGTGGGTGGCACCACCGCGGGAAGGATGCCCGCCTGAGCCAAGGAGGGACCACCCTCGTCGCCCGGACCACCCTCGTCGCCCGGATGAACGGCCCTGGCGTCCGTCCGGGAGCGACGGGCCGCGCCCATGGGCTCGGTCGTCGGCGGGTCCCGGTCTTCGGTGGCGGGAGGGCGGCCCCCGTCGCTGCTCGTTGGGCATCGTGTCACCATGGTGCTTCGTCTCCGAAGCGGAGTTGAACCGGTCGTGGCTTCAGCGATGTTCCCGTGCCGTCGTTGTCGTGATGTGCGTCACGTCCGTGCCGCCCGGGGTGTCCGAGATGATCGACGACATCCTTCCCGTCGCGGAACACGTACACGCCCGACCGGCCCGCGTACCGGCGGGCCCACTCCCTGGTGGCGACCAGTCGCTCCGGGAGGAAGAGCGTTCGTCCCTGACGGAGGCAGAGATCAGCCTGCAGCCGGGCGCCGGACCGTTCGCCGGCCTCGATCACGACGGTACCGAGCGCCAGCGCCGAACTCGTCGCGTTCCGGCGGGCGAACGTCTGCCGGTTCGGCCCCGTCCATGGCCAGAACTGCGAGACGACCGCTCCCCCGGCGTGCACGATCTCCCGGGCGAGGGCGGCGTTGGATGGTGGGTAGACCGGGGCCAACAGGCCGTGTCCGAGTACGGCCACCGTCCATCCGCCGGCGGCGAGTGTTCCACCATGGGCAGCGGTGTCGATCCCCTCGGCCAGACCGGAGACGACGGTGATCCCGGCGGTGACGAGCACGCCCGCCAGTTCTCGGGTGGCCTCGATCCCCTCCTGTGAAGGACGGCGGGTCCCGGCGAACGCCGCTGCTCGCGCACCCACGAGTGGCAGTTGCCCCCGGACGAAGAGGAAGGGAGTGGAGGGGGTCGGTCGGAGGCCCGGTGGGAACATCGGATTGGCGATCGTCACCAGGGAGACATCGGGATGTTCTTCCGACAGGCGAGCCAACCGACGCTGCCACGCCGCGACCTGCTCCGGCGTGACGGCCGCCATGAGTCGCTCCAGAGGTTCGTCATCGGCCAAACGGCGCCCGGCGCTCCCCTGCGCCGGGCGCCCACGAACGCTTCCCCGCTCGAGGAGCGCGCCGGTGCTCCCCCGGTGCTCCACCAGCTCGGCGACATGACGGCGTCGGACGCCATGGAGCCGATCGGCCGCTTCCACGAGGGCAAGCAGCGTTGCCGCTTCCTCGAACCCTGTTCCCGCTCCGTCCGCCAGGACCATCGGCTGATGGTACGGGAAGGCAGTGACCAGGCCCCACTGACGTCCACGCCCACCGACTACCCGGTTGCCGGGTCGCGGTCGCCGCGAGAAACCTCAGTGCGAGCAGCGCACCACCCGGCAAACACTGGAGATGGCGTCGCCGGCGATCGCCAACACCGCGGGGCCGTCGTCTGCGGCCGAGATCGTGCTGAGCGCGGCGATCGTCATGGTCACCGGCCCGACGTCTACCAACACCTCGGGCTGCGGCGAGCCGAACCCATGCACCGCCGGTATGCCGTCGATGGTCACCGGTGCGAATTTCAGCTCCGGCTCGTTCTCGAGCGTCCGATAGAGGGCGGCCCTGGTCGAGCTGGCGGCGCTGCGCTTCACGCTCAGCGTCGCATTGGTCCCGAGCCCTTTGACCAAGCTCGTTGCCGTGAACGACCAGGTGCACGTCGTCCCGCTCCCATCGGGCTCTTCGGTCGTCCGGTTGATGGAGACGTCGAGGGCGGCACCGACCTGCGCGGCCGAGACGAGCGTGCAAGCCCTCGGGGCCCCTGACGCTGACCCACCCGGACCCGACCCACCCCTACCGGCCGTCCGCACCACCGTCGTCGTGCTCCCGCGCCCATCGCTCAGCCCACCCGGCCCCCGCGAGCTCGACGACCCAGCGCCGCCACCACATGCGGCCAGCACACTCGCCGCAACCACGAGCCCGATCGCCAGTCCTTGGATGCGCATCCGAGGACACCCTTGGCCCCGCGCCCCCGCCGACGCCGACGCCGCCGCCGACGCCGCCGACGCCGCCGTTCCGCCTACTGCCGCCGCCGCCGACGCCGCC
>JAKADK010000078.1 GCA_021820665.1 Actinomycetes bacterium | reverse complement strand
GTGGGTTCACTCGTCGTCGCAACAGCGATCGGTCTCGTGTTCGGCGTGTATCCTGCCATGCGAGCGGCTCGGCTCTCACCAATGGTTGCCCTACGTAGTGAGTGAGCAGCGCTCGTCCGTGCCCGTCAGCCATCCACGACTTTCAACTGCGAAAGAGAACGATATGACGAACACGTCTCGAAACAGGACAGCTTCCTTAGCCACGGTGAAGATTGCTCTGCTTTCCGTGGCCTGTTCTTCCGGTCCGGCACCTTCTTCCACTCCAGCAGCCCATCCTCACCCGAAAAAAGCAGTCACTGGCGTGGTAACTTCTCTCAACTCATCAAATCTTGTCATGAAATCCTACCGCAACACGAAAACAATCACGCTCGAGAAATCCACGAGATAGCTCAAGGGCAATATGGGCGTCACGAAATCTATCCTCTTCATAGGCGAACGTGTCAGGGTGCGCCTGGTGCCTGCGGACCCTACGGCCGCTGCTGCCAAGATTTCGATCCTCACCTCTGGTCTTTCGGGGACCGTGAGTAGTCTTTCGGGAACCGTGAGCGCGCTCACCGCTTATGGGTTCACCTTGACTACCCGATCGGGCGTCGCACACGCGATCACGATCTCGCGTGCTACGAGCTACCGCCAAGGTAAGACCGGCGACAATGCATGGAGTCTCCAGTTAGGAGCGAAGGTCGGCGTGATCGATACCATCCAATCGAACGGCTCGATGCTGGTGAGTAGCGTGAACGTCCACTTGGGCTGAAGAGGACTCCAATCGGTCAAGTTCACTGATTGGTACGGCGACCCGCCAACACCAGGACGCTCGTCCCGGCGGTCTGGAAACATCTCACGTCCAAACGCCACGCCACCGGAACGACGACCAGGACGTAGGGCGAACGGGCGCGCGACGCCACTGGCGATCCGGGTCAAGGTTGGGCATTCGGGGAGCGTACTGGCCCGCGTCCGGCCGTTCACCCACTCCCCCCGCCCAGCTGGCTCGCCGCAGCCCCGGCCGGGTCGGAACTGTTCTCTATCCACCCGTACCCGCGCGGAACCTGTCACACGGAGCTTGCACACCCCCCTACTACCGCTGCTGGTGTCGAGGAGGATCGCAATCCCCCTCGACACCAGCTCTCACCTGCAGACCCCCTCGCGGTGGGCCGGGAAGGATTCGAACCTTCGAAGGCAGAACCGGCAGATTTACAGTCTGCTCCCTTTGGCCACTCGGGCACCGACCCGCAGAGTGGAGAGGATACCGCCAACGGCGGGCATCCCCAACCGGTACTGTTTTCCCATGCCCAGCTTCGACATCGTCTCCGAAGTCGACATGCAGGAAGTTCGCAACGCGGTGGACCAGGCCAACCGTGAGGCGTCGACGCGCTTCGACTTCAAGGACACCGGCTCGACCATCGAGGTCACCGACAAGGAGCTGGTCCTCCACTCGTCCACCGAGGATCGCCTTCGAGCGCTCTACCAGGTGCTCCAGGAGCGGCTCGTCAAACGGGAGGTCTCCCTCAAGTCCTTCGAGGCCGGGAAGATCGAAGAGGCGTCGAGGGGGGCGGCCCGCCAGCGGCTGGCCATCCGGGCGGGGATCTCCCAGGACCATGCCAAGCGGCTCAACCGCTTCATCAAGGACCTGGGGCTGAAGGGGGTCAGCTCGCAGACCCAGGCCGACCAGATCCGGGTGACCGGGAAGAAACGGGACGACCTGCAGGCGGTCATCACCGCCTGCAAGGGCGAGGACTTCGGGATCCCCCTGCAGTTCACCAACTTCCGGGACTGAGCCCCCGGGACTGAGCCCCCGGGACGGCGTCGACGTCAGGGCCGCACGCCGGCTCCCACCGCATCACCCGTGCTCGGAGGTCACCCCGGCCGAGTCGAACGTCGCCATGTCCCGCAGGATCTCCACCGCCGCCTGGACGACGGGAAGGGCCAGGCACGCCCCTGTCCCCTCCCCCAGCCGGAGGCCCAGGTCGAGCACGGGCTCGAGACCCAGATGGTCCAGCGCCACGGCGGCTCCCGGCTCCACCGATCGGTGCCCGGCGATCAGGTAACCGGTGACGTCGGGAGCGAAGGCGGCCGCCCCGAGGGCGGCGGCGGCGGCGATCACCCCGTCGAGGATGACCGGGACCCGGAGCGAGGCGCCCGTGACCACGAAGCCCACCAATGCCGCGATCTCCAGGCCACCCAACGACGCCAGCACCGTCGCCGGGTCGTCGGCGTCACCGGTCCCTCCCGGAGCCTCGGCATGACGTTCCAGCGCCTCTTCGACGACGCCCACCTTCACCTCCCAGCGCTGGTCGTCGACGCCCGTCCCCCGGCCCGTGACCTCGCGGGCCGGCCGCTGCGTGAACCGGGAGATCAGCGCGGCAGACGGCGTGGTGTTCCCGATCCCCATGTCCCCGGTGAGCAGGCACCGGGCACCGGAAGCCACCGCGTCGGTGGCGACGATCACTCCGACGTCGAAGGCCCGGTACACCTCGTCGAGCGACATCCCCGGCTGGCGCGAGATGTCGGCGGTGCCGTGGCGGACCTTCCGGATCGCCAGCCCAGTCTGCTCTGCCAGGTCGGTGGCCACGCCGACGTCCACCACGATCACCTCGGCGCCGGCCCGGGCGGCCAGCACGTTCACCGCCGCGCCCCCGGTGCAGAAGTTGTGCACCATCTGCGCCGTCACCTCGCTCGGCCACGGGGTCACGCCCCGCGCCGTCACGCCGTGGTCGCCGGCGAACACGGCCACCGTGGCCGGTGCCGGCACCGCGGGAGGAACCGTCCCGGCAATGCCCGCCACCCGGACAGCGATGGCCTCCAGTCGCCCAAGCGACCCCGGCGGCTTGGTCAGCCGGTCGTGGTGCGCCTGGGCTCGTTCGCAGGCGCGCCGGTCGATCGGCTCGATGCGGGCGAGCGCGGCCTCGAAGACGGATCCTGGGGTTCGCACGGGCGGGGACCTTCGTTCAGGCAGCTTCGACGAGCTCGTCGAGCTCTTCGAGCGGATGGACACGGAACAATCGGTTGTACAGCAGGAACTTCAGCACCCAGAAGATGCCGAACGAGAGCACGTTGGCCGTCAGCACCACGACCGTCGCCTCCAGGTGGTTCAGGTGGTTCTCGACGCTCAACCGGTGGGCGATCGCCGCTCCGCCGAGCGAGACGGCGATCCCGAACACCGCCATCACCCAGAAGGGGAGCACCTCTTTGGTCAGGTGGGACCGCCCGCCCTTCCCCCACACCCACTGCCGGTTGAGGTAGTAGGACGGGACGGCGGCGATGCAGTTGGACACGACGGTGCTCACCTCCTCTCCCCACAGGCGCAGCACGCCGAAGATGACCGCCAGGCAGGCGAACGACACGGCGGTGGAGATCACCGACACCAACGTGTACTTGAAGAGCTGCCTGGCCTCTGGCGTATGGCGCTTCTCCCACACGTGTGCAATGCGCACCGGCAGTCTCGTCACCGGGCACACACTACTCTTCCGCCCTTGTGCGACCCCGGCGAGGCGTCTCCCCCGCCTGGGCGGGCCGTGCCGTCAGCGGGCCGTGCCGTCAGCGGGCCGTGCCGTCAGTCGACGCCCGTCTCGAGCGCGTTGTCCCGGGCGATCCGCCCGTACCACGCCGCGCTGGGCTTCGGGCGGCGCTCGAAGGTCTCCCGGTCCACGGCGACGAGCCCGAACGTCGGGCCGTACCCGAGAAGCCACTCGAAGTTGTCGAGCAGGCTCCAGTAGAAGTACCCGCGGACGTCGATCCCGTCGTCGATGCAGCGGTGGAGCCCGGCGAGCGCCCGCTGCACGTAGGCGACACGGGCGGCGTCGTCGCCGGTGCCCACACCGTTCTCGGTCACGAGCACCGGGACGCCGCCCCCGGTGACCTCGGCGGCCCGGCGAACCGTGGCTTCCAGCGCGTCGGGCCAGTACTCGTAACCCATCTGGGTCGTGGGCACGCCCTCCTCGGGGGCAGCGATGCCATCAGCGCCCACCCGCGCCCGGGTGTAGGTCTGGACCCCGACGAAGTCGTCCCCCTCCGTCGCCTCGAGGAAGACGTCTTCCGACACCTGGCGGTACCGCTCGAGCCGGGTCTCGCCACCGGGGAGCAACTGGTAGTCGGTCATCGACAGCGACAGGCCCACCGGGAGGTCGCCTTGCACCTGGCGCACCGCCTCGACCCCCAGCCGATGGGCGCGCACCATGGCGGCGTTCACCGCCTCGTGGCGGGCCCGGTCCTGGACCCGGGGCGGGAACAGGCCCAGGCGCCAGCCCATGGTCGCCACGACGTTGGGCTCGTTCAGGGTCACGACCATCCCCGCCAAGTCACCGAGGTGACGTGCCACCTGCTCGGCCAGCCGGGCGAAGCGGTCCGGGGCACGGGGAGCCTCCCAGCACCCGTCGGCAGCCAGCCACCGAGGGTGGGTGAAGTGGTGGATCGTGACCACCGGGACGAGCCCGTGCTCGCGGCACGCGCCAGCCATCCGCCGGTAGTGGTCGAGCGCGCCCCGGGAGAGCTCGCCCTCCGCCGGCTCGATGCGGCTCCACTCGACGGAGAAACGGTAGGCGTTCAGCCCCAGCGCCGCTCCGAGCGCGACGTCCTCGGGGTAGCGGTGGAACGAGTCGCAGGCGTCGCCACTCGAGGCCGCGCACCCCGAGGTCGGATCGTGCTCGAGGTCCCACCAGTCGTTGTTGACGTTGCCCCCCTCGATCTGATGGGCAGCGGTGGCACTGCCCCAGAGGAACCCGTCTGGGAACGTCATCGTCGGCACCGCCACACCCTATCGGCCACGTGCCCGACTATCCGCCGGGAGCTGGCAGGATGTCTCCGTGAGCACACCCCTCGACATGCTGGTCGAACTGTTGGATCTCGAGCCGATCGAAGTCAATCTCTTCCGGGGCGTCAGCCCCGACGAGGACCGCCAGCGGGTCTTCGGCGGGCAGGTGGCCGGCCAGGCCCTGATGTCGGCGGGTCGGACCGTCGACCACGGACTTCCCCACTCCCTCCACGCCTACTTCCTGCGGCCCGGCGACCCGACCGTTCCCATCCTCTACCAGGTCGACCGCATCCGGGACGGGCGCTCGTTCACGACGCGCCGGGTGGTGGCGATCCAGCACGGACGGGCGATCTTCAACCTCTCGGCCTCGTTCCACATCCCCGAGGAGGGGCTGGAGCACCAGGTCGAGATGCCTGACGTCCCGCCCCCTGAGGAGCTGGAGACCTTGTCACAGCGGGTGGCGTCCTTCCAGGGCGACCTGAGCGACTGGCTCACGCGCCCCCGGCCGATCGACCAGCGGCACATCGGCCCGCTTCCCTTCGCTCCCGGAGCCAGCACGGAACCGGCGCAGCGCCTCTGGATCCGGGCCGACGGAGACCTCCCCGACGATCCGCTCCTCCACGCCTGTGTCGCTACGTACGCCTCGGACATGTCGCTGTTCGACACCATGCTGGCACCGCATCGGGTCCAGTGGGACGACACCAGGTTCATGGGCGCCAGCCTCGACCACTGCATGTGGTTCCACCGTCCGTTCCGGGCCGACGAGTGGCTGCTCTACGACATGGACAGCCCGACCGCATACGGAGCCCGGGGCCTGGCCCGCGGCTCCCTGTTCACGCGGGCCGGAACGCTGGCTGTCTCTCTGGTCCAAGAGGGCCTGATGCGCCAGGCCCCCGTCCGGGACTGACGGCTCAGCGGTCGGCCATCTCCACGTAGTCCCGGGCGTCCTCGCCGATGTAGAGCTGGCGGGGACGGGAGATCTTCGAGTCCTGGTCGAGCATCTCCTTCCAGTGCGCCAGCCACCCCGCCGTCCGGGGGATGGCGAACAGCACCGGGAACATCTCGAGCGGGAACCCCATCGCCTGGTAGATCAGCCCCGAGTAGAAGTCGACGTTCGGGTACAGCTTCCTCGAGATGAAGTACTCGTCGGACAGCGCGATCTCCTCCAGCTTCAAGGCGACGTCGAGGAGCGGGTTCTTCCCGGTGATGGCGAACACCTCATCGGCGGCCCGCTTGATGATCCTCGCCCGGGGGTCGTAGTTCTTGTAGACCCGGTGGCCGAAGCCCTGGAGACGGTGGCCGGACCCCGACTTCACGGACTCGACGAACGGCGCCACGTTGTCGATCGAGCCGATCTCGGTGAGCATCCTGATCACCGCCTCGTTGGCACCTCCGTGACGGGGCCCGTACAGGGCGGCCGCGGCGGCGGCGGTCGCCGAGTAGGGGTCGGCATGCGACGATCCGACTGTCCGCATCGCCGTGGTCGAGCAGTTCTGCTCGTGGTCGGCGTGGAGGATGAACAGCACCTCGAGGGCCCGGGCCAGCGCCGGGTTGGCGTCGAAACGCGGCTCGGCCGTCTTCCACATCATCGACAGGAAGTTGGCGGTGAAGTCGAGGGAGTTGTCGGGATAGACGAACGGCATGCCCACGCTGAAGCGGTGAGCCGCCGCCGCCAGCGTCGGCATCTTGGCGATGAGCCGCACGATCTGCTTGTCGCGTGACTCGGGGTCGAAGATCTCCTTCGCGTCGAGGTAGAAGGTCGACAGCGCCGCCACCGCCGAGACCAGCATCCCCATGGGGTGGGCGTCGTAGTGGAACCCCTCGAGGAAACGCTTCCGCACGTTCTCGTGGATGAACGTGTGGTGGGTGACATCGTGGCGCCACGCCTCGAACTGCTCGGCGGTCGGCAGCTCGCCGTTCAGGAGCAGGTAGGCCACCTCGAGGTAGGTCGAGTGCTCCGCCAGCTGCTCGATGGGGTAGCCGCGGTAGCGCAGGATGCCGGCGTCACCGTCCAGGTACGTGATGGCGCTCTCGCAGGCCGCCGTCGACATGAACCCCGGATCGAAGAACCACACCCCGGGGAGGAGCTTCGACCAGGCGGTGGCCGAGATCCCCCCGTTCTCGAACGGGATCTCCAGCGACTGGCCCGTGCGGTTGTCCGTGATCGTAATGCTCTCAGCCACTTGCCTTCGACCCTCCTGCTCGACGATACGGCCGATCCTAGAGCGTCCCGGAGGCGGAGCAACCGCAGGCTGGTCGTCTGAAGCCCGGCTGGTCGGAGCCGGTCCGGGCACCCCGCAGGCCGGCCGCGTGCCTGGTCCGGCGGGTCACGACGAGGGTGAGACGTCGATGGAGAAGGCCTGCGTCGTGCCGGCCGGGTTGCTCTGGGCCGACGGCATCGGGATGGCGACCGAGAGCGTGTAGTGGCCCCCGGGGGCGACCGGCAGCGTGGGGAGGGTCACGGTGGTCGAGGTGCCGGGCTCGAGGGCGAACGGAGCCGAGGCCAGCTGGCGGCTGGCCGGATGGGCGCCCTGCCCGGAGAGCGTGGCCGTCACCACGACGTGGGGTACGACCGTGGAACCACAGTCGGTCACCGTCACCGTCGCCGCCACCGTGGACGTCGGGGGAAGGACGGTCGAGGGCGTGGAGACCACCGTGGAGGTCGGGGACGAGCAGCCGTCGCCCACCACCCCGGGCCCGCCGACCGCCAACGCCGGCGGGGTGAGACCCATCGCCGAGATGATCACCTCGGTGACCGGCACCAGGGCGGGCGAGGCGACGAGCGCGGACGCGGCAGCACCGAGGCCGCCCGGGCCGAGAGGGGACGCCGCCCCCTTCGTATCGGAGACCCATCGCGACGACGGGAGCGCCACGGCGATGGAGGTGCGCCGCAGCGCACGCACGGCCCGTGCGTAGGTGCGGTCCGCCGCCGCCAGTGCCGCCCCCTCCGAGCTGAGCTGGCCGGATGCCCCTGCCACCGAGAGAACCGCGGGGACCCGCACGCCGGTCGGGTGGGCCACGCCGGAGCCGGGGACGGGCAATGGGGCCATCCCGAGCAGGCCGTCGATCGTGTCCCGCAGGCGCCGGACAGCCGCCGCCCGCTCGTCGAACGCCGCCACCATCAAGATGGCGCCGTCCCCTGGTGGCTGGGGGCGGGAGAAGGAGCCCACGGATGCCGCCTCGGCAGCGCTCTGCCGGACGGCCTGGTCCAACGCCAGCTCGAGCGCGGTGCGATCGGGCGACGATGCCCCGGCGACCGCCCGTCCCACGGTCGCCGCCAGCGCGGAGCCCGTGGCGTTCGACTCGACCACCACCGGGGCGACGAGGGCGGCGAACCCTCGCGCCAGCATGCGCCCGGCGGGACCCGAGCGCACCCCCACCTCGGCGAACCCTCCGACCAGTAGGGCCGCCGCCAGGGCGACGACGGCGAGGACGGCGAGGACCGGTCCCCGGACGCGGCGGTGCCGCCTCCCGATCCTCCTCCGTCTGCGTGGCATTCCGACGACGTTAGCGGTCGCACCGGTGGCGACCGGAAGGGCGGTGCGCCGCACCTAGCGGACAGAGCACCGCCGGCGCCTCCGCCACCCGCGGGGCGGTGGCCGGCGCCTCGGGCCCGGCCGACCGGTGGAAGTGGCCGGCCCGCCGGCCTCAGGCCCGCTCGGCGACGCGGGCGTTGCCGGCGTCGTCGGGCTCGGGAAGGTCGTGCATATCGGGACCGCCCGAGGTCACGAGCCTGTTGGTGGTCTGCCGCCAGTTGACCGTGGGACGGATCGCCTCGGGGTTCACGCGGTCCCGGTAGCGCTCGGCCACCCCGAGGAGCGACCTCACCACGTCGTCGGTGAGCAGATGGGGCACGAGACCGAGGTCGAGGAGCTTGGTGTGGGCAGCCCGGTAGTAGTGGGACTCCTTCTCGACCCGGGGCGCCGGCACGTTGGTCACCTCGGCGCTGCCATGGACCCGGGCCACCATGGCTGCCATGTCGGCCACGCTGAAGGACTCGGTGAACTGGTTGAACACCCTGTACTCCCCGGCATCGGCGGGGTGCTCCACCGCCAGGCCCACACACGCCAGGGTGTCGAGGATGTTGAGCATGCCGCGGGTCTGACCGCCGGTCCCGTAGACGGTCAGGGGATGGCCGATCACTGCCTGGACGCAGAAGCGGTTGAGCACCGTGCCGAACACGCCGTCGTAGTCGAAACGGGTGGCCAGATCGGGATGGAGCACCGTCTCTTCGGTCTCCTGGCCGTAGACGATGCCCTGGTTCAGGTCCGTGGCCCGCAGACCCCAGATCCGGCAGGCGAACATGATGTTGGCGCTGTCGTGCACCTTCGACAGGTGGTAGAAGGAGCCGGGCTGCTTCGGGTACGGGAGCACGTCGGTCCGCCCCCGGTGGGTGATCTCGATGAAGCCCTCTTCGATGTCGATGTTGGGCGTCCCGTACTCCCCCATCGTGCCCAGCTTCACCAGGTGGATGTCCCGGTCCTGCTCGGCAATGGCGTACAGCAGGTTCAGCGTGCCCACGACGTTGTTCACCTGCGTGTAGACGGCGTGCTTCTGGTCGATCATCGAGTACGGGGCCGAGCGCTGCTCGGCGAAGTGGACGACCGCTTCGGGGGCGGTCGACGCCAGCACGTGGGACACGAAGGCCGGATCGGTGAGGTCACCGACATAGGTGGTCACCTCGAGGCCCGACACCTCCTTCCAGGCCCGGACCCGCCGCTGGAGCTGGACGATCGGGACGAGGGTGTCGACGCCCATCTCGAAGTCGTACTGGCGCCGAGCGAAGTTGTCGACCACCGAGACCTCGTGGCCGCGCCGCGACAGGTAGAGGGCCGTCGGCCACCCCAGGTAACCGTCTCCCCCGAGTACCAGGATCTTCACGCTGCTCCTCCTCGTCGTCGGTCGAGCGGGGCCGGCATGGCTACCCGACCCGGGCACCGGCCGACCAGGCCGGTGCCACTCGCTACCAGGATGCCCGCGACGTCTGTGTTTACCCTGAGAATTCCCCTAGATCACCCTGGGAAGATGCCCGGGGCCCGATACCGGGTCCGCCTTCTCGCGCCGGTGCCCGGTTGGACCCTCTCACCCTCTCACCCTCCCGGCCGCCCCGAACCTCCGATCGAGTAGGCGCTCTCGGCGTGCTGGGTGATGTCGAGCCCGCGTGCCTCGTCCTCGGGGCTCACCCGGAGGCCGAGCAGGGCATCGACACCCTTGGCCAGGAGCCACGTGGCGCCGAACGCCCAGGCGGCCGCCACGGCGGCGGCGAGGACCTGGACGGCCAGGAGGTGCCAGCCCCCACCGGTGAGAAGGCCGTTCGCCCCTCCCGGATCGACCGAGCGGGTCGCCACCAGGCCGATGGCCACCATCCCGACGAGACCGCCCACACCGTGGACACCGAGCACGTCGAGCGAGTCGTCGTAGCGCCAGCGGAACTTCAGGCGCACGGCCATGGCGCAGACGATGCCGGCAACCACTCCGATCCCGAGCGCGGCCATGGGAGCGACGAAACCGGCGGCCGGCGTGATGGCCACCATCCCGGCAACCGCCCCGGAAGCGGCACCGAGCGTGGTCGGCGAGTGCTCCTTCCATCGCTCGAACGCCATCCACCCGAGCAGGCCGGCGGCCGCTGCCAGCTGGGTGTTGACGAACGCCGTCACCGCCAGGTCGTTGGCTCCCAGAGCCGAGCCCGCATTGAACCCGAACCAGCCGAACCAGAGGATGCCGGCGCCGAGGAGGCTGAGCGGCACCGAATGGGGCGTCATCGCCTCTCCGGGCCAGCCGCGGCGGCGTCCGATGACGAGCACGACCGCCAGGGTCGAGAACCCCGAGTTGATCTCGACCACCGTGCCGCCGGCGAAGTCGAGCACGCCCCGCCGCGCCAACCATCCCCCCGGGGAGAACACCCAGTGGGCCAGGGGGACGTAGACGACGAACAGCCAGGCCACGATCAGGACGATGAAGCTCGTGAACCGGACGCGATCGACCGTCCCCCCGCTGATCAACGCCGCCGTGATGATGGCGAACATCATCTGGAAGACCATGACCGCCATCGGCGACACCGCGAGATGGCGGAACCCGGGGAGCCCGTGGCCCATGCCGGCGAGCCCGGCGAATCGAAGGCTCCCGATCAGCCCGTGGCCCACGTCGGGCCCGAACGCCAGGCTGAACGCCACCACCGCCCACAACACGGTCACGGCTCCCATGCAGGCGAAGCTCAGCATCATGGTCGCCAGCACGTTCTTCGACCGGACCATGCCGCCGTAGAACAGGGCGAGCCCCGGGGTCATGAACAGCACCAGGGCCGCTGCGATCAGGACCCATGCATCGTTCCCCGCGTCCATCGTTCCCCCAGTGTCGTCGAGCCGAGCGCCCGGGCCCACGGGGGGTGGCCCACGACCCCCGCCCTCTCCCGCCGGTCGCGGGACGGGGACACGTTAGCCGCCGGCAGGCGCCCCCCCCGGAGCACCGCCCGGGCACACCGGGCAGCGTCCATCGGGCACGTCACGCCGTGACAGGGAGCTCCTGGAGGGGAACCGGGTCGCCGCGTTCGGCCATCTCGTCCATGCCGATCGGACCGTCCGCCCTTCCCGACAGGAACTGTTGGATGACCGGGTTGTCCGACGCGCACATCTCCTGCTTCGATCCGAACCGGACCAGTCGGGAGCGGAAGAGAAGGCCCAGGTAGTCGGCGGTGCGCATCACCGACGGAATGTTGTGGGTGATGATGAAGAACGTGGCGCCGGTCTCCTTCTGAGCCGTCACGACCAGCTCGTCGAGGTGGGCGACCCGGACGGGGTCCAGCCCGGAGTCGGGCTCGTCGAAGAGCACGATCTCCGGATCGAGCACCATCGCCCGGGCCAGGCCCGCCCGCTTCTTCATCCCGCCGGAGACCTCTCCGGGGAGCTTCCCGAGGTGGTCGACGAGCCCGACCAGCTCTGCCTGGCGGTAGACGATCGCCCGGATCTCCCGCTCGCTCTTGCGCGTGTGCTCCCGCAGCGGGAACGCGATGTTCTCGTAGAGGGTCATGGAGCCGAAGAGCGCCCCGTCCTGGAACAGGACGCCGAACTTCCGCCGGACCCGGAAGAGGTCGCGTTCGGACATCGACCCGATGGCCTCCCCGTCGACCAGGACCTCGCCCTCGTCCGGACGGAGCAGGCCGATGATGTTCTTCAACAGGACGGACTTGCCGGTACCCGACGGACCCAGGATGGCCGTGATCTTCCCCCGCGGGACGTCGAAGGTGACGTCCTTCAGGATGGTGTTGGGCCCGAACCACTTCGAGACCCCCCGGAGCGAGATGACGGCGTCGTCAGGGATCGCCGGTTGGAGGTCGGCTTCCCGGGATCGCTGGCGCACGAGTCGCATCGAAAGGGGAACGCCCGAGGGGACCCGACCTTGCGGTCCGGACCCCGACGTTCCCGCATGCCCGAACCGGGGCTGGCCCACCGGTCTGCACGATCAGGGTCGGACGTTCCCGTACCGCCCGGCCGACGTCATCCGGCGACGCTGCCCAGCGCGCTGCCCACCGAGCCCGCACCGGTAGAGAGCGACGTGGTGGCCCCGCTCAGGGCATCGGCGGCGGTGCCGACCGAGGTGGTCACGGCCTGGGCCGCGCCCGTGAGCGCGCTGCCCGCCGAGCCCGTGAGCGCGCCGCCCACCGAGCCCGCACCGGTAGAGAGCGACGTGGTGGCCCCGCTCAGGGCATCGGCGGCAGCGCCGACCGAGGTGGTCACCGCCTGGGCCGCGCCCGAGAGCGCGCCGCCCACCGAGACCGCACCGGCCGAAAGCGACCCGAGCACGCCCGGCGACGCTT
>JAKADK010000077.1 GCA_021820665.1 Actinomycetes bacterium | reverse complement strand
CGGCGCCCACCGCCGGGGCGGCGCCGTCACGCACGGCGCGGGGTCGCTCGGCGCATCGCTCGGCGCCCCCGGGTCGGCCGGTCCGCGCTGGTACCGGGCGGCGAACACCTCACCCCGCCGGGCGTCGACGACGGCCAGCACCTCACCAGCGCCCTGGGCCAGGGCGGTGGCAGCGAGGATGTCGAGGCTCCGCACGCCGACGACGCCGATGCCGAGCGCCTGGGCGAGGGCCTTGGCCGTCGCCACCCCCACGCGCAGGCCGGTGAAGAGGCCGGGTCCGATGTCCACGGCCATGAGCCCGACGTCCCGCACGGACAACCCGGCACGGTGGCACACCTCCTCGATGGCCGGGACGATCGCCTCCGCGTGCCGGCGCCCCTCGCCGCCCAGCACCTCGGTGACCGATCCATCCGCCGTCTGGAGCGCCACGGCGGCGAGGTCGGTGGCCGACTCGATGGCGAGGATGTTCACGGTGTCCCCCGGGACGCCCGGAGGGGCGGTCCCCACGGGGCGACGGCAGCCACCACCGCAGGCCAACGATGACGCCACGTCGCCGCCGGCGCCGAGAGCGTGACGATCCGGTGCTCGTCGGGGCCGGTCTCTCCCTGCTCGGGCATCTCTCCCTGCCCGGACGGGACGTCACCGGGGTCCACCGGCTGGAGGGTGACACTGAGGGCGCCGTCACCGAGGACGGGGGCGCCGGCCTCTCCCCACTCGACCAAGGCGACGCCACGGTCCTCGACCAGCTCTCCCAGCCCGAGGTCGGCCACCTCGGCGAGCTGGTCCAACCGGTACAGGTCGGCGTGCAGCAGGGTGTGGACGGTTCCCGCCGTGCACTCGTAGTGGTGGACGAGGACGAAGGTCGGGCTGGTGATGGCGTCGACCACGCCCAGCGCCCGCCCGAAGCCCTGGGCGAACGTGGTCTTGCCCGCCCCCAGGTCTCCGGTGAGGAGGAGGACGTCGCCTGCCGTCACCGTGCCTGCCACGGCGCCGGCCAGGGCCCGCGTCTCGTCGGCCGAGCCGGTCTCGAGCCGGGCGGTGAGCGCACCGGCGCCGGCCGTCACGACGACCATCCGAGCAGCCGTTTGGCCCGGACGAAGTCGGCCCGCATCCCGGCCAGGACGGCGCCGCCCGATCGCAGCGCCGCCGCCGGATGGTAGGTGGGCACCAGGTGGCCCGACCCGAAGGGGTAGGCGCGCCCTCGCACCTTGCCGATGCCGTCGTCCGTGCCGAGGAGGAGCCGGGTGGCGAAGTTCCCCAGTGTCACCACCACCCGAGGCCCGACTGCGGCCAGCTGCTGATCGAGGTAGGGACGGCACGCCTCGATCTCCGCCGGCCTCGGGTTCCGGTTCTCCGGGGGTCTGCACTTCACCACGTTGGCGATGTAGCACCGCTCCCGGGTCGTCGACAGCTCCTCGGCGATGAGCCGGTCGAGCAGCCGGCCCGACCTCCCGACGAAGGGCTCACCCTGGAGGTCCTCGTCGTGTCCCGGCCCCTCGCCGACGAAGAACAGCTCGGCCGTCTCGTCCCCCGTGCCGAACACCACCTGGGTCCGCGTCCCCGACAGCGGGCACCGGGTGCAGGTCGACGCTTCACGCGCCAAGTCGACCAATCCCGTGGACTCGGTCACGGCGGCAGCGTAGTGCCGTTCCCCGACCGCCGGCCGCGCTCCGCCTCCAGGCGACGCCGCGTGTGGCCGGCGGCGGCCGCATCCCCCGGCCGGCCCCGCAGCACCAGCCGGTCCGCCACCGCCTCCCGGTGGGCAGCGTCCACGTTGCCGCCGTACTTGAACTTGGCCCGGACCTCCTCGACCGCGATCCGGACGCCCCGGATCGTCCCCAGCTCCCGGGGGTGGGCCAGGAGCGGGTCGGCGATGTCGACGCCCGGCTGCAGCGCCGCCAGCTGGCGGCGGAGTATCCCTGCCACCTCGTCCGGGTCCGATCGCACGTCCGCCGTGCCGGTCAGCTGGACGGCGGCGTAGTACGTGGTCGGGATACCCGCCCGCGGGTCCTCGCTCGCGATCACCTTCCACGTCGAGGGGATGTAGGCCCAGTCGCCCGCCACGCTCATCAGGACCCGGGGATGCTCGGCGATGGCGTCGAGGACCGGGTTCCGGGCGACGAGATGGCAGACGATCTCGTCCCCGTCGAGAAGGAACTGGGTGGGCACCACCACCGGGACGTCCCGCCCCCTACCCCCGGCGACCAGGTGGCCGAAGCCCTGGTCGTGGACGAAGGCCCGCCACTCCTCGTCATCGAGCCCGGCATCGACGGGAGCAACGTACATGGCTGGCCAGCATACGGCGCTGCGCAGGGGACCTCCGCGTCTCCGGGCGGGGCGGGCTGTACGGACGGTACGGGACGGTACGGATGACGCGGGGCGGACGGCCGACCCGCTCCGCGCCCACGGATCTGGGAAGATCGTCCCATGCCTCGTGGCCACGGGAACAGCGCCCGGAGGGACCTCCGGGTCTCCGATGCCGACCGGGAGCAGGTGGCCGAGCGGCTGCGCATGGCCGCCGGGGAGGGACGGCTCACCCTCGAGGAGCTCGAGGAGCGGCTGGGTCGGGCCTACGGGGCGAAGACGTTCGCCGACCTCGACTCGCTCACCGCCGACCTGCCGGCCCCTGGCGCCCCGACCGCCACGCCGGTGGAGGTGATCCCCCCCGGCGGGCGCTCGGTGGCGGCTGGCTTCCAGCTCACCTACCGCCGCTCGCTCCCCTACATCGCGCTGCGCTGGACGGTGGTCTTCCTCGTGTGCGCCGCCGGTTTCACCCTGAGCGGTGCCCACGGCGCGTTCTGGCCGGTCTACATCGCCCTGTTCGGTGCCCTGCGCGTCGGCATGGTGGCACTGCGCCGGCGGGAGCAGCGCCGGCGAGCGGCGCTGATGGCGGAGCAGATGAGCCAGCTACGCGGCCAGGCCGGCTTCGGGATCCCGGGTCTCGGTGCCCTCTTTGGCCCGGGAGGCCCCTTCGGCCCCCGAGGCCCCTTCGGCCGAGGGGGGCCGTTCGGGCCAGACGGCGGCTGACCGCCCCGCCGGGACGGGCACGCAGGGCGAGACAGGGCACGCCGCCCGCCGGGATGGGCACGCCGGCGGCGAGGCAGGGGACACCGGGCGAGGCCGCCGAAGGACGGGGGTACCATCCCCTGATGCCATCGGTGGGCCGGCGCGCGCAGCGTCGCCCGACAGCTGCCACCGCACTCGTGGTGATCGCCTACTTCGCGCTCGGCCTGGTCGCCCACTGGCCCGTCCTGCCCGGCGAGACCACCCGGATCTACTTCCCGTGCAACTGCGGCGACGTCGCCCAGACGGTGTGGTTCCTGGCGTGGGTTCCCCACGCCCTCCTGGGCGGGCACAATCCCCTCTACACCGACGCCATGAACTACCCGGTAGGAGTGAACCTGGCGCAGAACACCGCCACGCCCTTGCTCGGCCTCCTCGCCACGCCCCTCACGGAGACCCTCGGGCCCGTGGCGTCCGCCAACTTTTGGATGGTCCTCGCCATGCCCCTCTCGGCGGCCTCCGCCTTCGTCGTCCTCCGACACTGGCGTGTCGGGCTCCCGGCGGCCGCCCTCGGTGGCCTCTTCTACGGGTTTTCGCCCTACGTGGTCGGGCAGGGCATCGCACACCTCGACCTGACGTTCGTGCCGCTGCCGCCGTTGATCATCCTGGTCGTGGTGGACACGGCGCGATCTCCCCGACACCCGCTCCGCCTGGGGGCTCTCCTCGGAGCGCTGGTCGTCGCGCAGTTCCTCGTCTCCGCCGAGATCCTCGCCACGGTGACGATCTTGTGCGGCGTCGGGATGGCCGCCACCGCCATCCGAACGCTCGTCCGCGATCCGGCCACCCTGGCTCGGCGGATCCGCCCCATGGCGAAGGCGCTCGCCTTCGCCGCTGTCGTCGCAGCCGCCTGCCTCGCCGAGCCGGTCATCTTCGAGCTGGCCGGGCCCCACCACTTCGTCGGACCGGTCCAGGGTGCGAACAACCCGTACCGGGCCGACCTCCTCGACTTCGTCGTGCCGTCCCCCGCCCAGTGGCTGGCGCCCGGCGGTCTGCGGACCTGGGGGATGCGCCTCACGCACCTCACCGGGATGGAGGACGGTGCCTACCTGGGCATACCGGTTCTGGTCCTGGCCGTCTGGCTCGGTTGGAGATCCCGCGCCTCCCCGAGGAGCCAGCTCGCCCTGGTGATCGGCGCTCTCGCCGCTGTCCTGTCCCTCGGCCCTCACCTCCGGGTCGACGGAAGGTCGACTGGCGTCCCGCTGCCGTTCCTCGTCCTCCAGCACCTTCCCGTCGTGGCGAGCATCCTGCCCATACGCATGTCCTTCGAGACGGACGCGGCAGTGGCGGCAGTGATCGCCTTCGGCGTCGACGACTGCTGGCGGCGGGCCGGGAGCTGGGCGCAGCGGAGGGCACGCGAGCGGAGGTCGTGGCATGCCGGTGGCTCGTGGACGCTCACCGTGGCCACACTCGCTATCGTCGCCGTCACCCTTGCCCCGGCATGGCCCGATGCCAGTGCACCTACGTCCACGCCGGCGGTCCTGTCCCACATCTCGCTGGCTCCTCGGGACCCCGTCGCGCTGACCTACCCGTTCGTGATGTACCTGGACGACCAGCCACTTGCCTGGCAGGCGGCCACCGGGTTCCGCTTCGACCTCGTCGGTGGGTACGCGCTGGTCCCTGGGCAGAACGGCGCGGTCGACGCGCTGCCGGCCCCGCTCGCCCCTTCCGACGTAGAAGCCTTCCTCGGAGCCGAGGAGATCGGTCGTCCCTACCTCCTGCCGGTCGTCCCCACCATCGATGCCCACCTGGTGGCGGACACGGCGGCGTTCGTCCGCCGGTACGACGTGGGACTGGTGGCGGTGGACCGCCGGACGCAGCATTCTGACGCGGTGGTGCGGCTCTTCACGCTGGCGCTGGGCCGGCCACCACGCCGTGCAGGTCGGCTCGACATCTGGAGGACTGGCGCCTGGCGCGTCCGCGACAGACGGGGAGCGACACTGAGCGACCGGCGGCGGAACGGGCAACGGTGAACCCGTGGCAGGTCGTGCAACTCCGCTCGGCCCGGCCACCCATCAGGCTCGGCCCATGGGTTCGGCGTCGTTCGGATCACGACCCCCGACGCCAGGCACCGCCACCCCGTCCCTGACATTCCCGTCGGTGTCGTCGAGCAGGCGAGGCCCGCCGACCGTCCGGGACAGCTCTCGCAGCACCGCGTCGAGCGCCTCCGGCCGCTCCAGCATCACCATGTGCCCGCACCCCGCCAGCATGGTGAGCGAGGCACCCGGGATCCCGGCGACGAGCCGCCGGGAGTGGAACGGGGGCAGGAGGAGGTCCCGGGTCCCGGCGACCACGCGGGTGGGGAGGACGATCTCCCCCAATCGGTCACGCACGTCGAAGTCGGCCATGGCGCCCAGTAGCTCCGCCATGGCCGACGGCGCGACCACGCCCGCCAGGGAGAGGGCAAAGGCGCGTTCCACCCGGTCGGCACGCGACCCGAACGGGAGCCGCGACAGCACGGTCGAGGCCGTGCCCTGGGGGACGAGACCCTTTCCCCTCCGGTCGGCGGCGAGCAGCGGCCGGCGAGCCGCCGCCAGCAGGCCGGCCGCCACCAGCGGCGGGAAGGTGACGCCAAGGGGCGGGCCGGGCGACGTTCCGACCAGGGCGAGACCGGCGACCCGGCTCTGGAGCCGATCGGGCGATCGCAGCGCCGTGTGGAGCGTGATCATGCCGCCCATCGAATGGCCGGCCAGCACGGCCCGGTGGACGTCCAGCGCGTCCAGGACGGCCAGGAGGTCGTCCGCCATACGGTCGAAGCCGAACCCGCCCGACCCGGCCATCGACTGCCCGTGACCGCGCCAGTCCAGGGCGATCACCCGGTGGTCGTCCGACAGTCCGGCGAACTGGCGAGCCCAGCAGGCCGAGGAGGCGGTGATGCCGTGGACGAGCACGATCGGCGGTCCCGACCCCCTCTCGACGGCATGGACGCGGCCACCGTCGTCGATCTCGATCTCGTGATGGGTCGCATCGGCGGGCAGGTGGAGGCCGGCCACGGTGAAGGCGTCCTCGCCGACGGGTGGCGTGCTGCGGACACGCCGGCGGACGAGGCCGACCCCGATGCCGGCGCCGACCAGGCCGGCGGCCCCCATCCCCACGGCGCGACGGGTGATCCGGCGGGGTCGTGGCGGGCGGGAGACACGCATGGGCCCAGCCTGCCATGCCGCTCGACCGGGTGGACGTCGATCCGGGCAGGTGGAGGTCGGTCAGGCCGGGCGCTGCCGCACGAGCCGCCCGTTCAGCACCGTGCCGCCCATCGGGCGCTCAGCTGCGGACCGCGCCAGGTGGGCACTCGCGCCTGGCGCGACCTCCCTGCCGCGCGCCGCGACAACCAGTGCTGAGACGTCAGGAGGCTGCCGGGAGAAACCCGTTGGCGAAGTACCGGGCGTGCGTCGTCTTCAGGGACTCCAGGCTCTCGCCTCCGAGCACGACCACCTCGACATCACCACCCGGCCACGAACGTTCAAGGTCGAACCGTGAGCGCAACGCCTCCTTTTGGTCGTCGAACACCTGTGGTGCGCTTGCCAGCCGGGCAGCCCGACGGTCGTAGACGAGTAGGAAGTACCTCATGAACGCAGTCTACGAGAAGAGCATGGTCCGGTCGCAGCGTCGTCGCCGATCAGTCCGGAGGGGGCAGGCCCAAGTCAACGCGAACGCGGCGGACCAGTTCGTCGACCATCGCATCATCCGGCGACTCCCCTCCCGCGTTCATCACCTCCTCTCTCCGGGCGATCACGCGGGACAGATCCATGAGCCGGACGAGGAGCTCACGCAGCTGCACGTCAGCCATGGTGCCAGAGGCCAGCTCGTCCGGGAGCTGGCCATAGCGCACCTCTCGGCCAACGCGGTCCGCGAAGCGCTCCATGAGCTGGGCCCAAGCATCCTGGTGGTCGGTACGGAGTTGGATCTCGACCCACCGGCCCTGCAGCCGCGCGGCGACATGAACGGCACGGTACCCGTGATTGGGCAACGCTCGACGGTCGATCACCCGGCTCTCCGGGAACAACGCCGCCACGCGTGCTGTCAGGTCGTCTTGCTGACCGAGCGTCATCTGCTTCACGACTCGGGTACCGGCGAGGTCGTGGATACCGCGCAGAGTGATGCGCTCGCGACGAAGCTTGTCGATGATCGTGCCCGTGCTCTTCAAGCGCGAATGGGGGTTGAGGCCAAGCGCGGCGAGACGATCATTCACGTACTGCAACGGAGGAATGTGGAGATCCAGTAGCTCTTGGAGAAGGTCCAGATCACCGTCAGCTATCGCCGCGCCATCCCGAAGGCGCCGCCCGAGCGCATCGATCTGGCTACCGGTCAGTCTCCCCATATCGGCAGACCCTACGGCGGGCGGGAGACGCTCATGGGCCCAGCCTGCCATGCCGCTCGACCGGGTGGAGGTCGATCAGGGCAGGTGGAGGTCGGTCAGGCCGGGCGCTGCCGCACGAGCCGTGGCACTCGGGGCCCGATCCCGCACAACACCTCGTAGCTGATGGTCGACAGCAGCGTCGCCCACTCGGTGGCGGTGATCGACTCGCCGCCCTGGGTCCCGATGAGCACCACCTCGTCCCCGACCTCGACGCCGCGCTCCGAGACGGGTCCGCAGTCGACCACGATCTGGTCCATGGTCACGACCCCTGCGAACGGGCGCCGTACTCCGCGGATGAGGACGGTCCCGCCGCACTCGAAGAGCCGGCGGGGCAGGCCGTCGGCATAGCCGATAGGCGCCGTGGCGACGAGCGACCGCTCGGGGAGGGGACGGGCCCGCCCGTAGGACGGGCGGGCTCCGGCGGGCAGGGTACGGACGGACGTCACCCGGGCCCGCAGCGACAGCGCGGGCCGGACGCTCCCCCCGCCGGTGGCCGCAGCCAGGAGCGGTCCGAGGTGGGGGGCGGGCAGCTCGCCGTACAGGGAGATCCCGCACCGGACCAGGTCGAGACGTGCCTCCGGGTAGGCGATGGCCCCGGCCGAGTTGGCAGCGTGCACCAGCCCGGGGTCGACCCCGTCCCGGCGCAACGAGTCGCGCAGCCCGAAGAAGGCGTGGAGCTGACGGTGGGTGAACCCGACATCCTCCGGACCGGCGCCGTCGGCCACAGCCAGGTGCGTCCACAAGCCAGCGAGGGAGAGCCCAGGGGTGCCCCAGAGCGCCCGGACGACCTCTGGCACCGCGTCCAGGTCGGCACCGACCCGGTGCATCCCGGTGTCGACCTTCAGGTGGACCGGATAGGGTCCGGCATCCGCGGCATCCCGCCCGGCACCATCCCCGGCCCCCTGCTCTGCATCGGCCCGCCGGCGGGCGACCACGGCTCCCAGGGCCCGGACCGCCGGAACGGTGTAGACGGTGGGGACGAGCCGATTGCGGACCGCCTCCTCCCAAGCCTCCTCGGGCGGTTCGGAGAGCACCAGGATGGGGGCGTCGATCCCGGCTTCACGCAGGGCGATGCCCTCTTCGACCATCGCCACGGCCAGCCAGGCCGCGCCGCCGGCCACCGCCGCCCGGGCGACGCCCACGGCACCGTGGCCGTACCCGTCCGCCTTCACCACCGCGCACAGGGCGCCGGGAGCCGCCAGCCCGGCCAGGACCGAGGCGTTGGCGGTCACGGCGTCGAGATCGATCTCCGCCCAGGTGGGTCGCCAGCGCCGGACGGTCATCGGCGACCGGCGGGACCGCGGCCTCCGGTCACGGCACGACGACCGTCGGCGGGACCGTGGCGGTCGGTGGAACGGACCTCAGCCAGGAAGCGACCGATGGCATCGGGGAGGTCCCCGGCGACCAGGCCCTCCGCCGGACCGAGCCGGGCGGCGCGCCCGTGGAGGTGGGCCCCGAGCCCGGCGGCGGCCAACGGCGTCACTCCCCGCGCCATCAGCGCGCCGATCACGCCGGAGAGCACGTCGCCCGTTCCCGCCGTGGCCAGCGCCGACGAGCCGGCCACCCCGAGAAGCACGTCCCCGGCCGGTGCCGCCACCGCCGTGGTCGGTCCCTTCACGAGGGACACGGCCCCGGAGCGACCGGAGAGGAGCCGGGCGGCCTCGACGCGGTCCGGTCCCGGATCCCGGCCGACCAGCCGCCTGTACTCCCCGGCGTGCGGTGTGAGGACGAGCGGCGAGCGCGCCGGGATCGACGCCACGACCTCGCCCAGCGCGAACAGCGCGTCCGCATCGACCACCACGGGGACCGGGGACTCGGCCACGACCCGCCGGACCTCGTCGCCGGTCGGGCCGGACCGGCCCAGGCCCGGGCCGATCACCAGCGCGCCGCACCGTGCCGCCTCGTCGAGCACGCGGTCGGCCCAGCCCTCGGCCGGGCAGGCGATGCTCACGGCCTCGTCGATCCCGACCGTCGCCAGGTCCATGCCCGGTACCGCCAGGCGGACCATGCCGGAGCCCGCCCGGAACGCCGCTCGGGCACAGAGATGGGCAGCACCGGCCATCCCCGGGGATCCCGCCACCACCATGACCGCCGACGACCACTTGTTGTCGTCACGCCTCCGTCGTGGAATGAGCTCCGCGAGGTCCCGATCCTCCACCATGTGGATCCGGGCCCTGGCGATGGGGAGCCCGATGTCGGCCACCGACACCGTCCCGGCGTAGTCGGGACCGTCGCCCTGGAGCAGCCCCGGCTTCCTGGCTGCGAACGTCACCGTCCGGTCGGCCACCATCGGCGCGCCTCGCGCCACGCCGGAGTCCCCGTCCACCCCGGAGGGGATGTCCACCGCCAGCACCCTGGTGCCCGGCGCCGGCAACGGCGCGACGAACCCGCCGCGCAGCCCGGTGCCGAAGGCGGCATCGATCACCAGGTCCACCGGCGGCAGGTGCCGGACGGCGGAGCCCACGGCCGGCCGCCCCCCCCGGTCGGCCGGGCCTCCACCCGCACGCGGCGGCGCCTCAACGGAGACCCGGGCCCCCCGACGGGCCAGGACATCGGCCGCCACCCTGCCGTCCGCCCCGTTGTTGCCCGGGCCGGCCAGCACCAGCACGCGGCGACCATAGGCGCCACCGAGCATCGACAGCGCGCCGCGGGCCACGGCGGCGCCCGCCCGGCCGACCAGTGCCCCTGTCTCGCCGCGACGGGCCGCCTCCTCGTCGACGACCCGCATCTCGGCCACCGTGACCACCGGTTCCACCTCAGCTCCCTCCCGGGGCAACCGGCTCGGGCGCCACCAGCCGCCCCTCAGCCCCCTCAGCCCCCTCAGCCCCCTCAGCCCCCTCAGCCACCACGGAGGCCACGGCCACCAGGCCGGTGTGGGTCAACGAGACATGCCACCCAGCAACCCCCGCCGCGTCGGCCAGGGCGGCCGCCGCACCTCGCAGCCGGAGCCCGGGAGCGCCGCTCAGGTGAGAGACCACCTCGACGTCGGTGAAGGCGAAGGCGCCGATGCCGACCCCGAGCGCCTTCATCACGGCCTCCTTGGCGGCGAAGCGGGCCGCCAACCGGGGTACCGGGTCCACCGAGAGCGCGACGTCGGCGCGCTCCCCCGCACTGAAGAGCCGGTCGGCGAGCTGCGGGCGGCGACCGATCGTGGCCCGGAACCGGTCGAGGTCCACGGCGTCGATCCCGATCCCCCGGATCGCCCCGCCGGCCGTCCCGCTCACTCGACCGTCACCACCTTCGCCAGGTTCCGGGGCCGGTCCACGTCGTGCCCGTGGAGACGGGCCAGCGCGTAGGCGAACAGCTGCAAGGGCACCACGTCGACGATCGGGGCGAACAGCGGGTTGGTGGCCGGGACCCACAGGACGGCGTCCGCCTGGGCGGCTGTCTCCTGGTCGCCGTCGTTGGCCACGAGCACGATCGTCGCCCCCCGGCTCCTCACCTCGGCCACGTTGGCCATCATCTTCTCCCACAGCCGGGTGCGGGTGGCAACCCCGATCACGACGGTGCCCGGCTCGACGAGCGCGATGGGCCCGTGCTTCAGCTCGCCGGCCGGGAACCCCTCGGCACGGAGGTAGGAGAGCTCCTTCAGCTTCAGCGCCCCTTCCAGCGCCACGGGGTACCCCACGTGGCGACCGAGGAAGATGAACGAGGGCGAGTCCCGGCACGAGCGGGCCACGGCGTCGACCTCCGCCTCCCGCTCGAGCACCGTGGCGACGTGGCCCGGAAGGGCGGCCATGGCGTCGAGCAGGTCCCGGGCCTCGGTCGGGTAGAGGGTGCCGCGCACCTGGGCCAGGTAGAGGGCGAGGACCTGGAGGGCCGTGATCTGGGCCACGTGAGTCTTCGTCGCCGCCACGCCGATCTCCGGCCCGGCCCGGGTGTAGAGCACGGCGTCTGCCTCCCTGGCCATCGACGAGTCGACCACGTTCGAGATGACGAGGACCTTCGCATGCCACCGCCGGGCCTCCCGCAGGGCCTGGAGCGTGTCGACGGTCTCGCCCGACTGGCTCACCCCGATCACCAGCGTGCGGGAGTCGAGCACCGGGTCCCGGTAGCGGAACTCGCTGGCGATGTCGATCTCCACGGGCAGGCGGACCCAGTGCTCGATGGAGTACTTGGCCATCAGGCCGGCGTGGTAGCTGCTCCCGCAGGCCACGATGAAGACCTTCTCCACCGTCCGGAGCTCGTCGTCGGAGATACGCATCTCGTCGAGGGTCAGGGTCCCGTCGGGCAGGAGCCGGTCCCGCAGCGTGTCGGCGACGGCCTGGGGCTGTTCGTGGATCTCCTTCGACATGAAGTCCGGGTACCCGCCTCGCTGGGCGGCCTCGAGGTCCCACTCCACCGCCAGCGACGTCGGGGTGACCTCGGCTCCGCCAGGCCCCGTCACCCGCAGCGACCCGGCCCGCACCTCGGCGATCTGGTCATCCTCCAGCGCGAAGAAGGTGCGGGTGTGGCCGAGCAGGGCGGGGATGTCGGAGGCGACGAGGGCGTCCGAGGCGTTGACCCCTACCACGAGAGGCGACACCCGCCTGGCCGCCACCAGGAGGTCGGGCTCGTCGGCCGAGACCACGGCCAGTGCGAAGGCCCCGCGCACCCGGCCGAGGGCGGCCCGCACGGCCGGGAGCAGGCCGGCAGAGGGACGGGCGGTGCGCTCGGCCTCGATCAGGTGTGCCAGCACCTCCGTGTCGGTCTCCGACGCCAACCGGTGCCCGGCGGCGGTGAGCTCCGCCGCCAGCTCGTAGTGGTTCTCGATGATCCCGTTGTGCACGAGCGCGATCGTGCCCGTGCAGTCGAGATGGGGATGGGCGTTCACGTCGGTGGGCCGGCCGTGGGTCGCCCATCGGGTGTGGCCGATGGCGGTGGACCCGGCCGGGGGGGGATCGGCCGCCAGCTCACCGGTCAGGGCATCGAGGGAGCGCGTCCCCCGCGCCGCCTTGCGCACCCAGAGCGGTGCGCACCCTCGCGCCGCTGCCGTCCCGCCGTCGAGAGGGATCCCGCCGTCGAGAGCGACCGAGCCGTCGAGAGGGATCCCGCCGCCGAGAGCGATCGAGCCGTCGAGGTCTGATGCCGGGACGAGGGCCACACCCGCCGAGTCGTAGCCCCGGTACTCGAGCCGGGTGAGCCCGTCGAGGACGATCTCCAGCGCTCGCTCGTTCC
>JAKADK010000015.1 GCA_021820665.1 Actinomycetes bacterium | reverse complement strand
ATTGCCCGGGGTGCCGGCAGTCGTCGGTTCGTGAAGAGCTCGTGAAGAACCGTGCCAGGGATCAGCGAGAACCCGGGGTCAGACCCAGCCCCTTCCCGGGGACGCTTCCAGTATGAGAGTCACACCCCTCTGGTTCACTGGGAGGATGGCGGAAGAGAGCGGCGACCTGATCGGAGACCTGGCAGGAGCGATCGACGCGCTCGTTGCAGCCGGGCCAGAGGCGGTTGGCGACGCCACAGGCGTCATCGATCTGGTGCGCCAGGCCCAACGGCTGGCCGGTGTGGTCTGCTCGGCCGTCTCGAGCTTGGATGCGTCGGGGGAGTGGCAGGTGGAAGGGGCGTATTCGGCCTCCACGTGGCTCTCTAGCCGGTGCCGGCTCCCCCTACGGGAGGCACGCCGCATGTGCCGCCTCGGTCGGACCATGGGCGAGATGCCAGAGGCAGCCGAGGCCTGGCTCTCAGGTGAGATCAGTGCTGCACACCTCGAGGTCTTCGCATCCGTTTGCACCACCCGCACCGCCGAGAGCTTCAGGCGTGACGAGGCGATGCTCGTCGACCACGCCAGAGGGCTCTCGTTCCACCAGTTCAATCAGGCCGTTCGCTACTGGGACCAGCTGGCTGATCCCGACGGGTGCGAAGAGGCCGACGAGCGACGCCGGACACGGCGGGACGTGTCTTTGTCCCAGACCTTTGCGGGCATGTGGCTAGGGTCGATGACCCTGGACCCGGTGAGCGGTGCCATCGTCGCCGGCGAACTGGCCCGGATCGAACAGCAGCTCTTTACCGCCGACGTCGAAGACGCCCGACGAAAAGAAGAGGCTGGCCTTCTTGGCCCAGGAGCACCCCTGGCCCGCACCGTGGCACAACGCCGGGCCGATGCCCTCGTCGAGATGGCCACGCGCAGCCGGGTTGCGCCCGAGGACGGACGTAGGCCTTCCCCCCTGTTTTCCGTGCTCGTCGGCTACGAGACGCTTTCTGGCCGGGTGTGCGAGCTCGCCAACGGGCACGTGGTCACTCCGGGGTCCCTCGTTCCCTGGCTTTCCCAGGCAGACATCGAACGGGCGGTCTTTCACGCAGATGGACGCGTCGAGGTCGCCGCCGCCAGTCGCTTCTTTTCCGGGGCTACCCGCCGGGCCATCGAGCTACGGGACCGGACCTGTACCCACCCCACCTGTGAGGTCTCAGCCGAGCGCTGCCAGGTAGACCACATCGTGCCCTGGGCAGCAGGTGGGCCCACCACCCAGGAGAACGGCCGTCTTTTGTGTGGCTATCACAACCGACTGAGAAACCAGCGCCCACCGCCCTCGGGCTGAGGGCCCGTCCCCCTGTTCCCCGCTCCCTGCCATCACGCTGAGTCGTGGAAGCAGTCAACCATCCACCGGCTCCTCCCTCTCGGGAGCCCGTGCGGGTGGAACGGGTTGGGTCTCTCGGGGAGTGCTGCCGGGCCGGATCCCATGGAGGCGTGCCACGTAGCGCTCCGCCGAACGTCGGACGGCGGCGGCCCCGTCTTCGACGACAACCCGGCCCCACCATCCGCCGTAGACACGGTCGAAGGAGAACCGCTCGACCCGGGCGGCGATGTCGAGGATGGTCCGCTCGTCCAGGGGGATCAGGTTCGGGTAGCTCCACATGAAGCTCACCCACGCCCGGTCCTGGACGACGGTGATGGTGTCCCCCGTCAGCAGCGCACCCCGCCCGTCCGATCCTGCCGGCCAGTGCAGGACCGCGGCACCGTCGAAGTGGCCACCGATCCGTGCCAGGGTGAGCCCCGGCACGGGCTCGACCTCGTCGTCGAACAGCTCGATCCGCGGAGAGGGCCGTTGGACCCACTCCCGGTCGGATCGAGGGATCAGCACCCGGGCACCGAAGGCGTCGGCGATGTCGACGTGGGCGCCGTAGAAGTGGGGATGCGACAGGCAGATGGCGTCGATGCCGCCCAGCGCCTCGATCCGGTCGGTCGCGGCGTCGTCGAGCAGGGCGACGCAGTCCCACAGCACGTTGCCGTGCTCGGTCTGCACGAGGAGCGCCCGTTGGCCGATCCCGACGGCCGGTTCGACGCCGATGCCTAGCAGGCCGGGCTCCTCCTCGCGCAGTTCGCTGACGTGGTCGCGGGCCAGGTCCGCCACGGTCGTCCACCGTTGGCCGCGCCAGCCGACGTACTGGCGCTCGTCCTCGCAGATCGGACAGTGGGTGGGCGGCTCGTCGGTGTCCGGGTACTGCACGGCGCAGGTGGCACAGATCCACGCGGGCATGCCCACATCATGCCGGTCTCGGGCGCAGCGGGACCACCCGGGGGGCCCGCCCGGGTGGTCCCCCCGTTCCTGCACCGGACCCGCCGTGCTGCCGCCGGTATGCCGGCATGCCGGCATACCGGCATACCCGATGTCTCAGCCCTCTACGTGCTTCTTCAGTGCCGCCAACGCCTGCTGGTAGAGGCCGACCATGACGCCGACCATGTCCTCGGGCGTGACGTCGACGTCCCAGGTGACATGTGAGCCCTCCTCGGTGGGGGTGACCGTGACCATGCCCTGGTGGTGCTCGACCGGCACGCCGTCGACGATGGCGTAGGTGAGCGTCCGGGTGGCGTCGTCCTTCCCGACGAGCGCCTCGGTGATCTCCATCCCCCGCATGGCCAGGATGCGGTTGGCGCCGTCGACGCGGCACGACTCGATCCCGGGCATCCAGGCGTCGATGCCGCCGAAGTCGCCCACGAGCGCCCAGACGGCGTCGGCCGACCCCTCGATGTCTATTGCGGCCTGCGCGTGTCCCACGTCGTCCATCCCCTTCGTCGTGCCGCCGCGAGCCACCCCCGGTGCGGACCCGGCCGATGGTAGGACATCGCGGGGAGGCGCGCCCGGCGAGGTCGCGCCCCGCGCCCCGGGCGCCGCCCGCCGCCGACCTGGCAGCGCGGTCGCCTCCTCTCGTAGCGTCGGGCGGCATGGACCCAGCCGACCGGACGCGCCCGACCGCACCGGACGGAGAGGTCACCGCCGACGGTCCGGTGGGCGTTTCCGGGGAGGGGCCTGTGGAGGGGGAGGGGGAGGCCCTCTTCACCCCCGACGGCGGTGGTTTCCTCCCGGGCGAGCTGGCGCGGGGACCATGGTCACCCGAGGCGCTCCACGGGGGACCCGTGGCTGCGCTGGCCGTCCGGGCAGCCGAGTGCTGCGAGCCGGACGGCGGTCTCCAGCTGGTCAGGTTGACCCTGGAGCTGCTCCGGCCGGTCCCGCTGTCGCACCTGTCGGTGGGTGCTCGCCTCGTGCGCCCGGGCCGCCGGGTCCAGCTGGTCGACGTGACCATCGAGGCCGGGGGCGTGGCTGTCGCGTTGGCGCGCGGGCTTCGCATGCGGGTAGCACCGCCACCGGGAGCGCAGGCGGCAGCCGCCCCGCCGACCGACGAACCGAGACCCTTGCCTCCCGAGCGCGGGGTGGTCGTCGACCCGCTCAGGGCCGACTACCGGGCATTCCACAACGGCGCCGTGGAGATCCGCTTCGTCGACGGACAGTTCGACGTTCCCGGCCCGGCGACGGCATGGTTCCGCCTGCGCTACCCGGTCGTCCCCGGCGAGGAGCCGTCTCCGTGGCAGCGGGCCGCCGCCGCCGCCGACTTCGGGAACGGGATCTCGGCCCAGTTCCCCTTCGGCTCGGCAATGTTCATCAACCCCGACCTGACCGTCGAGCTGGCGCGCCCGCCCGAGGGCCCGTGGGTCGGCCTCGAGGCGCGCACCCGGTTCGGGAGCCCGGGTATCGGCTGGGCGGAGTCAGCGCTGTGGGACGCGACCGGCCGGATCGGCCGGTCGACGCAGACCCTCCTCGTCGAGTAGGTCCCGCCGGGAGCCCCCCCGGGCCCGCCGCTCTCACCGGGCCCCCAGTCTCACCACGGCATCCCGAGCCGGCTTGGCTGGGATCGCCTACTGTGTCGCTCGCTGCGCCCAGGAGCCCAGGGGACCGAGGGCGTCGTGCCCGAGGTGTCGACGAACACGAGGGATCGAGATGGAACGAACTGACGGGACGGACCGGAAGGCGCGGGTGGGATCGGCGGTAGGGAGCGGAGTGCAGGGATCGCCGAACGGCGCCGACGGGGGTGGGTGGACCGACCTGCGATCTGGTGGGGCCGGGGTGAAGTGGTGAAGCGGATGGACCTTGCCGGCGCGGTGGTGATCGTCACCGGGGCGTCCTCGGGGATCGGCGAAGCGACGGCGCGCCTGTTGTACGAGGCTGGCGCGCTCCCCGTGCTGGCCGCCCGGCGCAAGGACCGGATCGCCACCCTGGGCGAGGAGCTCGGAGAGGCGCTGGCCGTGGAGACCGACGTGACCGACCACCACGCCGTGGTCCGGTTGGCCATGGCGGCGGTCGACCGCTACGGCAGGATTGACGGTCTGGTCAACAACGCCGGCGCCGGCCTGCACGCGCCGCTCGACCGACTCGATCCGGCCGCCTTGTCGGCCGCGTTCGAGCTGAACGTGGTGGGCGTCCTGGCCGTCACCCAGGCGGTCCTGCCCGTCATGCGGGCCCAGCGATCGGGTCGGATCGTCAACATCGGTTCGGGGACGACGCGGATGCTGCCCGTCGGGGTCGGTGGCTATGCCGCCACGAAGGCCGCGCTCGACATGCTGACGTCGGTGGCCAGGGCTGAGCTCGCGGGGGACGGCATCGCCGTGTCGCTGGTCGTGCCGTCGGTCACGGCCACCGAGCTCGACGGTGGCGCCTTCAAGCTCGACCGCGAGGTGCACCCGGGGATGGTCCCACACCACCCCGCCTACGTGGGACGGGTGATCCTGCGGGCCCTGCGGACCGGGGAGGAGTGCATCGACATCCCCGACGGAGCCGAACAGCCGGACCTGGCGAGCGACCCGGAGCGCTGAGCGACCCGGGGCCCTGGGCGACCGCCGGTTCCACCTGGGCGGCCCGTCACATCGGGAGCGCGCTGACGGGTTGACATCCGGGAGCGCGGCCCGAGGGGGAGCCGGGTAGGGTGCCAGCGTCGGCACCGAGCTCTCCGGGAGGGATCATGGACGTGAGGGAAGCGCTGTACACCACCCGGGCGATGCGGCGGGTGCGGCCGGACCCGATCCCGACGGGCGTCCAGGCCCGGATCCTGGACGCCGCCATCCGGGCGCCGAGCGGCGGGAACTCCCAGAACTGGCGGTTCCTGCTTGTCGACGATCCCGCCGTCAAGGCCGAGCTCGGACCGCTGTACCGGGACAGCATCGATCGGCTGTGGAAAACCGCATACGCCGATCGTCTGGCGGCGGCCGCCGCGGACCCGGACGCCGAGGCCAGTGTCTCCCTGCTGAAGGTCCAGCGTTCGGCGCAGTGGCTCGCCGACCACTTCGAGGGCGTGCCGCTCTTCCTCTTTGCGTTCACCCAAGGGGACGCCAGCGGTGGCTCGATCTTCCCCGCCGTGTGGAGCGCCCAGCTCGCCGCCCGCGCCGAGGGAGTCGGGAGCTCCCTCACCTCCGTGCTCGGCGCGTTCCATCCCAAAGAGACCCTGGCGATCCTGGGTGTCCCCGAGGGGAAGGGGTGGATCATGGCCTGCTGCGTCAGCTTCGGCTATCCGACCGGTACCTGGGGGGTCGCTGCCCGCCGTCCAGTCCACGAGGTCGCCTACCGCAACCGATGGGGCACGCCGCTCGGGATCGAAGTCGACCAGCCCCTGTGGCCTGACCCGTAGCCATGTTCGGATCGGAAACCGCTCCGTCTGGTCCCGTGCTCTGGCTCGCCGTCTGTCCGCCGCACGACGTCGGACCGGCGCGAGGACCGGGTGGCGACGCGGCGGGCGGCTGGCCAGGGACTGGCGATGTCTGCCATGTGGCTGGTCGGCGTGTGCATCCTCGTCACCGCGGAGTCCCTACCCCTCCACCCCTGGGCCCGCCGTCAGCAGGTCACCCGTCGCTACCTACTCGGTGGGCTCGTCGCCGCCGATGGCATCGAGCTCGCCCGCTGGAGTGTCCTGCTGGTGCAGGGACGGTGGGTGGACTGATCGGGGCACCGCTCGGATAGCGACCACGGCCGCTGCCCGTAGTATCTGGTGCCGACCCGCCCCGACCACGCCAGGGAGTGCCCGTTGTTCCGCCCGGTCCCAGCCGACATCGATCTCACCGCGCTCGAGGCCGAGGAGCTGGCCCGCTGGCGTGAGCACCGCATCTTCGAGCGCTCGGTGGAGCTCCGGGACGGTGCCGAGCCCTGGGTCTTCTACGAGGGTCCCCCGACGGCGAACGGCAAGCCCGGCCTCCACCACGTCTGGGCTCGTATCTACAAGGACCTGTTCTGCCGGTACCGGACCATGCGGGGGTTCCAGGTCCGGAGGAAGGCGGGGTGGGACACGCACGGCTTGCCGGTCGAGGTGGAGGTGGAGAAGCGCCTGGGGGTCACAACCAAGAGCCAGATCGAAGACGAGGTCGGGATGGCCGAGTTCACCCGGCTGTGCCGGGAGTCGGTCCGGGCCTACGTGGACGACTGGCAGCGCCTGAGCGAGCGGATCGGGTACTGGATCGACTTCGGCGACGCCTACTGGACCTTCGATCCCCGCTACGTGGAGTCGGTGTGGTCCCAGCTGAAGGCCATCTGGGACGACGGCCTGCTCTACCGGGACATCAAGGTCGTCCCGTACTGTCCCCGGTGCGGCACCGCCCTCTCCAGCCACGAGCTGGGCCAGCCCGACGTCTACCAGCCGGTGGTCGACGAGTCCGCCTACGTCCGGCTACCGCTGGTCGACGGGGACGGCGTCCACGAGGAGGGAGGCGACGCTGTCGGGACCGGTGTCGTCGCCCGGGACGACGCTTCTCGGGACGGTGACGGGCCGGCGGCCCGTGCTCGCCGGTTGGCCGGCCTGCTCGGTCGCGACCACCTCGAGGGCGTCTCGTTGGTGGCGTGGACCACCACCCCCTGGACGCTCCTGTCCAACACCGGCGCGGCCGTGGGCCCCGATCTGGACTACGGGCTGGTGGGCGACGAGATCGTCGCCGTCGACCTGGTGGGGAGCGTGTTCGGCGACGAGGCCACCGTGACGCACCGGGTGAAGGGTGCCGACCTCGTCGGCCTCCGCTACCGCCGCCCCTTCGACGACCTCGCCGTGGATCCCCGGGACGGCACCGGATGGCGGGTGGTGGCCGGCACCTTCGTGGAGGCCGACGAGGGCACCGGGATCGTGCACCTCGCCCCCGCCTTTGGCGAGATCGACCGCCAGGTGGGGGTGGAGGAGGGCCTGCCGACCCTGAACCCGGTCGGACCGGACGGGAGGTTCACGCCGGCGGTGGCATGGCTGGCCGGGCGGCCCGTCCGGGAGACCAATGCCGACGTGAACGAGGCCCTGGCCTCCAGGGGGCTGCTGGTGCGCCGGTACCCCTACACCCACGCCTACCCGCACTGCTGGCGGTGCGGCACCGCCCTCATCTACTGGGGCAAGCCGAGCTGGTACATCCGCACGTCGGCCCGGAAGGAGGCGCTCGTCCGGGAGAACCGGAGCATCGGTTGGCACCCCGAGCACATCCGCGAGGGGCGCATGGGGGAGTGGCTCCAGAACAACGTCGACTGGGCGCTCTCCCGTGACCGGTACTGGGGGACGCCGCTCCCGGTGTGGGAGTGCGGGCGCCACGGGCACACCCGGTGCGTCGGCTCGCTGGCGGAGCTGTCCGAGCTGGCCGGGCGTGACGTCACCGGCATCGATCCCCACCGGCCGTCGATCGACGACGTGACCTTCCCGTGCCCCGACTGCCCCCCTGGCGACGAGGCAGGGGAGCCGACATCGACCATGTCCCGGGTGGAGCCGGTCATCGACGCCTGGTTCGACTCGGGCTCGATGCCCACCGCCCAGTGGGGCCATCGGGTGACCGTGGCCGACCGCGCCGCCGGTTCCCCGCCGACGCCGTTCCCCGCCGACTTCATCTGCGAGGCCATCGACCAGACGCGCGGGTGGTTCTACTCCCTCCTGGCGGTCAACACCCTCGTCTTCGGACACGCCCCCTACCGCAACGTCCTGTGCCTCGGCCACATCGTCGACGTCGACGGCCGGAAGATGTCGAAGAGCGTGGGCAACGTCATCGACCCGTGGGAGATCATCGACTCCCGGGGGGTCGACGCGCTGCGCTGGTGGATGTTCTCCCAGGGCTCGCCGTGGACGCCGACCAGGGTCAGTTTCGCCGCCATCGACGCGTCCCTCCGTGACACCATGCTGACACTGTGGAACACATGGGCGTTCTTCACGACGTACGCGTCGCTGAACGGGTTCGACCCCGCCGATGCGCTCGTCCCTCCGGTGCCCGACCGGCCCGTGCTCGACCGATGGCTGGCGTCCCGGCTGGCCGCCACGATCGACGCCGTCACCGGCGCGCTCGACGGCTACGAGCCCTACCCGGCCGCCACGGCCATCGCCGAGCTCGTCGACGATCTCTCGAACTGGTACGTCCGGCGCAGCCGTCGTCGGTTCTGGCGAACCGATCCGGGCATGGACCCGGCCGACGGTCTTGCCGCCCAGGCCACGCTGCACGACGCGTTGGTGACCGTGGCCCAGCTGCTCGCCCCCCTGTGCCCGTTCCTCGCCGATCGCCTGTGGCGCGACCTCACCGACGCGGGTGAGGCGGACTCGGTCCACCTGGAGGACTGGCCCGCTCCGAGACCCGAGGCGGCCGATCCGGGCCTCGAGCAGGCGATGGCGCTGTCCCGGCGGCTCGCCTCGCTCGGCCGCGCCGCACGGGCCGACGCCGGTGTCCGGGTGCGTCAGCCCCTCGGCAGGGCGCTCGTCCACCTCCCGCCCGGAGCGCCCTCCTTCCTGGAGGAGATCGTGGCCGAGGAGCTGAACGTGGACGCCGTCGAGGTGACCTCGGACCTCGGGGACGTCCTCGCCTACGAGCTGGTCCCCAACTTCAAGCTGCTCGGTCCCCGCCTCGGGCCTCGGGTCCAGGAGCTCCGATCGGCACTGGCAGCCCTGGACGCGGCGAAGGCGGCCGACGAGCTGGCCGCCGGCCGTGCCGTCGCCGTGGAGCTGGCCGGTGACCGCATCGAGCTCGGTGCCGAGGAGCTCGAGCTCCGGGTCCAGGGACAAGGAGGGTTCGCCGTGTCGCGGGACGGGGCGGAGGTGGTGGCTCTCGACCTGGCGCTCGACGACGACCTGGTGACGCGGGGACTGGCGCGCGAGGTGGTTCGCCATGTCCAGGACGGGCGGAAAGCGGCCGGCTTGGCCGTCTCCGATTCGATCCACCTCCGTCTGGACGGCCTCGACCGGGTGGCGTCGCTCGGCGACACCATCGCCCGGGAGGTGCTGGCCGACTCGGTGGCCTTCGGTCCGTCCGGCGGAGGCGTGGTAGCCGATGGCGGAGGCAGCGACCGGGGAGCGGACCCGGATCCCGGGACTCCGCTCGACATCGAGGACGGCACCGGGACGGTCCATCATGTCCGCATGTGGATCACCCGGACATGACCGGGCGAACGATCCCCGTCACGGCGTCCCGGTCACACCGGGACCAGGTCGGGCGGCTCGGGTAGGTCGGGCGGCTCAGGTTGCCGGCGGTCGCCAGAGGAGCCGCCGGCGGGTCAGGGCGGCGGCGATCCGGCGTCGCCGGATCGGGCTGGTCACCCCGGGAGGGCCGTTGCGACCCGTCCCTCCCGGGGTGCGCCTGACGAGGCGCCAGTCGGGCACGGCTCGCCCGGCTGGCGCCTCGACCGTGTGCACGTCCTCCGGGCGTCGACCGGGAGGGGGAGGTTCCGGGAGCCTTCCGGAGGCGTCACCGGCACCGGGGACTGGGCGATCCCGGTACCGGGCGGGTGCAACGGTCATGTGCCCATCATGGAGGTCGAACCTAAAGAGACGATGTGAAGAACCTCAAAGGCCGCGAAGAATCTCCGGCCGGGGACGATTGGGGTACCCGGTGGACGAGCGGTCGAGGCTCGGGGACCACGACGCCACCACGGGAGATAGGGTCGGGGGATGGCACGCTCACGCAAGCTGGTGAAGCCCGCAGCCGCGTTCGGGGTGGTGGCGACGATGGCCAGCATCTGGTGGTTCGCCCTGAAGCCGTGGCGGGCGAAAACGCGGGGCTCCGGGGGGCGTTCGACACCGGAGTGATCGAGCTCCTCACGGCGGCCGACGCCGAGCGCCGGCAGCGTCGCGTCGCCGGTGCGCTGGCGGCCCGGGGCCTCCGGGCCGGGGACCGGGTGGTCTTCGCCCTGCCGTCTTCCGCCCTGCTCCTGTGCGCCGTCCTCGGAGCGCTCCGTACCGGGGTGGTCCCCGTGCTCCTCCACGCCGCCCTGCTGCCATCCGAGCGTGACGTCCTGGTGGCCGATGCCGACGCGCGCCTGACCGTGCTCGACGCCGAGTCCCTGGCCGCGCTCGACGACGGCGACCCGGTCGCGCTGGCGCCCTACCCACTGGCGCGGCCCATGCACTACACGTCCGGAACCACGGGGCGAGCCAAGGGGGTCTGGACGGGGATCTGGGACGAGCGCGTCGCACAGTCCGCCTTCGCCGACGAGGCCGACCTCTGGGGCTTCGGGCCGGACGACGTGCACCTGGTGTGCTCCCCGATGTACCACTCCGTCTCCACGCGGTTCGCCGGAGGGACGCTGCTCCGGGGCGGCACCTGCCTGGTGCTCGACCGCTTCGACGCCTTCCAGGCCCTGGCGGCCCTGGCGGGTCGGGCAGGCCCGCGGGCGACCACGACGTTCATGGCTCCCACCGCGCTCCAACGCCTGTTGGACGCGGCCGGGGGCGATCCCGGCCCGCTCGACGCCCTCCGTCTCCTGGTGCATGCCGGCTCGGCTTGCCCACCGGCCCTGAAGCGGGTGGCCATGGACGCCGTCGGCCCGGGCGTCCTGTGGGAGTTCTACGGCGCCACCGAGGGTCAGTTCACCGTGTGCGGACCCGACGAGTGGCTGGCGCACCCCGGCACCGTCGGCCGGGCCCGTCCCGGTCGCCGTCTCCACGCCGACGCCGACGGGACGATCTGGTGCGAGCCGCCTGCCTACGGGCGTTTCACGTACTGGAACGACCCGGACAAGACGGCCCGGGCGTGGCGCAATGGCGCGTTCACGGTCGGCGACCAGGGCCGCATCGATCCCGACGGCTACCTGTTCCTGGACGGCCGCCGGGACGACCTCATCATCACCGGCGGGGTCAACGTCTACCCGGTCGAGGTGGAGGCCGCGCTGTCCGAGACGCCCGGTGTCTCCGAGGTGGCGGTCTTCGCCCTTCCCGACGACCAGTGGGGTGAGGCCGTGTGTGCCGTCCTCGTCCCGGAGGGGTCAGGAGGGGTGCACGTCGACGGCGGGTCTGCTCGGGTCGCCGACCACGGCGCCGGCCGGGTTGGAGCCTGGGGTGGGGACCAGGGTGGAGAGCGGCTGGTGGCATCGGCCCGCCGGGTGGCCGACGAGCGTCTCGCCCCGCACAAGCGGCCGAAGCGCTACGTGGTGACGGCCTCGCTCCCGACGACGCCGACCGGGAAGGTCCGCCGCCGGGAGCTCCCGGCGTTCCTGGGCCTGGCCGGTGCGCCGGAGGACGATCAGGACGGGGCTGTCGGTCCGTCAGGTGGATGAGGAAGAATCGGGTCCATGTCATCGTCACCGACCGCCACCTCTCCGTCGCCCACCTTTGGCCCCCCGCTGGTCAGCGTCAACCCGGCCACGGGGCAGACCATCGAGACCTTCGCCGCCCTGCGCGCCGATGCGGTGGAGGAACGGCTGGCGTCGGCCGCCACTGCGGCAGGCATCTGGGCTCGCACCCCGATGGGCGACCGCGGCCGGGTGCTCGTGGGCGTGGCTGATCTGCTCGAGGCAGAGCTTCCCGACATCGCCCACCTGCTCACGACCGAGATGGGCAAGCCGTTCGCCCAGGCCAAGGGCGAGGTGGCCAAGTGCGCGGTGGCGTGCCGGTGGTTCGCCGAGCACGCTCCGGCGCTGCTCGCCTCCCAACCGGTGGCCGTCGACGGCGCCACTGCCGCGGTGGCGTTCCAGCCGATGGGCCCCGTGCTGGCCATCATGCCGTGGAACTTCCCGCTCTGGCAGGTCGTCCGGTTCGCGGCGCCGGCGATCATGGCGGGCAACGTCGGCCTGCTGAAGCATGCCCCGAACGTGTCGAGAACGGCGCTCGTGCTCGAAGACCTGTTCCGTCGGGCCGGAGCCCCTACCGGTGTGTTCCAGACGCTCCTGGTGGGGGTCGACCAGGTGCCGGCCATCATCGCCGACCCCAGGGTGAGGGCGGTGACGCTGACCGGGAGCGTCGGAGCCGGCCGGGCGGTGGCGGCGCAGGCCGGTGGCGTGGGGAAGAAGATCGTCCTGGAGCTGGGTGGTAGCGATCCGTTCATCGTCCTCCCATCGGCGGACCTGACCCGGGCGATCTCCGTGGCCGTCCAGGCCCGTGTCCAGAACAACGGCCAGTCGTGCATCGCCGCCAAGCGGTTCATCGTCCACGAGGACGTCGCCGACCGGTTCACCGAAGGGTTCGTGGCTTCGATGGCGGCCCTTCAGGTGGGAGATCCGTTCGATCCGGCCACTGAGGTCGGCCCTCTGGTCACCGCCGTGGCGCGTGACGCGATCGAGGCCCAGGTGGACGATGCCCGGGCCCGCGGTGCCGCCATCTTGTGCGGAGGCGAGCGGCCGAGCCCGTCGGCCACGCTGGACGCCGGCGGCTTCTACTACCTGCCCACGGTGATCAGCGACATCGCCGAGGGAATGCGGGTGGCGACCGAGGAGGTCTTCGGTCCGGTGGCCCTGCTCTACCGGGTCGACAGCGCCGCCGAGGCGCTCGACGTCGCCAACGGGACCGAGTTCGGGCTCGGATCGAGTGTCTGGACCGCGGACCCCGACGAGCAGCGCACCTTCGTCGACGGCCTCGAGGCAGGTCAGGTGTTCGTGAACGGGATGACGGCGTCGATGCCCCAGCTCCCCTTCGGTGGCGTGAAGTCCTCGGGCCACGGGCGCGAGCTCTCCTCCTTCGGGATCCATGAGTTCTGCAACGTGAAGAGCGTGTGGACGGCCGGGGCGCCCGGCTGACAGGGCGTCCGGCTGACAGGGCGCACATTGCCCGCCGCGCCTCCCGTGGCGGACCCGCGCCTACCGGTGAGGTCTGGGCCCTGCTGGGTCCGCCCGGTCTCCCGGTTCCCTCTGGCCAGGCGGTCCGGCCACCACGGGGACGGGCCGATGCCGATGGTGAGCGCCAGGACGAGGACGGTACGGACCAGGGACGCGTCGACGAGAACTTCGGAGGCGATGAGGAAGCCGGTTCCGACGTGGTTGCCGTCGTGGACGATCCCGTCCGCCCATCCCTGCCTGACGGCGATCTGCGAGCAGTGATCCGGACCGGCCCGTCCATCGCCATCAGCAGAGCTGAGGCGAATCGGCCAGTCCCGCGGTCCTGCCGTCAGGGAGCGCCGGGTGTGCCAGCGTTCCGGGCTCGGATGATGGCTGCGACGGCGTGCGGGTGGACCCGGTGGGTTTCGATGACCTCGACGTGTTCGAAGCCGGCGCCCGACAGGCCAGCCCGGTACTCGGCTTCCGTGAGCGCGCCAGCGATGCAACCAGTCCATTCCGCCATGTCGGCGCGTGTCGCGGCGTCCATGCCGGGATCGGCGATCACGTCGGAGATGGCGAGGCGCCCGCCGGGGCGGAGCACGCGGGCGGCTTCCTGCAGCACCACGTGTTTGTCGGCGGCCAGATTGATCACGCAGTTGGAGATCACCACGTCGACGCTGGCCTCGGGCAACGGGATCTCCTCGAGGTAGCCCTCGAGGAACTCGACGTTGTCGACCCCCGCGATGGCCGCGTTTCGCCGCGCGAGCTCCAGCATCTCCGGAGTCATGTCGAGTCCGATCGCCCTGCCACCAGGAGCGACCCTTCGAGCGGCGATCAGCACGTCGGCACCGGCTCCGGAGCCGAGGTCGAGGACGACTTCGCCGGCGTGCAGGTCTGCCATCGCGGTTGGCACGCCGCAGCCGAGCGAGGCCGCGACGGCCTCCGGCAGGGCGCCCTCCTCTGCCCGGTCGTAGAGTGCCGCTCCGAAGACCGCCTGGCCTGCTTCGCCGCAGGTGTCGGAGGCGGACGCGCCGCAGGACGGCGTGGTCCCCCCCGGTGCGGCGCCGGCTTCGATGGCGGCCGCGGCGTAACGGCGCCGAACCGTTTCTCGGATTTCGCCTGACATAACGATCCCCTCCCCGAGATGAGCGTCTCGTACCAGGGTAGCCAATATCTCGACATAAGTCAAGGGTTGTGCAACACTGAGCACATGCCGAAATCCCTGCCCTCCATCGAGCTGTCCGGCGAGCTCTGCTGCCCCCCCGTCGCCGCCGGGGTCGTAAGCGACGCCGACGCACTCGAGGTGGCCCTCCGACTCAAGGCCCTGGCTGACCCGGTCCGCATCAAGCTGTTCTCATTGGTCCTTGCTGCCGACTCCGAGGGCCTGCGCAACGTCGACCTCGTCCACGAGCTGCAGCTGACCGATGCCACCGTGAGCCACCACCTTGGCCGGCTCAGCCGCGCTGGGCTCCTCGTGGCAACGCGGCGGGGTGCGAGCACCTACTATGCAGCCGATCGCTCAGCCCTGGGTGCGCTCGTGCGGGTCATGGACCCCAACTGCTGCTGAGCCGTCTGGCGGCGGGGGTGGGCGCTTCCTCCCGGCCCGGCGGCAGAATGGGGCGGTGAACGCCTACCTCGACCACGCGGCGGCGACGCCGATGCGGCCTGAGGCGCTGGCTGCCCTCGTGGACGTCCTGACCGGCTGTCCGGGCAACCCGTCGGGCGCCCACGGTCCGGCCCGCGCCGCCCGGTTGGCCCTCGACGATGCCCGGGAGTCGATTGCCGCCGATCTCGGAGCCGACCCTGGCGAGGTGATCTTCACCAGCGGTGGCACGGAGTCGGCCAACCTGGCGGTCCTGGGTGGCCTGGCGGCGCAGGCGCACGGAGCGGACCGGATCGGCGGTGCTTCCGCCGGTCCACGGGAGCGACCCGGCACGATCGTGGTGGCGGCCATGGAGCACCATGCCGTCCTCGAAGCGGTGGCCACCGCCCGCCGACACTTCGGGCACCCGGTGGTCACGGTGCCGACGCTGGGGGACGGCACGATCGACCTCGACGCGCTGGCCACCTGCCTGACCCCCGAGGTGGCACTGGTGTCCGTCATGACGGTCAACAACGAGATCGGAACGGTCCAGCCGCTCCCTGAGGTGGCAACGCTGGTGCGCGAGCGGGCGCCGCGAGCCCTCCTCCATACCGACGCCGTCCAGGCGGTCCCGTGGATGGCGGTGGGCGAGCGGACCGCCTGCTACGACCTCGTCTCCGTGAGCGGCCACAAATTCGGGGGGCCCAAGGGGATCGGCGTGCTGGTGGCCCGGTGCCCGGTGGACCCGGTGGTGGTGGGAGGTGGGCAGGAGCGGGAGCGGCGCAGCGGGACGCCCAACGTGGCCGGTGCCGTCGCCATGGCCGTCGCCCTCCGGTGCTCGGCCGCTCGGCGCGACACCGAGGGGTCTCGCCTCTCCGCCCTTCGCGATCGCCTGGTCGACGGCCTTCTCGGGGTGGTGCCTGAGGCGACCGAGACCGGTGCCCGCCGGCTGAAGGTGCCTGGCAATGCCCACCTGTGTCTTGCCGGGGTGGAGAGCGAGGCGCTCGTGGTCCTCCTCGATGGGGCCGGCGTGGCGGTGTCCGCCGGGGCATCCTGCGCCTCCGGGGCGACCCAGCCCAGCCACGTCCTGTCGTCCATGGGGATGAGCCGGGCCGACGCATCGTCGGGGATCCGCCTCACCCTCGGATGGCCGACGACCGATGCCGAGGTCGACCATGCCCTCGACGTCATCCCTCCCGCGGTGGAGCGGCTACGGGCGTGAGGGCGCGGAGCCGGCGGCAGTGCAGCGGCTGGCGTGGAGAGTGCGGGTGGAGACAGTGCCGGATCCGTCACGGTACGACGACGGCGCACCGGAGCGAGGGGGCACCCCCCAGGCGGCGGTCCAGGGTGACCAGGGTCGAACCGGTGACCTCGGCGACGGCCACGTAGGTGGCGTCGTAGATGGACAGGTTCCGGCGGAGCTCCCATGCCCGCGGGGCCACGAGGTCGTACGGCCAACCTTCGATATCGAGGTCGAGCAGGTCGGCGTGGGCCTGCACGGCCTGGTCGGCGCTGAGCAGGCCGGCCAGCTCCAGCCGGCGGAGGATGTTCGCACCCTCGAAGCGGACCAGTTCGGGAGCGACGAGCTCTGCCCCGGCCAGCACGCCGGCGGCCCAGCGGCCATCGACACCCCCGTCGACCAGGAGGGCGACCAGAGCGGAGGCGTCGGCACAGCAGCGAGCGGTCACTTCCGGTCGGCGTCCCGCCCGGCCAGGATCGATGCCGCGTCGACTCGCGCACCGGTGACCTCCACCCGGGCCCGGGCCCGGGCGACGACATCGTCGACCGGCAATCGCTCGGTGCTCCGGACCAACAGGGATCGCACGTACTCCTGGAGCGACTGGCCGGACCGAGCGGCGCGAGCGGCGAGCTCGTCCCGGACGCGGTCGGGCACGTCTCTCACGGTGATGGCGACGCTCATGCCGCTACTGTAGCATCGTTAGCTGCAAAATGCTGCGGCCAGGCCGGTGACCTCGTCGGAGAGGCAGAGGGAACCCGTATCGAACCCGCAACGGCGCCGGCGTCGACTCGCTGGCCGGAGCCGACCCTCGCGGTGTCCTCCCGCTGTCCCGCCTGTGCCGGCGCGGCTGCGAGAATGACGCCGTGGGGATCCTGGTTGCCATGTCTGGAGGTGTGGACTCGTCGGTCGCCGCCGCCCTGCTCGTGCGCGAGCTGGGGCCGGCGCACGTGGTGGGGGTGACCCTGAAGCTCTGGGGCGGCGATTCGGACTCCGGCTGCTGCTCGGTCGCCGATGTCGACGATGCCCGCCGCGTGGCCCAGCAGCTCGGCATCGCCCATCACGTCTTCAACTTCGAGGACGACTTCGACGCCAGGGTCGTCAACCCCTACGTGGAGGGGCACGCCCGGGGCCGTACGCCCAATCCCTGCATCGAGTGCAACCGTCACATCAAGTTCGCCCGCCTCCTGGCACGGGCCCGCCAGCTCGGCTTCGATCTCCTGGCCACCGGGCACCACGCCCGGCGGACCACGACGGCGGACGGGGTCCACCAGCTCCGGCGGGGGGCCGACCCCGCCAAGGACCAGTCCTACGTGCTGGCCATGCTCGGCCAGGAGCAGCTCGCCCGGTGCGTCTTCCCGGTGGGAGCGCTGACGAAGTCTGAGGTCCGGCGCATCGCCGGGGAGGGGCGTCTGCGGACAGCGACGAAGCCCGACAGCCAGGACGTGTGCTTCATCCGCTCCTCGGAAGGCCACGGCGGCTTCCTGGCCGGCAGGATCGAGCTCCACGACGGTCGGATGGTGGCCCATGCCTCCGGCGACGACCTCGGCCCGGTCACCGACGTGGAGGCGGTGACGGTCGGGCAGCGTCGCGGCATGGGGCACGGGCCCGACGGGCGGAGGCGCTACGTGACCGCGGTCGACGTGCCCGGCCGGCGCGTGTTCCTCGGGACGCCCGAGGAGGCACTCACCGATCGGGTCGAGGTGGAGGAGGTGACGTGGGCGGCCGGCGGGGTCGTGCCCCTGGACCCGGCTGGCCTGGCGTGCGAGGCACAGTGCAGCGCTCATGGCCGCCCGCTCCCGTGCCGCCTGGAGGCCGGGGACGGGACCGCGCTCACGGTCCGGTTCGATCGCCCGGCGCGGCGCGTCGCTCCCGGGCAGACCGTGGCGTTCTACGACGGCGACGAGCCGGACATCGTCCTGGGGTCGGGGATCGCCCGGTGACCACCGGTGCTCCCGACGGCGAGGTGGCGCGTCGCATCGACGAGCTGCGGTCCCTCGTCGCCTACCACAACGACCGCTACCACCGTCTGGACGATCCGGAGATCCCCGACGCCGACTTCGACGCCCTGGTACGGGAGCTGCGGGCCCTCGAGGCCACGCAGCCCGCTCCGGCGACGCCGGCCCGCCGTACCGCCACCTCCCAGGTCGGCGCTCCGCCGTCCGCGCTCTTCGCCCCCGTCGTCCACCCGGTGCCGATGATGAGCCTCGACAACGCGTTCGGCCCCGAGGAGCTCCGGGCCTGGGGCGAACGTCTCGTCCGCCAGGTGCCCGCCCCCGTCGCCTTCGCTTGCGAGCTGAAGATCGACGGGCTGGCCCTCTCGCTCGTCTACGAGCACGGCCGGCTGGTGCGGGCCGCGACCCGCGGCGACGGCGTCACCGGCGAGGACGTCACTGCCAACGTGGCCACGATCGCTGCCATCCCGGGGGTGCTGGCCGGTGCCCCCTCCGACCTGCCCGAGCTCCTGGAGGTGCGGGGCGAGGCCTACATGTCGCTCGACGCCTTCCGGGCGCTGAACGAGCGGCAGGCGGCCGCCGGCCTGAAGGCCTTTGCCAACCCGAGGAACGCCGCCGCCGGCTCGCTCCGGCAGAAGGACGCGACGGTGACGGCGGGCCGGGAGCTCTCCTTTTGGGCGTACCAGGTAGGTGAGGTCCTCCCCGGCGCCGGGGGGAGGATCCCCGATGCCCTCTCCCGGACCCACTCGGGGGCGCTGGCCTGGCTGGCGGACCGAGGGCTCCCGGTCAACCCCGAGCGCCGCGTGGTGGCCTCGCTCGAGGAGGCACTGGCGTTCTGCCGGCACTGGGAGGAGCACCGGCACGATCTGGCCTACGAGATCGACGGCGCCGTGGTGAAGGTCGACGATCTCGCCCTCCAGAGGCGCCTCGGGGCCACGGCTCATGCGCCGAGATGGGCCATCGCCTACAAGTTCCCGCCCGAGGAGCGATCGACGTCGCTCCTCGACATCCGGGTGTCCATCGGCCGGACCGGGCGGGCCACGCCGTTCGCCGTGCTCGCGCCGGTCCTCGTGGGCGGGTCCACGGTCTCGCTCGCCACCCTCCACAACGAGGACCAGGTGCGGGCCAAAGACCTCCGCCCCGGTGACACCGTCGTCGTCCGGAAGGCCGGCGACGTGATCCCCGAGGTGGTCCGACCGGTCCCCGACGACGCCCACCGCGCCCGCCGGCCGTGGACGTTCCCTTCGACGTGCCCGAGCTGCGGGGCGCCGCTGGTCAGGCTCCCCGGCGAGAGCGACACCTTCTGCACGAACCTCGACTGTCCGGCGCAACGCGTGGCGCGCATCGCCCACTTCGCCTCGCGGCCGGCGATGGACATCGAGGGCCTGGGCGAGCAACGCGTCGAGCTCCTCGTCTCCCGGGGGATTCTCGCCGACGTGGCCGACCTCTACGCCTTCACGGCGGAGACCTTCGCGGGGATCGAGGGGTTCGCCGACGTGTCGATCGCCAACCTCCTGGCTGCGATCGACGCGTCTCGGAGCCGCCCGCTCCACCGGCTCCTCGTCGGTCTTGGTATCCGCCATCTCGGGCCGGCGGGCTCGCTGGCCATGGCCCGGGAGCTCGGATCGCTCGAGGCGATCGCCGGCGCCGGAGAGGAACGGCTGGCCGCCATCGACGGGGTGGGACCGGTGATCGCCTCCAGCGTCGCCGCCTGGTTCTCCTCACCCGTGAACCAGGCGCTCGTCGATCGCCTGGCAGGAGCCGGGCTCACCCTGACCGAACCCGGGTGGTCCGGGCGGGACGGGACGGACGGGACGGACCCTGAAGGCGCCGGCGGCACCGACCCGACGGCGACCGGTGCCGACCCGCAGGGAGGCGTGTGGCGCGGGCGGTCGATCGTGGTCACGGGCACCCTTCCCGGGATGACCCGGGACGAAGCCGAGGCGGCGGTCTTGGCCCGGGGAGGCCGGTCGCCGGGGAGCGTCTCCGCCCGGACCTGGGCCGTCGTGGCCGGGGAGTCACCGGGGGCGGCCAAGATCACCCGGGCCCGGGAGCTGGGGATCCCCGTGGTCGACGCCGACGGGTTCGCCGCCATGCTCACCACCGGAGAGCTCCCGGACCGGGTGGAGGGTGCCCCGTCCGAGCCGCCGGGTTCGTGATGCCCGACACGCCCGCGCCTCGACCGACCGTCCGCCGGAGCACTACGCACGCAGCGACCGTCCGCCGGAGCACTACGCACGCACCGACCGTCCACCAGCCGAGCTGGCGTACTCGGTAACCTGGGGCCGACCAACGATGCCGAGCATCACCGACTCCATCGGGCGGGTCCTCGGCGACCGCTACCGACTCGTCACTGCGATCGGCGCCGGCGCGTCCGCGTTCGTGTACCTGGCCGACGACGTCTCACTCCATCGGAGGGTGGCGATCAAGGTTCTCCATCCGGCCCTGGCCGGCGACGCCGGCTTTCTCAGACGGTTCCGGGCCGAGGCTCGGGCCGCGGCCGCCCTCAACCACCCCAACATTCTCCAGGTCTACGACTGGGGAGAGGAGGGAGACGCCCCCTACCTGGTGCTGGAGTTCCTCGGCGGCGGCAGCCTCCGTCAGGTGCTCGATGCCGGGTTCCGGCTCTCCCCGTCCCAAGCCGTGGCCGTGGGCCGGGCGGCGGTGGCCGGCCTCGACTACGCCCACCGGCGGGGGCTGGTCCATCGGGACGTGAAGCCGGCGAACCTCCTCTTTGACGCCGAGGGCCGCCTCCGCATCGCCGACTTCGGTCTGGCGCGGGCGCTGGCCGAGGCGACCTGGACCGAACCGGCCGGCGCCGTTCTCGGCACAGCTCGGTACGCCGCCCCTGAGCAGGCGGAGGGGAAGCCGGTCGACGGGCGCGCCGACGTCTACGCCCTGGCGCTCGTGCTCTTCGAGGCGGTCACCGGGATGGTCCCGTTCGCCGCCGACACGACCCTGGCCACGCTCATGGCCCGGGTGGGCGTGCTCCTTCCTGAGCACGACGAACTCGGGCCCCTCAACGACGTGCTCGTGTGGGCGGCCGCTCCGGACCTCTCGGAGCGCTACGACGCCGCCGCCTTCGGGCTCCGGCTGGAGGCGCTGGCCGTCGCTCTTCCCGCCCCCGACCCGCTGCCCGTGCTCTCCGGGGAGCTGGAGGCATGGACGGGAGGGACGGCCCCGTTCGGGCCGCCGGACAGCGCGCCGACGTGGCTCGACGACGACCGGGAGCGCACGCAGATCGGACCGCTCGGGGAAGCCGGGATGGCGGCGGCGGGCGCCGGTGCCGCCACCTGGGGCGGCCGAGCCAGTGCGTTGCCCACCCGACCCCAGCCTGGCCTACCGGCCGGTGGGCTGCCGACCCCGACGCGCCGCCGCCATCGCTGGCGGTGGGTGGTCTCAGCCGTGCTGGTCCTGGCGCTGGTGATCGGCGCCGGCGCCGTCGTCGCCGTCCGCGACCGGCTCTTCGTGCCGAGCCATCCGATCCCGGCCCTGGTCGGCGACACCCTGGTCAAGGCCCGGCAGGTGGTGCGCGTCGACGATTTCACGGTTCGTCAGACGGCCGCTGTCTACGACGTCGGCGTCCCGAAGGGATCGATCGTGAGCCAGCGACCCGGCAGCGGCAGGTCGCACGGCCACCCGACCATGGCCAAGCAGGGGGCGGTGATCGACGTCACGATCTCCCGGGGGCCGCCACCGGTGGCGTTCCCGCCCCTCACGACGTTCACGAGCTGCAAGGACGCCGTGGCGGCGCTCGCCGTCCTTCACCTCGTCGGGGTGTGCCCGCCCTCGGCCGCCCGCTACAGCTCGTCGGTGCGCGCCGGAGGCGTGATCGGCTCGATCCCGGCGGGACGGGCGCTCTACGGGTCGACGGTCACCATCGAGCTGTCCCTGGGCCGGGCGCCGGTCACGGTGCCGGTGGTCTCGGGCGCGGGCTCCACGTACGCCAGCGCGGCAGCGACGCTGCAGGCGGCCGGGTTCGTCCCGAAGGAGACGAAGGAGTACGACGCGTCGGTGCCCGCCAACCAGGTCGTGGGGACGGTCCCGGCCTCGACCGCCGGTCCCCAGCCCTACGGATCGGCGGTGACGGTGGAGGTCTCCCTCGGGCCCCGGCCGGTGGACGTGCCCAACGTCATCGGCGACACCGTGGCCCAGGCGACGGCCGCCCTCCACGCCGTCGGCCTGGTGGCCGGGGGGCCGTTCCCGTCGTCGGGCCCCGACGTCGTGCTCTACGCCTACCCCCAGCCCGGCACCCAGGTGCTCCCCGGGACGACCGTCAACCTCTACATCCTGTGACGAGCGAACCGCCTGACCCCGTGGCCGGCTGCGATCTGTGCGAAGCGGCCAAGCTCACCGAGTGGTTCTTCGAGGACGACGTGTGCTGGATCGCCGAGTGCGAGGTCTGCGACGTGCCCATGGTGGTGTGGCGGCACCACGGCAACGAACCTCCGGCCGCCGACGTCGACCACATGCTCGACAGGCTGGCGGTGGTGGCGGATCGCCGGTGGGGCGAGGGGAACTGGTCCTACGACCGGGTGATGCGCCAGATCCCCGACCACTTCCATGCCCATGCCCGGGACCCGCAGTGGTGGTCGAGGAGGTTCGGCGGACGCTGACGGCGCCGGCCGGTCGGCGATGCGTGGTGGCGGCGCGGCATGGGTAAGGTCGGGGCATGGACGCTCCGTCCGCAGATCCCTCTCCTCGTGCGCCCGGGACGGCGGCACCGGACGGGGCCGAGGCTGACGTGCTGGACCTCCTGGCGGCCGAGGACGAGCTGGTGGCGAACGCCATGGCGGACCTCGACGGGTTCCACGACCCGGGCCCGGGCCGTCCCGGGGATCCGGCGAGCCAGCGGCGGGGCATCGACGCCGCTCGTGATCGGGGCAACATCGAGAAGTTCCTCGTGGAACACTTCGCCGTGCGTCTGGCTGCCCGGGAGTGCCTGGCGCGAGAGGTGGCGGGCCACGAGTGGGCCGGACCGCTGGCCGCCGCCCTGGGCCGCCACGACCGCGAGTGGCGCGAGGTGCTCGACCGGTTGGACGCGATGTCCAAGGGCGTGGCGGCCGACGAGCTGAACCTGGGACAGGACTTCGACGCCGTCCTGGACGGGGCGTGTGCCATGGCGGCCGAGGAGATCGCAGAGGAGCTGGACACCGTGGTCCCCGGTCTGGTCGAGGCGTTGGGGCCCGACGAGCGGCGCCGGATCCTGTCCCCGGCGGAGAAGGTCCGGCGGCATGCCCCCCTGCACCCCAACCCGAGCGGCCCCCACTTCTACGAACGGATCGCCCCGATCGAGCGCGTCCACGCCGGTTGGGACCGGCTGCGGAGCATGCCGACCTCAGTCGACCGCTACCTGCCGGACGACCTGCGCGTCGGGCCGGATGCGGCCGGTTCCGACCCGGCACGGGGCGATGACCCGCCCGCTCCGTCGGGCGACTGAGCCCACGCGATCAACCCGGTTCAGGCTGCTCCAGGATGACGCGGTCACCGAGCGGGCGCCCCCTGGCGATCCGGTGGGACCCGGGCCGGGGCGTGCCGCCACGGTGGGGGCGGCTCACGGTGACGTTCTGTTACGGATACATGACAACTAGGATGAGCTGCCGTGAGCGCGACCCTCGATTGCCTGGCGGACCTCTGGGAGCAGCGGGACACCCCCCGGGTCCGCCGCCTGGTGAAGTACACCCTGGTGTCGGCGACGTCGACTGCGGTGTCGTTCCTCGGCCTGCTCCTCATCTTCGGGGTCTTCCGCCTGTGGGGGCAGGTGGTGAGCACGGTCGTGGCCAACGGCATCGCCACCATCCCCTCCTACCATCTCCATCGCCGGTGGGTGTGGGGGAAGGGAGGCCGGTCCCATCTGGCCAAGGAGATCCTGCCGTTCTGGACGATGGCGGCGATGGGGATCACCGTCTCCATCGGTGGCGCCACGATCGCGCGTCACCTGAGCGAGGCCTACCAGCTCGGCCATGGCGTGCAGACCGTGCTCGTGCTCGCGGCGAACATCACGTCCTTCGCGGTGTTCTGGGGGTTGAAGTTCCTCCTGTACAACCGCATCTTCCACGTCCACCCTCACCTGGAGCTGGACGCCATCGAGGAGCTCGTCGACGCCGCCTGAGCTCGACCGAGGCCCGGGAGTGGCCCGGTCGGAACGGGCCCCAGGTTTGACCGCCGCTGCTTCGCCCTGACATGGTGGGCGCCGACCCCGTTCGGCGAGATGCCCTGCTGCGGCGTCCACCGGGTCCGCCCGCCGACGCCGGAGCTGCCGTTCGCCGGCGGGCACGAACACGAGGAGGGTGGAGATGGGTGCACTGGACGGACGGGTCGCGATCATCACCGGGGCCGGGAGGGGGATCGGCCGGGAGCACGCTCTGCTGTTCGCCGCCGAGGGCGCCAGGGTGGTGGTGAACGACCTGGGCGGTGCCATCGACGGCTCGGGGGACGATCGGTCACCTGCAGTCCAGGTCGTCGACGAGATCGTGGCGGCCGGCGGGGAGGCGGTCGCCAGCACGGACGACGTCACCAGCTGGGACGGCGGGAAGCGGCTGATCGACCTGGCGGTCGAGACGTTCGGGGACCTCCACGTCCTCGTGAACAACGCCGGGATCCTCCGGGACCGCGTGCTCGTGAACCTCTCCGAAGAGGACTGGGACTCGGTCATCAAGGTCCACCTGAAGGGCCATTTCGTGCCGACCCGCCACGCAGCCGCCTACTGGCGGGAGCAGACCAAAGCGGGCAAGGAGGTGCATGCCTCGGTCGTCAACACCTCGTCCACCTCGGGGCTCCTGGGCAACCCGGGGCAGAGCAACTACGGGGCGGCGAAGGCGGGGATCGCGGCGTTCACCACCATCGCCGCTGACGAGCTCGTCCGTTACGGGGTGCGGGTGAACGCCATCGCACCGGCCGCCCGGACCCGGATGACCGAGCAGACGCCGGGCCTCTCGGACATCGTCTCGGCGCCGGCCGACCCTTCGGTCTTCGACAGCTGGGATCCGGCGAACGTCTCGCCCCTGGTCGCCTACCTGGCCACCGAGGGCTGCCCGGCCACCGGGAAGGTGTACTTCGTCCAAGGCGGCCAGATCCGGCTGTTCCAACCGTGGACGATGACCGACACGCTGGAGAAGGACGATCGCTGGACCGTCGCCGAGCTCCAGGCCGAGATGCACCGGCTCGGGGGCTGACCCCGCCCCGGAGCACCAAGCACGCCCCGGAGCACCAAGCACGCCCCGGAGCACCAAGCACGCCGCCGGGCTCTCCACCGTGGTCCGGGAACCCGTGGTCCGGGACGTGGTGAACGGGCGGTGGTGGCGGAGCGCCCTACTCGGTGATGGAGCGGATGCGAGCGGCGATCTCCCCTGTTGCCGGTGTCGGTGCGCTGGCCTGGAGGACCATGAGCTTGGCGATGTCGCCGTCGACGCGGATCTTCCCGGCCATGAAGGCCTGCATGGCGGCCTGGGGGTTTCCCTCGACGAGGATGGCACGGGCGACGTCGTAGCCGAGCGTCACCGTCAGGTCCACGGGATCGATGTGCCCGAGGTCGAGGTGGATGTCACCCGACGAGGTGTCGAGGTGAGCGTGGACCGTGTCCTCGTCGAAGGGAACGTCGGTGACGACCAGGTTGATGCGCACCGCCTGGACCATCGACGGGTCAGCCGGCGGGGCCTGGCTCTCCAGCTCGGACCGGATGGCTCGCGCCTCGGCGAGCCACGCCTCGCTCAGGAATGGATAGGTGGCCATGACGGCAGTGTCTCCTTCGGCGGTGGGCCCGGTACGGTCACCGGGGCCCGGGCTCGTGCGCCGGTAACCCTACCGTGCCCGGTTGCCGGGGTGGTCCGTGCCCCGGCGATTCCGCCGAGGAACGGCGCGGAGGGCGGATGTAGCCCCCGACCCCGGCGGCACCGGTAGCATGCCCGTCGTGACGTCACCCGTGCTCCCCGGTGCAGAGCCCCTCTCCGTCGACGGCGGTCCCCATGGGGCACTCGTGCTCCATGGCTTTACCGGCAACCCGCAGTCCATGCGACCACTGGCCACCGCCTTGGCGGGCGCCGGCTACTCCGTGGAGATGCCGTTGCTTCCTGGGCACGGCACGGCGGTCGAGGACATGGTGCCCACCCGGTGGTCCGACTGGTGGGGTGCCACAGATGCCGCCTACCGGGAGCTGGCTGCCCGGTGCGACCGGGTGGTGGTCGTCGGGCTCTCGATGGGCGGGACGCTGAGCTGCCGGCTCGCGATCGAGCACCCGGAGGTCGCCGGGCTGGCCCTGGTGAATCCCCTGGTCGTCCCGCCAGACCAGGCATTCCGGGATGCGGCCGCCCAACTGCTGGCGTCGGGGGTCGAGGTGGCACCCGGCATCGGGTCGGACATCGCCAAGGACGGGGTGGCCGAGTCGGCCTACGCGGGTTCGCCGATCCGGGCCGCGCTCTCGCTCTTCGCCGCCGCGGAAGAGGTGGCATCGCGAGTGGCCGAGATCCACTGTCCCGTCCTCCTCTTCACCAGCAGGGAGGACCACGTCGTCGCACCGCCGTCGGGCGATCTCCTGGAGCGGTCCGTGAGCGGTCCGATCGAACGGATCTGGCTGGAGCGGAGCTACCACGTCGCCACGCTCGACTGGGACGCCGACGAGATCGAGGCCCGGGTGCTGGCGTTCGCCGCCGCCGTGCTCGAGCCGGCATCCGAAGCCCGGTGACGCCAGTGGCCCGGATCACGAGGGACGAGGTCGCCCACGTCGCCGGTCTCGCCCGCCTCCGGCTCACCGACGAGGAGCTGGAACGGTTCACCGAGCAGCTCGGCACCGTGCTCGACCACGCCGCCGACGTCGCCTCCCTCGATCTGGCCGGCGTGCCCCGGACGGCCCATGCCATGGCCGTGACCAACGTCTTGCGTCCCGATGAGCCCCGACCGTCCCTCGACCGCGAAGAGGTCCTCCGGTCGGCACCGGCCGTCGAGAGCAACCGGTTCAGGGTCCCCAGGATCCTCGGCGACGCGCCGTGACCGAGGCCCCCGGAACGAGTCCCGGTCCGGCCGCCTCCGCGGCCGCCATCGCCGCCGACGTCCGGTCGGGCCGGCGGAGCGCCTCGGCCGTGACCGAGCAGTCCCTGGCTGCCATTGCCGCCGGCGACGGAGAGGTCAACGCGTTCGCCCTGGTGACGGCCGACAGTGCTCGGCGCCGGGCGGAGGAGATCGATGCCCGGGTGGCGGCGGGCGCCGACCCCGGGCCGCTCGCCGGCGTCCCGGTGGCGTTGAAGGACAACCTGTGCACCCGCGGCGTGCCCACGACGTGCTGCTCGCGGATCCTCGACGGGTGGTGCCCGCCCTATGACGCCACGGTGGTCGAGCGCCTCGCCGCCGCCGGGGCGGTGGTGGTGGGGAAGTCGAACATGGACGAGTTCGCCATGGGCTCGTCGACGGAGACCTCCGCCTTCGGCCCGACGCGCAACCCCCGGGACACCAGCCGGGTGCCCGGCGGATCCTCCGGGGGGTCGGCCGCGGCCGTGGCGGCCGGGTTCACCCCGATCGCCCTCGGCTCGGACACCGGCGGGTCGGTCCGCCAGCCGGCAGCTCTGTGCGGTGTGGTCGGGATGAAGCCCACCTACGGCACCGTCTCACGCTACGGGCTCGTCGCCTTCGCCAGCTCGCTCGACCAGGTCGGACCGTTGGCCGCCACGGTGGCGGACGCCGCCCTCCTCTTCGACATCATCGGGGGGCACGACGAGCGGGACACCACCTCGCTCGACCGCCCGGCCCCCCGCCTGGCCTCGGTCGTGGACCAGGGTGTCGACGGCATGACCATCGGGGTCCTGGCCGAGTACCTGGAGGGGGCGGACCCGGCGGTGGCCGGCCGGATCGCCCAGGCCGCCGAGGTCCTGGCGGCGGCCGGCGCCCGCGTCGAGGAGGTGTCGGTTCCCGAGGTGCGCCTCGGCCTATCCGCCTACTACCTCATCGCGCCGGCCGAGGCGTCGTCGAACCTGGCCCGCTATGACGGGGTCCGCTACGGGCTGCGCGTGGACGCCGAGGACACGGTGGAGATGAACGTGGCGACCCGGTCGGCCGGGTTCGGCGCCGAGGTGAAGCGCCGGATCATGCTCGGCACCTACGCGTTGTCGGCCGGGTACCTGGACGCCTACTACGGCCAGGCGCTCCGGGTCCGGACGAGGATCATCGACGGCTTCGCCGTCGCCTACGAGCGCTGCGATGCCCTGCTCGGCCCGACCGCGCCGACCACCGCCTTCGAGCTGGGGGCCAAGCTGGACGACCCGCTCTCGATGTACCTGTCGGATGTCTGCACGATCCCGAGCAACCTGGCAGGCCACCCGGCCATCAGCGTGCCGTTCGGCACCGGCTCGGACGGCCTCCCGGTAGGGGCCCAGGTGCTGGCGCCGGCGCTGGCGGAAGCCACGATGTTCAAGGTCGCTGCCGTCCTCGAGGCGGGGGCCCCCGTGGGCGGTGCCGCATGACCGACGTCCGTCGAGCCGACCAGGACGGCGCCGGCGAAGCCTGGGAGATGGTCGTCGGCCTCGAGGTGCACACCGAGCTCAAGACGGCGACCAAGCTGTTCTGCGGGTGCGCCAACCTCTTTGGCGACGAGCCGAACACCCGCGTCTGCCCGGTGTGCCTCGGCCTCCCCGGCTCGCTTCCGGTGCTGAACCAGCGGGCGGTCGAGCTGGCGATGGCGATCGGGACCGCGCTGCACTGCGAGATCCGCCCGTCGACGTTCCACCGGAAGAACTACTTCTACCCGGACATGCCGAAGGACTACCAGATCAGCCAGTACGACGAGCCGATCAACGTCTCCGGCTGGCTCGAGCTGCCCGGTGGGCGGCGGATCGGGATCGAGCGGGCCCACCTGGAGGAGGACACCGGGAAGACGGCGCACGCCGGTGCGTCGGGCCGCATCCACGGCGCCGAGTACTCCCTGGTCGACTACAACCGGTCGGGGGTGCCGCTCGTCGAGATCGTGAGCGCCCCAGACATGCGCTCGTCGGCGGAGGCCCGTGCCTACGCCGCCGAGCTGCGTGCCATCCTCGTGGCGTGCGGCGCCTCCGACGGGAAGATGGAGGAGGGCTCGATGCGGGTGGACGCCAACGTCTCGGTGCGCCGCGGCCCCGACGCCCCCTTCGGTACCCGCTGCGAGATCAAGAACCTGAACTCGCTCCGTTCCCTGGGCCGGGCCGTGGACTTCGAGGCTCGACGCCAGATCGCCCTGTTGGAATCGGGCGAGGTGGTGGTCCAACAGACCCGGCACTGGGACGAGGGCGAGGGCCGGACGGTCGCCCTCCGTTCGAAGGAGGAGGCCTACGACTACCGGTACTTCCTCGAACCGGACCTCGTCCCCGTCGTGCCCGATCCGGCATGGATCACCGCCGTCGGCGCCTCCCTCGGTCCGCTCCCGGGCGAACGCCGGGCGCGGCTGGCCACGCTTGTCGCCGGCGCGCTACCCGCCGGTGCCGGAGGGTCACCCGATCCCGGCGTCGGAGCCGACCTGGAGGGCGCCCCGGGCGTGAGCGATGCCGACCAGGAGCAGATCTCGACGGTCGTCGACCTCGGCCTGGACGGACTGGTGACCGCGGCGGTGGAGGGTGGTATCCCGGCTCGCCTGGCCCTGGCCCGGACGGCCAACGAGGCGGCCACGGACGCGGCGGCGGCGGCCGGTCTCGACCCCCGTGCCTACACATCGCTGCTGGCCATGGAGGTGGCTGGTTCGCTCAGCGCCACCCAGGTGAAGGCCGTCCTCCACGACCTCCTCGCCGGCGGCGGCGATCCCGCCGAGCTCGCCCGGGCCAGGGGCTTCGAGGCCATGGCAGACGGGGCGCTCGTGGCGGTGGTGCAGGAGGCCGTCGACTCCCATCCCGCCGAGTGGGACCGCTACCGCGGTGGTGAGGAGAAGCTGGCCCAGTTCTTCGTCGGCCAGGTGATGAAGGCCACGCGGGGCCAGGCCAACGGGAAGGCCGTCGTCGCCGAGCTGGAGCGGCTGGCTGCGCGCTAGCCCTGTTCCCGGCCGGCGACCGTCACGGCCGGGAGTAGGTGGCGCGACGATCGCGGCCCTGCAGCTTCGCCTCGTACATGGCAGCATCGGCATGGCTGAGGAGCGCGTCGTAGGTGGCGCCGCCCTCGGGCGCGCAGGCGATCCCGATGCTGGCGCTCACCGTCATCTCCTGCCCGTCGACCGCGATCGGGGTTCGCAACGCCCCGAGCACGCGATCGGCGAGCCGCCCGGCGAGGCCCCGCCCGTCCAGGTTGGTCACGAGCACGGCGAACTCGTCCCCACCGATCCTCGCCACCGTGTCCTGCTTGCGCAACGCCCCCTCCAGGCGGCGGGCGACCTCCCGGAGCACGGCATCCCCGACGGCGTGACCCAGGGAGTCGTTCACCTCCTTGAAGTGGTCGAGGTCGACGAAGAGGAGGGCCAGCGCACCGTGGTGGCGTTCGGCCACGGCCAGGGCGACCGACGCACGGTCCTCGAGCAGCCGGGCGTTGGGCAGTCCCGTCAGCGTGTCGTGGTAGGCCTGGTGGCGGACCTGGCCGAGGAGCTGGGCGCCGCGGAGCGCGGTGGCGGCCAGGCTCGCCACGCCGGTCAGCCTGGCCTGGATCCGGCGGACGGGGTGGATCCCGTCCCCGGTGCCGCCGTCGCCGGCGTGGCCGTTCTCGAAGGCCTGGTCGGGAAGGGTGAGGACCAGGACGCCGTAGAGCTCCCCCTGGGCGACGATGGGGACGGCGACGCCGGGCCGGCGCTCGTCGAGGCCCGCCAGACGGCAGAGGGAGGCCAGCTCCGGGTCCCCGACCGCCGTGGCGGGAGCGGGGTCGGCGACGAAGCGCTCCGCCAACCGGGAGAAGACGGTCCGGTCGAGCGGGTGGCCGAGCCCGCCGGTGAACGGGGGCGTCCCGGTGCTCAGTGGATGGACATCGCCCGGGTGGGCATCCGTCGGGTAGGGGGCTGCGTCTCCCGGCTGGCGCCCGCCGGCCGGTCGGGCGCCAGGGCGCTCGGGGGGCATGACCCAGCGAGCCGAGGGTGTCAGGATGCCGGCCCGGGGGTCCCACAGGAGCATGGCCGCCGCCGCGCACCCGACCATCCGGGGGACGGAACGGACGACGCGGTCGGCCATCTCCTCAGGGGTCATCACGCCCGACAGCTCGGTGGCCAGGTCCAGGAGCGCCCGCGTCTCGGCCAGCGCCGACGCGCTCTCGAGGGCGGCGGCGGCGTGCGCGGCGTAGGCGACGAGCAACCGGCGCTCGTGGGGGAAGAAGGTGTGCCCGTCGGCGTAGAAGGCGGCCAGGTAGCCGTAGTGCCACCGGGACGACGCCACCTCGACCACGATCCGGTCCGGGGGGTCGGGTGACCCCGTCGGGCTTCCCTGGATCTGGCGGCCCAGGCGTGCGGCGGCGGCGTCGTCGAACCCGACGTGGTGGACCCGGGGCACGAGGTCGCCGGGGAGCCGGACGGCGAGCAGGTGGTGCGGCGCCCGGACGGCGATCCCGGCCCGCTGGATGATGGTCTCGAGGACCTGGTCGACGTCGGCGGCCACCAGCTCCGTGGCCATCGCCTCCAGCGCCTCGAACCGCTGGGAGAACGCGGCCACCTGCTCTTCCAGGAACCGGATCTTCTCGTCGGTGTCCATCAACGAGGCCGACGTCGGGTCCCAGGTGATCGTGAAGATGCACGCCGGGTCGCCTCGGGTGGCACAGGCCGTCTCGACGACCGCGGCTGCTCGGTAGCCGAAGACCACCGGGAACTGGGAGAACACGCCGGCCGTGTAGTCGCAGAACACCTTTTCCCGGACGTGGGGTGGGTGGATGACCGAGCTGATCACCGCCCGGTCGTCTCCGAGGTCCACCAGCTCGTTGTGGGTGATCATGGTCTGCTTGTTCGAGATCTGTGCGATGACGGCGTAGAGGGCGCGGGGTGAGCCGAGCGACCGCATGAGCTCGAGTGTCTCGCTACTGGCATCGAACCGGAGGAGCGCCTCGCCGGTGTGGAGGCCGATGTCGGGGTCGGCGAGCACTGCCCCGGCCGCGTGAAAGAGCCGGCTCATCTGGGCGAGCGTGCTCCAGTCGTTCGGATCGGTGAGCACGTCGACCGGACGCTCCTCACCTGCCCGGGTCAGGACCTCCTCGACGGCGCTGTCGCCACCGACGGCCCGGACATAGCCGAGGAGCGTGCCGCTCATCGAGTTGGAGAGCTCACGGCCCTCCGCGACCGGAGCCAGGGTGGGGCCAGGCCCGTGCCCGACCAGTCCAGCCGGGGCACCGCTCGTCTGCTCGCCTCCGTGCTCGGCACCCATCAGTGGAGAGATCGACGTGATGAGCGGGGAACTTGATCGCGGGATGGGGCCGGGAGCGCCGGTTGCCGGGCGTCAGTGGTGCACGTGGACCGGGTCTCGGCCCGGCAGCTCGCCGTCCATGAGGCACGGGTCGTCCTCACCCTCGACGCACCGTTCGCACTCCAGCTCGAGGGTCGAATGGCTGATGGAGAACGGCTGGGCGATGGCCTGCTTGACGACGTCGCCGACGGCCTGGGCCTGCTCCAGGGTGGGATGCCCGGTCAGGACGAGGTGGGCGGAGAGCACTCGCACTTCGCTCGAGAGGCTCCAGACGTGGAGGTCGTGGACCTCGCTCACCCCGTCCACCCCTACCATCTCCTCCATGAGCGCACCGAGGTCGACGTCGGGTGGCGTCGACTCCAGGAGCACGCCCACGCTGCTCTTGAAGATGGCTCCCGCCTGGACGACGATCAACACGGCCACGGCCAGCGCCGCGACCGGGTCGACCCACGTGGCGGAGGGGAACGCGGCCATGACCGCGCCCGAGCCCAGGACGACGGCCGACGACAGGGCGTCACCGGCCATGTGGAGCACGCCGGAGCGCATGTTCAGGTCGGCGGACCGGTCGCGCAGGACGATCGCGGCGACGGTGTTGACGGCGAGGGCGACCGCCGCCACGACGATGACGACCCCGGCCTCGACCGGCTGGGGGCGGGCCAGCCGCTCGATGCCCAGGACCACGATTGCCACGGTCACCGCGGTGATCATCCCGGCGGTGGCCAGGGCGGCGAGGATGGTGGCACGGTGGTTGCCGTACGAGCGGACCGCACTGCGCGGGCGCAGCGCCATGCGGACCGCCACCAAGGACAGCAGGAGGGCGGCCACGTCGGTCAGGTTGTGGCCGGCGTCGGACAGCAGCGCCGTCGAGCGGGCGACCACCCCGAAGACGACCTGGGCAGCCACCAGCGCCAGGTTGAGGACCAGGGTGATGGTCAGGCGTCGGGTTCGGGTCACGGAGTCACCTCTTCCCGCAGTCTACCGGTCCCGATGTCGGGGACCAGGAGAAAGGGGCTCGCTGGCTGCCAGGGCCCTCCTCTGGCTCAGCCGGTTGCCGCCAGGGTCTCTTGACCGGTGACCGGCTCCCACAGGCGAGCGGGCCGTTCGCCTGTGGCCACCAGCCGAGCCAGGACGGCACGTGCCACGTCGAGATCACCAGGGTGGGTCACGCCGACGGCGCGGGCGGTGACCGTGAGGACCCGGACGGGCCGGTCGGTCCCCTCTGCCACCATCCTCCCCACCACCTCGGGCAGGAGCACCTCGCCGCCGGGGGAGGTCTCCGAGCGCGCCACCGCTCGTTCGAGGGCGTCCCAGATCGACGGCTGGTAGCCCCAGAGGTTGAGCGACACGGGAGTGTCACCGGCGAGTTCCGACGGGGACCCGCCGTCGTGCGCGGTGAACGGCGCTCCCGGCGCGCCGCGTCGGACCTGACGGCGCTCGGTGAGCCCGGCCAGGAGCCCGTCGGCGTCGACGACGCACACCCCTCTCGTCACCGGCTGGTCGGAGACGACGCTGCCGGACAGGGGGAAGCCCACGAGGGCGTGCTCGGCGACGGGACCGTCCAGATGCCGCCGGAGGGTCGCCATGGCGGGGATGCCGTAGACGTCGTCGGCGTTGGCGACGGCGAACGGGTGGGCGCCCTCCAGCAGTGGTCGGGCGGCGAGGACGGCGTGCGCGGTGCCGAGCGGTGCCGACTGGACGGCGAAGGCGACGGCGACGTCCTCGGGCCAGCACCGTTCGACGTGGTAGCGGATCGCGGGGCCGCTCTCGGGGTTGAGGACGAGGACGACGCGCCCGAAGCCGGCCGCCACGGCGTCGCTGGCCACCAGGTCGATGACGGCCTCTCCGGAGGGCCCGACCGGAGCGAGGGGCTTGCACCCGCCGTAGCGGCGGGCCAGGCCGGCCGCCAGCACCACCAGGGGGACGACCGAGCCACCGGGACCCGGGGGGGTGGCGCCCGCCCTGTCGGGACCGGGATCCAGCGAGGCGGCGGGCGCCATCAGCCTCCCCAGCGGAGGACGGCGCTGGCCCAGGTCATCCCGCCACCGAACCCGGTGAGCAGGACGTTGGCACCCTTCTCCAGTCGCCCGGTCTCGAGGGCGTCCACGAGGGCGAGGGGGATGGAGGCCGAGGAGGTGTTGCCGTACCGGTCGATGACCATCACCGCCTTGTCCTCGGGAATGCCGAGGCGTTGGCAGGCAGCGGTGATGATGCGCAGGTTGGCCTGGTGGGGCACCATGAGGTCGATGTCGTCGATGGTGAGGCCCGCCTCGCTCACGGCCTGGAGGGCGGAGTCGACGAGCACCCGCACCGCCTTCCGGAAGATCTCCTTGCCGTCCATGTAGAGGTAACCGCCGTGGTCGCATTTGAGCAGGTGGCGCAGCGAGCCGTCGGCGCCGACGTTCCACGACAGGAGCTGACCGGGGCCGTCGACCGCTTCCAGGACCACGGCGCCGGCGCCGTCGCCCACCAGCACGGCAACCGATCGATCGTCCCAGTCGGTGATCCGGCTCAGGGTGTCGGCACCGATCAGCAGGAGGCGTCGGGCGCCGATGGCGAGCAGCCCGTGCGCCACGGAGAGCCCGTAGACGAATCCCGAGCAGGCGGCGTTGACGTCGAAGGCGCCACCGGCGATCCCGAGCCCGTCCTGGACCGTCGCCGAGGTTCCCGGCACGATGGCGTCCGGCGTGGTGGTGGCGAGCACGACGGCGTCGATCTCGTCGGGTGTGCGGCCGGCGTGCTCGAGCGCCCGTCGGCCCGCCTCGATGGCGAGGCCGGACGTGGTCCCCCCGATCCGCCGCTCCCGGATACCGGTGCGCTCGACGATCCAGGCGTCGTTGGTGTCCATGGTCGCCGACAGGTCGTCGTTGGTCACGACCTTGTCGGGGACGGCGATGCCCCAGCCGGTGACGACACCTCCCCGGCCGGTCAGCACCGTTCAGCTCGATTCGATGACATGGATTCCGATGAAGGCAGCATCGCCCCAGATCATGCCACCGGTGTTGGCGGCCACGCCTATCCGCGCCTCGGGGACCTGCCGGCCACCGGCCTGCCCGTGGAGCTGGCGGGTCACCTCGACTACCTGGGCGATCCCCGTGGCACCGAGGGGATGGCCCCGTCCGACCAGGCCGCCGCTGGTGTTCACCGCCACGCCGCCGCCTCCGGCTGCCGTCTTTCCAGCCATGGTGGCCGGCCCGGCGTCGCCGGGCGCAAAAAACCCGAGGGACTCCAGGGCGTAGAGCTCCTCGGCGCTCGTGGCGTCGTGCAGCTCGATCAGGTCGATCTCGTCTGGGCCAAGCCCGGCCTGCTCCCACGCCGCCGCTCCGGTCTCGGCCAGGCGGTCGTGGTAGTCGAGGTCGCCGTTGCCCGATCGGACGACGCTGGCCCGGATCCGGGGGGCGCCCGATCGCGGGGTGGCCGAGATCACCGCGGCGGCGGCACCGTCCGTGAACGACGAGCACATGAGCCGGGTGAGGGGGCCGGTGATCGGGGCGGAGTTGAGGACGTCGTCGATCGTGACCTCCGACTGGTACTGGGCGTCGGGGTTGTGGGCGGCGTGACGCCGCGACTTCACGACCACCGCCGCAAACTGCTCGGGGGTCGCCCCGCGTTCGCGCATCTGGTCGATGGTCCACGTGGCGTTGAGCCCCATCAACACGGAGCCGGACGGGTTCTCCAGCTCCTGGTGCATCCGGATCCGGTCGGCCAGTGGCACACCGTCCTCGATGCCGGCCAGCGTGGCCGCCCGATCGCCCGTCCACATCTTCTCGACCCCGACGGCGAGGACGGTCCCCGAGCCGCCCAGCGCCGCCAACGACGCCAGGTGCAGCGCGGACGAGCCGCCGGCGCACGAGTTGTCCACGTTGATGATGCCGGCATGGCGCAGGCCGGCCTTCTGGAGGAACGACTGGCCGCGGATGCACCCCTGATCGAGCAGGCGCCCGGCGGTGGCGTTCGAGAAGATCACGAGGTCGACCGCGTCGGCGGCCACCCCGGCGTCGAGGAGCGCCTCGGCCACCACCTGGTGGGCCATGTCCTCGATCGTGCGATCACGCCGGTTCATCGGCGTGATGCTGGTCCCGTTGATGTAGGCGGAGCGGCCCATCATGTCTGTCCTCTCGGTCCTCGAGTGAGGAGGTCTATCCCCGCTGGTCCTCCCAGCGCGGTCATCACGGTCGTGAATTGGTGCAGCGGGTCGTCGTCAGTGACGTAGAGCGCCACGTGAGCCGCGCCCGCCTGGCGGTAGCTGTCGATGGCGGCGGCCACCGAGGCTGGCGTGCCGGCGACGATGTGGCGGCGAAAGGCGTGAGCCGGGATGCGGTAGAGCGAGCTCATCCACGCCGTCCCCCTGGCCCGGGCGACCTCGGCGTCCTCGTCCACCGAGACGAACAGCACGATGGACGGGACGACCGACCCTGGCGCCCGGCCTACCCGCTCGGTCTCCTTCTCCAGACGGTCGAGGGCGGCGGCATAGTCGGCCGGCCCGAGGAAAAGGGGGATCCACCCGTCGGCCACGGCCGCCGCCCGCCGCAGTGCCGCCTCCGACGACCCTCCGACCCACACGGGGACGGGCTCCGGCTGGGGGAGCTGGCGATAACGCCGGTCCGGCAGGGTGCCGTCGCCCGCCGTCTCGGTGTGGCCTGGGCCTGGCAGACCTGCGCTGGTCGCGGCTCCGGCTGCCCAGCACCGCCGCAGCTCCGCGATGCCGCGATCGAGCTCCCGGCCGCGATGGCGGTAGTCGGCTCCGGCCTCGTCGTACTCGCCGGGATGGCTGCCCACGCCGACCCCGAGGAGCAGTCGGCCCGAGGACAGCGTCTGGATCGACGCCGCCTGCTTGGCGACCACCGCGGGCTGGCGGAGCGGGAGCTGGAGCACACACGAGCCGAGCATCGGCTCTGTGGTGTTGGCGGCGGCGACCGTCAGCGCCGTCAGGCATTCCAGCACCGGTCGATGCCAAAAGAGGTGATCGCACGCCCACAAGGTCCCCGTGCCCAGCGCCTCGGCGTCCCGGCACAGCCGGGGGAGCTGCCGCAGCCCCGCCTCCAGGTCGTCCGGACCTTCGGGAGACCGGCTGATCGCGCCGTTGGTACTACTCGTGGTGCTCCCAGGGGGTGATGTGCCATTTGAACTGGATAAACATCCTTGGAGGATGGTCGGTAGCACCAGGCCAATCTGTCCTGGTGCTCTCATTGGTCGTACCACAGCCACACGACATCCTACCTCTGTTCGCCAGCGGTGGGGACGGTCCAACGTTTTCCCCGGTGTTCGACCGGCGGTCGGGACGCGGCACAATGGACGAGCACGCGCAGAGCGCCGTGTGACCGCGTGGGTGGCGCCCGGAGGCGCCGGGCGGTCGTGTGCCAGACGGAAGAAGGTGTGGCTATGTCCTCCGACGAGTCCGGACCAGGCGTCGGAGCCCGGCAGCCCGACGAGCTCGATGCGCCAGGGGGTCCGGGGGCGGTGCCACTGTCCGAGCAGGACCGCGCCGCGCGCCTCGCCGAGCTGACGGCGCTCATCGAGCTGATGAGGCCGGCAGTGCAGGCGGACGGTGGCGACCTCGTCCTCCGTCATGCTGACGTGGAGGCCGGTGTGGTCGAGGTGCAGCTCCAGGGGGCGTGCAGCTCGTGCGCCATCAGTGCGTCCACGCTCCAGGGTGGCGTGGAGCGGATCCTGCGGGACCGGCTCCCATGGGTCACCGAGGTCCAGGGCGACCTCGACGACTCGATGGACATCTTCGAGAGCGTGTCGTTGGGCAGGGGTGGCTACGTTCCCCGGCAGGGGGTTCCCCGGTAGGGGGCGACGCCGGGGTCAGGCTGGCTTCGGCTCCTTGGGCAGGCCGAGCACGCGCTCGCCGACGATGTTGCGCTGGATCTCCGCCGTCCCCCCCCAGATGGTCTCGGACCGGGAGAAGAAGAACGAAGCCTGGAGGTCGCTCACGGGGTAGTCCGCCCGTCCTCGCCGCCCTACCAGCCCCTCGCTCTGCTCGGCGGGATCTCCCCCCAGTACCTGGCCGTCCATGCCCAAGATGTCCAGAGCCAGCTCCATCGTCTCCCTGTGGTACTCGGACCAGAACATCTTGTTGCAGGCACCGAGGGCAGCCATGTGGTGGGTGCCCTGGAGCGCGTCGGTGAGCGAGCGGAACCCGTTGATCTCCATGATCTTCACCTTCGTCCACGCTGCCGCCAGGCGCTGCCGGACGAGGGGGTCACGATCCCGGCCACGGGCCCGGGCCTCGGCGACGACCTGGTCGAGCTCGCGGGCGAAACGACGGTGCCCGGTCGTGGCCGAGGACCCCCGTTCGAAGCCGAGCGTGGTCATCGCCACCGCCCACCCGTTGTTCAGGCCGCCGATGACGTTGGCCTTCGGGCACCGGGCGTTGGTGAAGAACACCTCGTTGAACTCTGCGGTCCCGTCGACCTGCTCGATGGGCCGAACCTCGACGCCCGGCTGCTTCATCGGCACGAGGAGGTAGGAGATGCCGGCGTGCTTCGGTGCGTCCTGGTCGGTGCGGGCCAGCAGGAAGACGTAGTCGGCGAACTGGGCCTGGGTGGTCCACACCTTCTGGCCGTTGATCACCCATTCGTCGCCGTCCAGGTCGGCCCTGGTCTTCAGGGAAGCGAGGTCGCTTCCGGCATCCGGTTCAGAGAACCCCTGGCACCACGCGGTCGTGCCGTCCAGGATCCCGGGGAGGAACTGGCGCTTCTGGTCCTCGGTGCCCCACTGGAGGATGGTGGGGCCGACGAGGGTGTCGCCGAAGAAGTCGGCCCGCAGGGGAGCCTCGGCCCGGGCGAACTCCTCGTTCAACACGACGGACTCCATGACGGAGAGGCCCTTTCCTCCGTACTCCTTCGGCCACGACGCGCAGATCCATCCGCCGGCGAAGAGCTTCTTCGTCCACTCCTCGACGAAAGCCCGTCGCTCGTCGCGGGTCATGGAGAACCCGGGTCCGCCCCAGCCCTCCGGGAGGTTCTCCTGCAGCCAGGAGCGGATCTCGTCGCGGAAGGCCTCCGCTTCGGGGGGGTAGTCCAGGTCCATGGGCACGATCGTACCTCCGGCGGGTGTGCCCGCTGGCCGCGCCTCGGCTCAGCGCGGTGATCGCCCCTGGTCGCGGTGGGTGATCGCACTTCCGCTCCTCGGTTCCAGCGGGTAGACTTCCAGGGCAGCAGGCGTGCCCGACAGGGTGGACGCGGAAGGGGGTGTCAGCCGATGAAACGGGGAGAACCTCCCAGTAGACCGGGTGGCACGGCCCGCGTTCCCGGCTGCCCACCGCGCCCCTGAGCCCAGCGAACCGCTGTCGGATCGGCCGGGCGTGGTGTACCGCGATGCGTTCCGCATCGCGGTGTCCCGGGGTGGGTGCCCGTCGCCACCGTCGCCACCGTCGTCACCGTCGCGGCCCCTGGCGCGCTCGGCCCTTCGTGGAAGAACGCCGGAGGGCCCTTCGCGGCGCCCGACCCGATCCCGCGTCCTGCCCGTCGGGCCCGGCTACCGGGCGCCTCCACGCTGGCTTCGCCGTCACCCTAGGACAAGGCTCCCATGACCCACCGGTTCGACCGCTTCACACCCCGCCCCCTCCGATCCCGTCCACTCGACGGGAGCGAGGCGGGCGCGACCGCCGGACGACCGCGGCACCAGCGTGGCGGTCGCGCGTCGTCGATGCCGGCTCGCCTGCGCCACCGCAGCCAGCGGGTGCTCACCACGAAGGCGGTGCGCGAATCGATCGTTTCCTTGGCCGGCCTCGTGGGCCAGCCGGTCCGCAACCAGTCCGGGTCCGAGATCGGTCGGCTCGTCGACGTGGTCTGCCGCTGGTCGGACGGCCAGACGTACCCGCCTGTCACCGGCATCGTGGTGAGGGTCGGGCGCCGGCTGGCGTTCGTCGACGCCTCGCTGATCGAGCAGATCGAGCACCGGCAGGTCCGGCTGTCGTCGGCCCGGCTGGACCTCCGGGACTTCGAGGCCCGGCCCGGCGAGGTGACCCTCGCCTCCCAGGTCCTCGACCATCAGTTGGTCGACGTGGACGGCGTCCAGGTCATCCGAGCCGCCGACCTCTACCTGGCTGCGGTGTGGGGCGGGTTCCGGCTTGTCGGGGTGGACGTCTCCTGGCACAGCCTCCTCCGGCGTCTCGGCCCGGCACGGTGGCGCCCGCTCCCCACGCCCGACCGGGTCATCGACTGGGCGGCCATCCAGCCGTTCGGGGAGACGACCAGGGGCGCCGCCCCCGAAGTCCGGCTCCGGACCACGAACGCCGGGCTCCAACGCCTGCGGCCCGGTGAGCTGGCCGACCTCCTCGAAGACCTGCTCCGCCCGGAGCGCCAGGAGCTGCTCGAGGCGCTCGACCCCGAGGAGGCGGCCGACGCCCTGGAGGAGATGGACCCCGAGGAGCTGGCGTCGCTCCTCCGGGAGTCCGAGCGCGATCAGGCCGCCGCCCTGCTCTCCGCCATGGAGCCTGACGAGGCGGTGGACGCCCTGCGAGACCTGAGCGACGAAGACCGCACCGAGGTCCTGGTCGAGATGGACGGCGAGAAGGCCGAGCAGCTGGTCCGGCTGCTTCGCTATCCCGAGGACCAGGCGGGCGGCTTCATGACGAACGTGCTCGTCGTCGCCCGTCTCGACGAGACGGTCGGCGCCGTCCGTGATCGGTTGGCCGGTATGGAGGAATGCCCGGACGAGCTCGACGCCGTCGCGGTGGTCGACGACGAGGGCCGCCTGGTGTGGGACCTTCCGCTCGTCCAGCTCCTCGTGAGCTCGCCGGAGACCGAGATCGCCGAGCTGGTGGGGGAAACAGAGCCCGTGACGGTGGAGAGCACCGCCGACGTCGCCGATGTGGCCGCCCGCCTCATCGATGCCCGACGGCTGTCGATCGTCGTCGTGGAGGACGGCCGCCCGGTCGGTCGGATCCTGGCCGACGACGTGATCGACGCCTTGACGCCCGAACGCGGCAAGCTGCACTTCCCGAGGCTGCTCCGGTGACGGTCCCCACCGAGGCCCCCCGCGCCGGCGTGGGTGGCGCAGGCGCCCCGGAGAACGACCGACAGGCCGAGGCGACGGGCGACGCCGGCCAGAGGAGCCGGAGGGAGGGTGGCGGGACCGGGAGGTTCGGCGGCCCCCGCCTCCGCCGGTTCCTCGTGTACCTGGCGGCGGCGGGCCCGGGGTTGATCGCCGCCAATGCCGGCAACGACGCCGGCGGGGTGGTCACCTACGCCTCGGCGGGGGCCCAGTTCGGCTACCGGCCCATCTTCTTCATGGTGCTCCTCACGGTCGGCTACGTCAGTGTCCAGGAGATGGTGGCGCGGCTGGCGGCCCACACCGGGAAAGGTCTCGCTGCGCTGGTCCGCGAGCAGTTCTCCATCCGGTTGACCTCGTTCGCCGTCGTGGCCTTCGCCGTCGCCAACATCGGCCTGGTCGTGACCGAGTTCGCCGGGATCGCCGCCGCGTTCCAGCTCTTCGGCGTGTCGCGGTACGTCTCGGTGCCGTTGGCGGCCATCGCCATCTGGTCCTTGGTCATGCTCGGCTCGTACCGGTACGCCGAGCGGGCCTTCTTGTTGTTGTCCCTGGCGTTCATCACCTACCCGATCGCCATGTTCTTCGGCCACCCGGCCTGGGGCCAGGTGGCGTCGAACCTGGTGCTGCCGCACTTCCTCCGGTCGAACGCCTTCATCCTCGTGGGGGTGGGGCTCATCGGGACCACGATCACCCCCTACATCCAGCTCTACACCGCCGGTGCCGTGGTCGACCGGGGGATCGGGCCCGACCAGTACCGCTACGAGCGGATCGACGCCGTGAGCGGCGCCATCCTCTCGGACCTCGTGTCGATCTTCATCATCGTGGCCACGGCGGCGGTGCTCGGTCGGTTCCATCGGGCTCTGGCCTCGGCGAGCCAGGCGGCGGCGGCGCTCCGGCCGCTCGCCGGGCCCGACGCGGTGACGCTGTTCGGGATCGGGCTCCTGGGCGCCGCCGCCCTGGCCGCCGCCGTCGTCCCGCTGTCGACGTCCTACGCCCTCGCCGAAGCCGTCGGGGTGGAGCGCTCGGTCTCGAAGAAGTTCAAGGAGGCGCCGCTGTTCCTCGGCCTGTTCACAGCCCAGATCGTGGTGGGCTCCGGCGTCGTGCTCGTTCCGGGGAACCTGTTCAAGCTGATCATCAACACCCAGGTGCTGGAGGGACTGATCACTCCGGTGACCCTGGTCTTCGTCCTCGTGCTCGCCAACCGGCGGTCCCTGCTGGGCGCGGCCGCGAACGGGTGGTTCGCCCGCGCCGTCGGCACCGTGACGGTGATCTGCGTGGGCGGGTTCGCCCTCTTCCTCGTGGGCCAGACCGTGGCGGGCTGGCTCGGGCTCGGTTGAACCGGGGCGGCCCGCCCCGACCGTGGCCCGTCCCGACCGGAGCTCGCCCAGTCGGCTCGTCCGAGCGCCCGTTTGCGCGGGGGGCCCCGGCCGGGGGAGGCTTGTCCCTCATGCACGCAGGTGGCGCGGTGTCCGACGAGCACTTTCGGGGCGTGGTGACCGATGCGTGAGCGGCGGCGGACCACCCGGGCGGCCCGGAACCTCGACCACCCGGTCCCCGGGCGGATCGCTCCGGCACCACCGGCTCCTGGTGGCCTCCGGGTCGCCTTTCTCGTCTACCGGGGGAACCCGCACTGCGGCGGGCAGGGTGTCTACACCCGGCACCTCACCCGTGAGCTGGTAGCCCTCGGCCACTCGGTGGAGGTGTTCGCCGGCCAGCCCTGGCCCGTCCTCGACGCCGGTGTGGGGTTCACGCCGGTCCCGAGCCTCGACCTCTACCGTGAGCCCGACCCCTTTCGCGTCCCCGCGCTCTCGGAGCTCACGTCCTGGACCGACGTGCTCGAGCTCGCGGTCATGTGCACGGCGGGGTTCCCGGAACCCTGGACGTTCTCGCTCCGGGCCCGGGCGCTCCTGGCCGCCCGCCGGGACGAGTTCGACCTCGTGCACGACAACCAGTGCCTGGGCACCGGCATGCTCGGCATGCTCGACGACGGGTGGCCGCTCCTCACCACGCTGCACCACCCGATCACGGTCGACCGGGACCTGGCCCTCGACCACGCCACCAGCCCGTGGCAGCGGTGGACCACCCGCCGGTGGTTCGGCTTCCTCCGGATGCAGGTCCGGGTGGCGCGCGCCCTCCCCCGGATCGTGACCGTCTCCGAGTCGTCCCGGGGCGACATCGCCGCCCAGATGCACGTCGACCCCGCCCGGATGGCCGTCGTGCCCGTCGGGGTCGACCATACGGTGTTCCGACCCCGGCCCGAGGTCGTACCGGTCCCCGGCCGGATCATGGTGACCTCGTCGTCGGACGTGCCGATGAAAGGCCTCGTCCCGTTGCTCGAGGCGGTGGCCACGCTCCGCGCCGAGCGGGACGTCGAGCTGGTGGTGATCGGCAATCCGCGGCCCGACGGCCGGGTGGCACGGGCCATCGACCGGTTGGGCCTGGCCCCGATCGTCCGGTGCGTCTCGGGCATCAGCGACGACGAGCTGGCCCTGGAGTACGCCCGCTCGGAGGTGGCGGTGGTGCCGTCGCTCTACGAGGGGTTCTCGCTGCCCGCCATCGAGGCGATGGCCTGCCAGGTGGCCCTGGTCGCTACCACGGGTGGTGCCCTGCCCGAGGTAGTGGGGACCCACGAGGAGACGGCGCTGCTGGTCCCGCCGAACGATCCGGGCGCGCTCGCCGCCGCCCTCGGGCGCGTGCTCGAAGACCCGGCGCTGCGCGCCCGTCTCGGTGCGGCGGGGCGGGAGCGTGTGCTCGGGCGTTTCACCTGGCAGGCGACGGCCCAGGGCACGGCGGCCGAGTACCGGGCGATGATGGCGGGCCGACCGGCCGGCCTCGGCGTCCACCGGGCGCCGGCGGCCCCCGTCGGAGGCGGGGCGGCACACCGGGAGGGCACGGAGGCGTGCTGACGGTCGACTACCGCCGGTTGGGCGTCGTCCGGGGCGATCGCCTGCTGGACCTGGGGTGCGGCTTCGGCCGCCACGCCTACCAGGCGGCCCGGCTCGGTGCCGACGTGGTCGCCGTCGACGCCGGGGGAGACGAGGTACGCAACGTCGTCGCCACGTTGGCGGCGATGGCCGAAGCGGGCGAGCTGGACCCCGCCGAGGTGCGGGCCATCGCCGTCCAGGGGGACGCGTTGGCGCTGCCTTTCGCCGCAGGGTCCTTCGACCGGGTCATCGCCTCTGAAGTGCTCGAGCACATCCCCGACGACCTCACGGCAATGGCCGAGCTGGCCAGAGTGCTGCGGCCGGGTGGCACCATGGCCGTCACGGTGCCGCGATGTGGGCCCGAGCTCGTGAACTGGGCCCTGTCCGACGAGTACCACGACGTGCCGGGCGGCCATATCCGGATCTACCGCTACCGGTCGCTCGTCGCCCGCCTGGCGTCTGTCGGGTTGGCCGCCACCGGGCACCACCACGCCCACGCGCTCCATGCCCCCTACTGGTGGCTCCGGTGCCTGGTGGGCCCGTCCCGGGACGACCACCCCGCCGTCGTCGCCTACCACCGGTTCCTCACGTGGGACATCGTGAAGGCCCCGTGGGTCACCCGGACGGCGGACCGGGTGCTCAACCCGGTGATCGGCAAGAGCCTCGTCGTCTACCTGGTCAAGCCGGTCGAGTCCGGCTCACTGACGGCGGGCGGTCCGCTCACGGCCGCCGCCGTCGAGGTCATCCCCGGCAGCGCCGGCGCCGCACCGGGTGGCCCGGGCGCGTCGCCCGAGCCCATGCCCCTCGGAGCCCGGCGTTGAGGACGGCGCGCAAGATCCCCTCCCTGGCCGGTGTGGCAACCGAGGCCGAGATGCTGACCACGGCGGAGTCGATCGCCGGTGTGCAACGGCCCGACGGCATGATCCCTTGGTTCCCGGGTGGCCACTGCGATCCGTGGAACCACGTCGAGGCGGCCATGGCGCTCACGGCGTGTGGGTTCGACAACGAGGCCGACCGGGCCTACCGGTGGTTGGTAGACCGTCAGCTCCCCGACGGGAGCTGGTTCAACTACTACGTCGCCGATGGGGTGAAGGACGCCCGGCTGGACACCAACGTGTGCGCGTACCTGGCGGCCGGGGTGTGGCACCGTTACCTCGTCAGCGGGGACGAACGGGCGATCGAGGAGCTGTGGCCGGCGCTGGCTCGGGGTGTCGACTTCGTCCTGCGCTGGCAACGCGCCGACGGTTCGCTCATCTGGTCGGTCGACCCGGCGGGCCGACCGGAGGGCTACGCGCTCCTGACGGGGTCGGCGTCGATCTACCACAGCCTGCGGTGCGCCATCGCCTGCGGCGAGACAGTGGGCGAGGAACGCCCGGACTGGGAGCTGGCCGCCGGCCGGCTGGCTCACGCACTGGTCACGGACCGCGGCGCGTTCGCCCCCAAGGACGAGTTCGCCATGGACTGGTACTACCCGGTGCTCTCGGGGGCGCTCGTCGGCGACCGGGCACGTCGCAGGCTGGCAGAGGGGTGGGACACCTTCGTGATGGAAGGGCGAGGGGTCCGCTGTGTCTCGACCGGAGAGTGGGTGACCGCCGCCGAGACGGCGGAGTGCGCGCTCGCCCTCGATGCGCTCGGCGATCATCGGCGCGCGACGGAGCTGCTCTCCTGGGTCCAGGCGCTGCGGACGGAGGACGGCTCGTACTGGACCGGGATGGTCTACCCGGGCGACGTGACGTTCCCCGACCGTGAACGTTCGACCTACACGGCCGGGGCGATCGTCCTCGCCGTCGACGCGTTGAGCCGGACCACCGCCGGCTCGGGCTTGTTCCGAGGCGACCGGCTCCCGGTCCACCTCGACCTCACCGAGCCCGCCCCCGATGCCCCCCATGAGCGGGCCGCGCCGGTCCCAGGAGCCTACGGGCCCCCCTGAGCGCGCATTCCCTGAGCGCGGCCCTCCTGAGCGCGCGCCGGCCAGCCCCCGCCGGGGTGCGGTCAGCCGCCATCCACGCGGCGCAGGACGCGGAGCGACCCGCATGCCCCGTCCTCGACGAACTGCCCGGAGGCCAGTGCCGCCCGCCACAGGTCGGACGGTGGACGCCCGCCGTCGGCGGGGTCGGGGAACACGTCGTGGATGGCGAGCCAGCCACCCGTGCGCACGTGGGGAGCCCAACCCCGGTAGTCTGCCCAGGCCGG
>JAKADK010000076.1 GCA_021820665.1 Actinomycetes bacterium | reverse complement strand
CGAAGGAGCGCCCGGAGCTCGCACAGCTCATCTGGCTGCTCACGGTCTCCTCGGATGGCAATGTGCCGAACCGGTTGAGCCGCGGCAGGTGTAATCCACTGTCGTGGTGGATGGCAAGACGGCATGGGTTTCGTACCGTGGTCGTACGACCTGAAGCCAAGGCGTGCATATCGGACGCAGGCCAGGGTCGTCGCACATCCATCCAACCAGGAGGTCATCATGTTCTTCACCCATAAAGCATTGGTGCCGTTCGGCGTCGCCGCGCTGCTGGCAACAGGAGGGGCCGCCTTCCTGGCGCAAAATAGCGCCCCCGCCTCCGGTCAAGGCGTGTCGCTCAGCTCGATCGACGGCTACACCATCTCCAACATCCACTACACCGTCGACCCGCCCCCGCCCCCGCCCAACGGCCCGCCAGGGCCGATGGCGGTCACGTCGGTGAGCTTCGATGCCACGGTCGCAGTCGCAGGTGAGCTGCCAGCCGCTCAGGGCTTCGTGAAGCTCGACCCGCCGCCGCCGGTGCCGGCGGTGCCGTGGACCCAGTGCACGCTGACGAACGTGAGTGGGAGCACCTCGTCGTTCACGTGCACGCTGCCTGGAGCAGGGGTTCCGGTCAACGGTCCCGGTGGCAGCCCGATCGGAGTGCTCGACCACCTGGGCATCGAGGTCAACCAGTAGCAGGTGATCCGTCCCCGGCCCGCCGGGGACGGTGGCAGATCCGGCGGTGGTGGGTGGCTCGCGAAGCTGCCCGCCACCGCCGCATCAGGCCATCAGGTTGATCTCGTCTTCGCTGTCTTACAGGTGGCGCCATGTGGTTCTCGGGCATGAAGCTGGTGAAGGTCGTCGCCGTGCTGCTCGTCGGGGCGGTCGGTTGGTGGCTGTTCGCGCCCGAGACACTGGGCGGCTCTGACACCTACGTGGTGGTGTCGGGCCCGAGTATGTGGCCGAGGCTGGTCACCGGGGACCTCGTCGTGCTGCGCAGCGCAGAAACGTACCGCAATGGGGAGATCGCCGGGTACAAGACCCCGCAGCTCCAGACTCCGATCCTCCACCAGATCATCGCCACGAGCGGTGGTCGCTTCACCTTCAAAGGCATCCATAACTCGTTCGTCGACCCGTCGCATCCGACACGAACCGAGATCGTCGGGCGGATGTGGCTCGATCTCGGCCAGGCCGGCCGACTGCTACGTCTCTTGCAACTTCCTGCTGTCGGCGGCGTGCTCCTCTTCGCCGCCGCCGCGTACGCCTGGTGGCCTCGGCGCCGCCGGCGCCACCATCGCTTGGGGAGGACACCCTATGGCTGACTTGACCGGTTCGCTCCGAGAACTGCGGCGGGCTCTCGCTACGATGGCAGCTGCGGGGGTCGTTGCCATGGCGGCGATCGCCGTCGCCGGGCTGACAATCCCGACTCTGCTGGCGAAGGCCCGCACCGTGTCGGTTCCGTACTACCAGCAGTTCTCACTGCGCTACAGCGGTCGACCTTCTCCGGGCGGCATCTACGGGTCGACGCCGCCCACGACCGGCGAGCCGCTGTACCTGGGCTCGCTGGAGGACCTCACCATGGTGCTGCGTTACCGGCTCTCGTCGGCAGCCGACACCTTGGTGACCGGGACCCTGAGCGCCGCGGTCGTCGTGGACGATCAAGGGCTGGACCGGTTCGTCGTGGCCCCGCAGAAGATCCCGATCTCCCAAGGCGCTGCCCAGATACGCATCACCGTACCGCTCGCCCGCTATGCACAGCTCGTCTCCCGTCTCTCCGCCGCCGACGGCGCCGCCTCCTATCCCGTCTACGTGGTGGCTGCCTCCGCCGTCACCGGGACCGTCGCCGGGCGGCGGATCAACAGGACCGCCCAAGCTTCCTACGCCTTCGCGGGGACACCCACGGCACTGCTTGCGGCGGGCTCGGGCAGCGGCGGCGGTGGCACCCCGTCGTCATCGGCTGCCGTGTCACCAGCGTTCGCTCTCTCGGGGACTGGCGCCGTCGGCCCGGCGATGCTGAGCTCGTCCTCGGCTACGGTCACTCGAAGCATCCCAGCTGCCCACGACGTCACGATCGGAGGAATCGGCATTCCCGGCATGGCGGTCGGAGGGGCAGCACTGCTGGTGGCCGTGGTTGCCGGTGTCGCGGCGGTAGTGCTCGCGGGACGCCTGCGGAGGCGGTGGCACAACGATCCGCGGCTGGCGGTGGTGGCGCGGCTCGGGAACCGCGTTGTGGCACTGCACGGCGGGTTGCCCGCTGGCAGGATCGTCGTCGACGTCGAGCGAGCCGAGGATCTGCTGCGCCTGTCACGTCTGTTGGAGATGCCGATCCTGCGTGTGGACGAGCAGAAGGGCCGTACCATGTTCCTGGTGCACGACGACCGGTACGTCTACCGCCACAGCGTTGGAGCCATCGCCGACGCCCAGATCCCTGCGGTCGGCGACCAGCTGCCCGCCGCACGGATCTGGTGGCCACCGGCCCACTGCGCTTCGCCAAGGGCCGTGGTGCCGAACGGATCAGCGATCGAGGGCCCCCAGCCAGGCGACGTCGGCTCCTGAAGCAGAGGCCGACGTCCCTCGGCTCTCGGGCTCGGCACAGCTCCGCCGAGCACCGACGGCGTTCGTCGCCGCTCACGCCGGCGTCAGGTCACCCGCCGAAGTCGAAGAGGTCCGCGCCGAAGAGGTCCGCGTCCAGAGCCGGCCACTTCGCCGCCTGCGCCAGGCGGATGGCGTCTCGTTGGGTGTGCACGTCGAGCTTGCGCAAGATGGCGTGCACATGTGATCGGATCGTGGCTACCGACACCACGTGGCTGACGGCGATCTCCTCGACGGCCTGTCCCCCGCACAGCTCGGCGAGGACGCGCACCTCGGCGTTGGTCAACGTCGCCAACTGGGCACGCACCGGTTTGATGCGGCGCCGCTCGGCGGCCAGCACGTCGAGCAGGGCCGCACGCTCCACGAGAGAGATCGCCGGTTCGCCGCTCGCGAGACGCGCGACGGTCCGACGTAGCTCGTCGAGCGGCCTCGCTTTGCCGACCAGTCCTCGAGCACCGGCAGCCACCGCGCACGCCAAGCGCAGCCGGTCCTCGACGCCGCTCACGATCGCGACAGCGATGCCGCGGTCGTGCAAGGGACGAACGAGGCGAACCCCGTCGAGATCGTGTCGCAAGTTCAGGTCGACCAGGGCGATCCGGGCCCCTCCGGCCCACCACGGCCCGTTGTCGACGACCGCTACCAGCTCCGCCAGCTGCAACGTCCCGCACGGCAACGGCGTAGCAGGAAAGCCCCAGCTCGACAAGACCGTCGCCAGGGAGCGTGCCACGATCTCATGGTTGTCGACGACGACCACCGAAGCCATCGGTGCCCCAGGAGCACCTGCGCCTCCGCGCAACCTCCCCACGATGGCATCCGGCCCGGAGGTGCCCGCCGGGCCGCAGCGGTCAGCCACCTTTCCAGGGCCTGTCCACGGGCGGTGCTCCGCGGTCGACGGCGACCCGCTCATCGCGAGCTTACGCTCGTCGTCATCGACGCAGAGGCGCTGTCGGCAACAGACGCTCCGGCACCCCGGGCTTCGGAGCTCGTGACGGGACCGGCCAGCGGGAGCGTAATGGTCATGACCGTGCCGGCCTGGTCCGGGTCCCACGCCAGCGAGCCCCCTGCGCTCTCCACGAGCCACCGGGCAATGGCCAACCCCATCCCCCCCTGGGGCCGAACCTCCGACGGTGCGCACCAGCCTGGCGTGAACGGAGCTGATGGGTCCCTCGAGGCGATCCCGGGCCCGTCGTCGGTGACCGTGATCAGCATCGACGACTGGTCGGCACCGACCGTGACGACGACTGCGGCGCCAGGAGCGTGCCGAGCCGCGTTCTCCAGGAGCTCCGCGACCACCCTGGACAGCACTGTGGAGTCCCCCCTGACCCCGCGCGACGATCCCGGGAGCCGCACCAGGCGAACCGACAGACCGCGCACCGCCGCGGAGCGAACCTCGACGTCGAGCACTCGATCCACGTCGACCTCTTCGCCGGCGCGCGGCAGCTCCCCGACGGCTGCGGCGACGCGGCTCCCCGCTTCGCGCAGGAAGCCAAGAGCGTCACCTTCGAGAGCAGCGAACCCAAGGTGCTCTGTCTCGCCGAGCAGCTCCACTGCGCTGTTGAGGAGCAGCAACGCAGAACGGACCTCGTGGCGAGTGCTCTTCATCGAGAGCTCGCTCCCAGCGAGCAGCACCCCGAGCTCCTGGGCACGGCGCTGCTCTTCTGCCAACGCTGCACGGTTGGTCCGAGCCCGCCGCTCGAGCTCCACGACGACCCCCACGATGCACCAGGCAACCGCCTCGACTCGGAAAGCCGCCGAGCAAACCGTTTCAGCCAACGTCGGGGCAGACAGCACCATCCGAGACACCCCAGCCTCACCAAGCGTAAGAAGAGCGATGCTGAAGCACAGTTCGGGCAGGCGCCGTCGGCGACGATAGATGGCCGCGAGCCACACGGCGCCGGCCATCGATGCCACTGCCAGGACCACCCCCGCGATCCTGGAGGGAAACCAGTCGGCTGCTGCTGCAGAGACCACGCAGGCCCCCGCGGCTCCGACGACCAGACTGATGAGCACTGCCAGGGGGTCGAACGGCCGGCCTTCGACGTGGCGACTCGACAGTACCAGCGCTAGCCACACCAGAGCCCCGGCGCTGCCCAGCAACCCCATCGTCGGCCAATTGACCAGGAGCGTCACCGAGGTTCGTAGCCCGGCGACAGGGACGGCCCCCACACCCGGCACCAGCACCGCTTTGGCGCCCTCGATCTGGCGGAGCCCAAAAATCGCTTCGGCGCACGCAGTGACGAACAGTCCGCCGCCGAGCAGGAGCCAACGCGCTCGGCGGCCTGTCAACTGCCACAGGAGCAGCGACGCCACGGACCCGACCAGGCTGGCCGCCACCACAAGCATTGCCAGCGACCCGCCATCAAGCAGCTCGTCCACCTGAGAAAACTGGCTCCTGAGCAGCACCACCGCCGCCAACCAGGTCGCCGAGCTTGCGACCGCTGCCCCACCCACCGCCAACCAGGTCGCCGAGCTTGCGACCGTCGCCCCAGTCGGCGCCTCGCGCCTCGTGGTGCGCAATGCCCGCACGGCACCTAACCCCCCGCGGCCCTCACCAACTGGTCTGCCGGCTGTCGCGCCGTGCGGACCGACCGCCGAGCGCCGCCAATGCCGGGACCCTCTCCCTCCCAGATGGCCAGCTCCGGGCCATCTGGCGACGGCCTGTCTTGAGGGTTTGTCTCCCGGCAGCACTCGAGACACCGCACACCCCTCGCTGTTGCCAACTCGGACGACGGCACCACGGCGCCCTCCGTCAAATCTGACAGAAGCCTAACCCAGTGCGAGCCGCTTGACGTCCACAACCACTGTGGAGGTTTCCGGCTCCGGCGGCAGGACACCACGGCGATCACGGCACCTCGCGTTGGCTCGTCCGGCGGCTCGGCCCCGCTCACGACACAGGATCGCCACGGATCTCCCTGTTCCTCTCTCACCACGGTGATCCTGGGAAGGCGGCCGGTGCACCTCGCGAAGCTCCTCGCCGAGGTGGGACGCGCGGCCGGGCGGGTTCCCAGTGCGGCCGACGGCCCCACCTCGTGAGCCGGCCGGTTCCTCGACGATCCGGGCCCTCCTGGAGCGGGAGAATGACGTTCAGCCAGCCTGAACGTCAGGCGCGCCGGTGCCGGCGGCGCCAGCGGGACACGGCGAGGACCACCAGGAGGATCCCGCCCAGGACCGGGACCACCCGTTTTGCCACCGGGATCCCCGCGGTGCCGAGCACGTCGATCGCCTCGGTGGAGGGACCGGTCCGGTTGGCCGATGGGGGGCCAGCCTGCGGGTCGTGCCCGGTCGAAGGGGCCCCCGCTACCGACGCCGGGTCCGACCCCGCTGCCGACGCCGGAGCCGCCTGGCCACCCTGCCCGCTCGGTCCGGCAGGTCCGTTCGGTGCGGCGCGCTCCGGTGAGATCTCCGCGGCCAGGCAGGCCGCGAACTGGTCCACCAGCCGGGCGCTCACGTCGGCCAGCACACCCCGGCCGAACTGTGCCGGCTTGCCGGTGATCGTCAGATCGGTCTCGACCAGGACGTCTGTGCTACCGGCGACCTCCTCGAGCCGGCACGTGATCGTCGCCTTGGCGGTGCCCGTCCCCCGGGTCTCCTTCCCGTGTGCCTCGATCACCGCCACCCGAGCGCCGTCGTCCCGGGACACGAACCTCGCCGTGCCTCCGTAGGTGAGGTTGATCGGGCCCAGCTTCACCTTCACCGTTCCCGTGAAGGCATCCCCCTCCCGGCCGGTCAGCGTTGCACCTGGCATGCACGGGGCGATCCGCTCCACGTCGACGAGGACCGCCCAGGCCACGTCGGCGGTGACGGGTACGGTGAACCGGTTCTCGAGCTTCATGGCGATGCCTCCCTACCCGGCGCGGTCGTCCCACGCCGTCGTGCTCGTCTCTACCCACCCACGGTGGTCCCTACCCGGACGAGGTCCCCACGGGTCTCGACGCCGATCGGATCCCCGGTACCATCACACGCTACCGGAGCCGCCCGGTCGGAGCGGATGCGGGTCACGCCGCCGCGGACGACCGCCCTCCCTCCCCGCGCCCCCCCGACCGAGGACCACGTCGGCCAGATGCTCGAGCGCGCCCAGGCTGTGCCCCTCGACGAAGTCGTCCACGTGGGGAAGCGCGGCGGCCATGCCCCCGGCGATCGGTGCGAAGCCCGGAGTGGCCTTCCGGGGGTTCGACCACACCACCCGGTGGGCGAGCCGATGGAGACGGGCCATCTGGTCGCCGAGCAGCCGAGGGTCGCCGCACTCCCATCCGTCGGAGAAGACCACCACGATCGCGCCCCGGGCCAACCGGCTCTGCCCCCAACGATCGAGGAGCTCCTTCACCAGGACACCGAGCCGGGTGCCGCCACCGGCGTCGGCGAGGGCCTCCCACGTGGCCCGGAGCGCGTCGTCGGGGACCGGCCGGGACAGCTCCCCGGTCACCCGGGTCAGCCGCGTCCCCAGGCAGAAGGCCTCGACGGGTGCGGCGGATCCCCGGGCCACCGCGTGGGCGAACCGCAGGAGCGCGTCGGCGTAGAGGCCCATCGAGCCGCTCACGTCGACCAGAAGGACGGTGCGGCGGGGCTTCGCGACCGGGCGCTCGTAGGCGAGGCGCCCGGGCTCGCCGCCGGCAGCCAGCCACGACGACGCCGTCCGATGACGATCGATCCGGCCGTGCCGGGACGCGCCGGCACGCCGGGACGGGCGCACCTCGCCCACCAGCGACAGCGTGGCCAGCAGCCGGTTCAGCTCGCGTCGCTGCTCGGAGGTGAGCGTGGTGATGTCCTGCCGGCGGAGCACCTCCAGCGAGCTGGCGGCCGCCGACGCGCGCGTCCCCGTGTCGTCGCTGTCCGATGCGTCGTCGGGACCGGCGGGCGCGCCGGACACCAGCAGCCGCCGGCGTGGGCGGGTTGCCTTCCCTCCTCGGTTGGGCAGCGCCGACCACCCACCGAAGTAGGCACCGAAGGCACGGTCGTACCGGTCGAGGTCCGCGCGGCTGACGCACAAGGTGATGCGGCCCGCCCAGTAGACCTGACGGGCGTCGGACGGGTCGAGCCGGTCGAGTGCGGCCACCGTGGCAGCCACCTGCGACGGGGCGGCGGCGACCCCGGTCTCCCGGAGGGTCCGGGCCAGTCCCACGACGGTGTCGACCGCGTCCCACCTACCTGCCGGCGCGGACCCCCCGGCGAGCACCGGCCGCCGGACATCGGGGGCACGCTCAGCCATCCGCGACCACCCGGGCCAGGGCCGAGTGCAGATCGAGCCCTGCCGCGTGCACCTGGTCCTCCCGGTACTTGAGCACCGTTCCGAGCGTCCTGATCGCCCGGTCGGGATCGAGCCGCTCGGCGCCGAGCGCGACGAGCGCCCGGGTCCAGTCGATCGACTCGGCCACGCCCGGGGGCTTCAGCAGGTCCTCGTCCCGCAGCAGCTTGACGGCGGCGGCGACGTCCCGGGCCAGCGCCTCCGAGGCGGCGGGAACCCGGCGGCGGACGATGGCCACCTCCCGTTCGAACGACGGATGCTCGACCCAGTGGTACAGGCACCGACGCTTCAGCGCGTCATGCACCTCGCGGGTCCGGTTGGACGTGAGGACGACGACCGGCGGCACGGCGGCCGTGATGGTGCCGAGCTCGGGGATGGTCACCCGGTACTCCGAGAGCACCTGGAGGAGGAACGCCTCGAACTCGTCGTCGGCCCGGTCGATCTCGTCCACCAGCAGCACGCTGGGACTGGTCTCGAGCGCGGCGAGCAGGGGGCGGGTGAGCAGGAACGGACGGCTGTAGACGTCGCGTTCGAGCTGCTCGGCCGGGCCGTCCCCGACCGCCCGCATGTGGAGGATCTGGCGAGGGAAGTTCCAGTCGTAGAGCGCCTCGTGGACCCCGATCCCCTCATAGCACTGCAGCCGGTGCATCGTCGCGCCGAGCAGGCCGGCGAGCGCCAGGGCCAGCGACGTCTTCCCCACGCCCGGCTCGCCCTCGACGAAGAGCGGCTGCTCCAGTGCCAACGCCAGATAGACCGCCGTGGCGAGCCCGTCGTCGGCCAGGTAACCGACCCCCTCGAGGCGGGTGGCCATCTCGGCCGGAGAGGAGACCCCCGGCGGCAGGAGCCTCCCGGGTTCGACCCCGCTCCCGCTCCCGTTGCCGACTGCGTTCACCCGATATGCACAGCTCACCCGATATGCGCTGCCCGCGACACGGCGCGCCGGGTCAGGACGGTGGCGAGATGTGACCGGTAGTCGGCCTGCCCGCTGAGATCGGACGGCGGGTTCGTCCCCTCCACCGCGCGGGTGGCTGCGTCGGCCACCGTCGCCGCATCGGCGGACGCGCCGGCGAGGGCGGCCTCCACCCCACGGGCCCGGACCGGCGTCGAGCTCATGTTGGTGAGCCCGACCCTGGCCTCCACAATGGTGCCGTTCGACCGCCTCACGGCGGCGGCCACGCCGACGATCGCCCATGCCTGCGCCGTCCGGTTGAACTTCTCGTAGTGGGCGGACCACTCGCCGTCGAGCTTCGGAATCCGCACCTCGCACAGGATCTCTCCCGGTTCGAGCGCGGTCTGGAGGTAGTCGACGAAGAACTCGGACGCCGGGATCGTCCGGCGTCCCCCCGGGCCTTCGGCGACCATCTCGGCGTCGAGCGCCACGGCGACAGCCGGCAGGTCGCCCGCCGGATCCGCGTGAGCCAACGCCCCTCCGAACGTGCCCCGGTGCCGGACCTGGGGATCGGCGACCGTGGCCGTGGCCGACGCCAGCAGCGCGGCATACCGGCGCACCAGCGGATCGTCGATGACGTCCGAGTGCCGGGTCATCGCGCCGACGACGACCGAGCTCCCTTCCTCCCGCACGCCACGCATCCCGTCGATCCGTCCGAGGTCGACCAGCACCGACGGATAGGCCATCCGGAGTCGGAGCACCGGCAGGAGGCTCTGGCCGCCGGCCAGCACCTTGGCGTCCTCGCCGGCCTCGACCAGGGCCCCGACGGCCTCGGTGACGCTGTGCGGGGCGACGTACTCCACTCGTGCGGGGATCACCGCGCACCTCCTCCGTCCGCTCCCCCGTGCAACGCCCGCCACACCCGTTCCGGGGTGGCCGGCATCGCCAGGTCGTTGACGCCGAACGGTCGCAACGCGTCCACGATCGCATTGATCACGGCAGGCGTCGACGCGATCGTCCCCGCCTCGCCGACTCCCTTCACCCCGAGCGGGTTGGAGGTGGCCGGCGTCTCGGTGCGGTCGGTGACGAAGGCCGGCAGGTCGGCGGCGCTCGGCAGCAGGTAGTCGGCCATGGTGCCGGTCAGCAGGTTGCCGTCGGCGTCGTAGGCCGCCTCCTCGTAGAGGGCCTGGGCGATGCCCTGCGCCAGGCCGCCGTGCACCTGGCCTTCCACGATGAGCGGGTTGATGACCGAGCCGACATCGTCGACGCATACATAGGAGCGAATGGTGGACCTGCCGGTCTCCGTGTCGACCTCGACGGCGCAGAGGTGGGTCCCGTGCGGGTACGAGAAGTTCTCGGGGTCGTAGACGGCGTCGGAGTCGAGCGAGGGCTCCATCCCGTCGGGAAGGTTGTGGGCGGCGAACGTCGCCAGTGCCACCTCCTGGATCGTGAGCTTCGCCTCCGGCGAACCCTTCACCGAGAAGACGCCCTTGTCGAACTGGACGTCGTCCTCGGACGCCTCGAGCAGGTGGGCGGCGATCCGGCGCGCCTTGTCGACCACCTTGCCGGCGGCCAGGTGGAGGGCGACCCCCCCCACCACGAGCGACCGCGAGCCGTAGGTGTCCATTCCTTTCGGGCTCGACTGGGTGTCGCCGTGGATGACCTCGACGTCCTCGAAGGGGACCCCGAGCAGGTCGGCGGCGATCTGGCTCCACGCCGTCTCGTGTCCCTGCCCGTGGGCGGACGCCCCGGTCACCACCTCCACCTTCCCGGTCGGCAGCATCCTGATGCCGGCTGCCTCCCATCCGCCGGCCCCGTAGGACAGGGAGCCCAGGACCCGGCTGGGCGCCAGGCCGCACATCTCGGTGAACGTCGACACGCCGATACCGAGCTGCACCGGGTCGTTCCGGTCACGCCTGGCGGCCTGCTCGGCCCGGAGCCCGTCGTAGTCGAACAGGGCGAGGGCCTTCGCCGTCGCCGCCTCGTAATTGCCCGAGTCGTAGGTGAGACCGGCGATGGTCGTGTAGGGGAACTCCTCGTGGCGGATCCAGTTCTGGCGGCGCAGGTCCACCGGGTCGCGTCCCAGCTCGTGGGCGAGCTCGTCGATGATCCGCTCGACCGCGTAGGTCGCCTCGGGCCGGCCCGCCCCCCGGTACGCATCGGTCGGTGTCTTGGTCGTGAACACCCCGGTGCAGGTGAACGAGTAGGCGTCCATCTTGTAGATGGCCGGGTACATGAACGCGCCGAGCAACGGGACCCCCGCCGTCACCAGCTGGAGGTACGCGCCCATGTCGGCCAGGAGGTCGACGCTCATCCCGAGGATGGTCCCGTCCCGTCTGGCGGCGATCTCGATGTCCTGGATCTGGCCTCGTCCGTGGATCGTCGCCTGGTACCCCTCGCTGCGCGACTCGGTCCACTTCACCGGGCGGCCCAGCTTCTGCGCCAGGACCACCCCGATCACCTCCTCGGCATAGACGTCGAGCTTCGAACCGAAGCCCCCACCCACGTCGGGTGCGATCACCCGGATCTTCTGCTCGGGGATGCCGATGGTGAGCGCCAGCATCAGACGCAGCACGTGGGGGATCTGAGTGGCGGAGTACACCGTGATCTCGCCTGAGGCGGCCACCGGGTCGACGACCACCGCGCGGGGCTCCATGGCCGTCGGCAGCAGCCGCTGCTGGACGAAGCGGCGGCGCACCACCACGTCGGCGGCGGCCTTGGCCGCCGCGTAGTCGCCTCCGGCGAACGGCCAGACGTAGCAGCGGTTGGTGCCGGCATCGGCGTGGACGAGCGGGGAGCCCTCGGCAAGCGCCGCCTCCAGATCGACGACCGCCGGCAACGGGTCGTAGTCGACCGAGATCGCCTCCAGCGCGTCGGCTGCGGTGTACCGGTCTCGGGCGACGACGACGGCGACGGCGTCACCGGCGTAGCGCACTTCGTCCACCGCCAGCGGCGGGTGGGGTGGGCTGACCATCTCCGGGGTGACCGGCCAGGCGGTGGGCAGCGAACCGAGCTGGTCAGCCAGGTCCGCACCGCTGAACGCGGCGATCACCCCCGGGAGCGCACGAGCGGCCGACACGTCGACGGACGTGATCCGGGCATGGGCCATCGGGCTCCGCAGGAGCGCGAAGTGCGCCATGCCCGGCAGGTTGATGCTGTCGGTCCACAGGGTCTGCCCGTTGACCAGCTTGGCGTCCTCCTTGCGCCGCCGCGCCCGACCGATCTCCTGACCCGTGTCGACGTCGGGAGGCGATGCCAGCAGCTCGGTCATCGTGCCGCCCCCGAGGCCGCGGACTCCCGCATCTCCGCCGCCGCCGCCTGCACCGACCGGACGATGTTCACGTAGCCGGTGCATCGGCAGAGGTTGCCCTCGAGCCCGACCCTGATCTCCTCCTCGGTCGGGGCGGGATTGCGACGCAGCAGGTCAACCGCGGCCAGGATCATGCCGGGGGTGCAGTACCCGCATTGGAGCCCGTGGTTGTCGCGGAACGCCCGTTGCAGCGGGTGCCACGTGCCGTCGTCGGCCAGACCCTGGATCGTGGTGATCTCGGCGCCGTCGGCTTGGACGGCGAGGACGGCACACGACTTCACCGACTCGCCGTCGAGAAGCACTGTGCAGGCGCCGCAGTTGGACGTGTCACACCCGATGGGCGTGCCGACTCGCCCCAGGCGATCTCGCAGGTAATGCACGAGCAGAAGGCGGGGCTCCACCTCGTCCGAGTAGGCGACCCCGTCGACCACCATCCTCACCGCGACCATCAGCGACTCCCTCCCCCTCGGCGCAGGACCGGCGCCACGACCTGCGGACCAACAACAGGCGCTCCGACAGCGACCACTGCCACAGCAACGCCCACAACGACAACAACGACCACAACGACAACA
>JAKADK010000075.1 GCA_021820665.1 Actinomycetes bacterium | reverse complement strand
GCCGGCGACCCCGCCACCCCGCCACCCCGCCAGCGCGGCCCTCCGGTAGCGTCGAGAGGGCAGGACGACACCCGAAGGGTCCCGGGCTGCGCCGAGATGACGTGGACGGAGCCCCCAACACGGTGCCTCTCGCGGGCGCCGGCACAAGGAGCGATCATGATCGGTGAGAAGGTCAAGCAGTACACCGGTAAGGGCACGGACCTGAGCGCCCTCCAGGACAAGATCGGCGACTACCTGAAGTCCGACGGCTTCTCCGTGCAGACATCGGCGCCCAGCGGCCACGGGTTGGTGATGCAGGCCAAGAAGGGCGGGTTCCTCCGGGGCGTCGTCGACGCCGACCGGGCGATGACCATCGTGCTCTCGGGCAGCCCCGATGACTTCACCGTCAGGGTCGGGATCGGCAAGTGGCTGAAGGACCTCGGCGTGGCGGTGCTCGAGACGCTCCTGTTGTCCGACCTCTTCTTGGTGGTCGACGTGGCCGACTCGGCGTGGAACATCGAGATCGAGGACAAGCTGATGAAGAAGATCGACTCGTTCGTCGGCTAGCACGACCGCCCGGCCGTCCCCCCGCCGGCCCCGGCTGCCGCCCATCCGCCGGGGTAGGCTCGCAGCACGCTGACCAGGGGAGGGAACATGAAGCTCGGACTGCAACTCGGCTACTGGGGCGCCGGACCACCCACCGGCGTGGTGGAGCAGGTCGCCGAGGCCGAGCGTCTCGGCTTCGACTCGATGTGGACGGCGGAGGCCTACGGCTCCGACGCCCTCACCCCGCTCAGCTGGTGGGGGTCGCGAACGACCTCGATCCGCCTCGGCACCGCCATCTGCCAGCTCTCGGCGCGCACCCCGACCGCCACCGCCATGGCTGCCATCACCCTCGACCACCTGTCGGGTGGCCGCTTCGTGCTCGGGCTCGGCGTGTCCGGTCCCCAGGTCGTCGAGGGCTGGTACGGCCAGCCCTTCGCCAAGCCGTTGGCACGGACCAGGGAGTACGTCGACGTGGTCCGCCAGGTCGTCGCCCGCCAGGGCCCGGTGACCAGCACCGGGCCCCACTACCCGCTCCCCTATCCGGGTGGGACCGGCCTCGGCAAGGCGCTGAAGCCCATCGTCCACCCCCTGCGCTCCGAGATCCCGATCGTCCTCGGGGCCGAAGGGCCGAAGAACGTGGCCCTGGCGGCGGAGATCGCCGACGGCTGGTTCCCCATCTTCTTCTCCCCGAACGCCGTCAAGGCATTCGAGCCCGCCCTCGCCGAGGGTTTCGCCCGCCCCGGCGCCCGGCGCGACGCCGCCTCCTTCGAGGTGATCGCCTCGGCCCCGACCATCATCGACGACGACATCGAGCGGGCAGCGGATGCCTACCGGCCCATGCTCGCCCTCTACATCGGGGGAATGGGCGCCCGGGAGGCAAACTTCCACTTCGACGTGTTCGCCCGGATGGGCTACGAAGCCGAGGCGGTGAAGATCCAGGACCTCTACCTGGACGGCAAGAAGGACGAGGCGGCGGCGGCCGTGCCCACGTCGTTGGTGGAGGACGTTGCTCTCCTCGGTCCGAAGGAAAAGATCAGGGACGACCTCGAGGCGTGGAAGGAGTCCATCGCCACGACCCTGCTCGTCACCGGACCACCCGCGACGCTGCGCACGATGGCCGAGCTGGTGCTCTGACCGCCCCAGCCGTCAACCCGAGGTCGACGGCTGGTGAACCCGAGGTGAACCGGTGGAAGACGGCAGGTGTCCTCCCGGTGGCATGATGACCCCGGGAGGACACGCATGGTGAGCACGGCACACTCCGTCAACACCACCTGGTACCTGGACATCAACCGGTGGGCTCGGGAGAGCGACTGGGCCCATGGCGTCATGGCCACCTACTCCCACCTGCTCGGGGTCGGCTTGCTCGCGCTCTGCCTCCTCGGGGCGTGGTGGTGGGCCAGGCGGGCGGCGGAGCCCGCCCGGGCGGTCGCCGCCGTCCTGTGGGCCGCCGGAGGGACGGTGGTGGCGTGGGTGGTCGCCCACTACGGGCTCAAGCCCCTGGTGGCAGAGCGCCGGCCCTACCTGGTGCTCGCCCACGTGGAGGTGCTCCTCACCCGCACGCACGGGTACAGCTTCCCGAGCGGCCACGCCACCGTCGCCGGCGGGGTGATCGTCGGGCTCCTGCTCGCCCGCCGATGGGTGGCCGCCACGGTGGCCACGGTCCTGGGCCTCCTCCTCGGGTTCGGGCGCATCTACACCGGCATGCACTACCCCTTCGACGTGCTCGGTGGCCTGTTCGTCGGGGGCGTCGTGGTCGCCGCCCTGTGGCCCGTCGCCACCTTGCTCCTGACCCGCTTCGACGAGGTCCTCCTCACCACGGCACTTGCGCCCCTCGTCGCCTGGGGCGGGTCGGCCCACCCCGCCGTCCCACCACCCGGACCCGGACGCCACTCCCCCGGCGCGTCGCGAGGCGCGCCCACCGTGCCCACCGTCCCGGCCGGGCGGCCCGACGAGACCGCGGACGCCCCGCGGGGCGGGCCGATCCGGTCGGCCACCGGGAGGGGCCGTCAGGCCGGTGCGACGTCGGGAACGCCGAGCGACCCCTCGACGGCGCCAGCCGCGGACCCGCCTTCGTCACCGGCGCCCTGACGCTCCTCCAGGACGGCGCGGCGGGAGTGCCACTCGTAGAGCGCCACGGGGATGAGGCAGAACAGCGCCACCACCAACCACCCCCACCAAGCCAACGCCGCGCTCACCTGGATGGAGGTGGCGTGCCCCCGGGACGGCAGCCGGCCGGCGACCGTGACGACCTGGCCGGGGGCAGCATAGATCGACCCGTACCCCGCCGTTGTGAAGTGCTCCGGGAGGATGCCCGTCGCCACCGCCCGGACGGCCAGGTGCGAGCCGGCCGGTGCCACGAGCAGAACCTCGCCGCCGATGAGCGGCCGGAGCAGCCACAGGGGCACTCCGACCAGGACCACCGGCGCGAGCACGAGGATCGACCGGCGGAGACGGCCCCGGGTGAGCCAGGAGACGGCGGCCAGCACCGCTGCCCCGATGAACAGCCAGGCCGCCGACCGGTAGACGGTGCCCAATGCCGGGATGATGGCCACCTCCCGACCGACCAGGTTCTTCGGCCCGATCACCCACGGGTCGGGCAACGTGTTGATGTCGCCCTTCGTCCGGTAGGTGGGTCCCGGGCCGATCGAGTAGATGCGGTGGACGTAGGTCTGGGTGGAGCCGGGCGGGTGGAACACCATGATCTCGCCGACGTGGATGGCGGCGATGCTGCCGACGGGACGGGTGGCGACCAGGGAGCCGACCGGTGCCGCCTCCCCCATCGACGGGCTGCCGACCCAGAAGAGCCGCCCGCCCGACAGGAGCCATCCACCCCAGGTGACCAGGAGCACGACCAGGAACGCGGCCAGCACCACCGCCGCCCACCGCCGCCCACCGCCGTCGGGGGCAACGCCGACATCGGCCTCGTCGGCGGCGGCATCGACACCACCGCCGCCGGCGGCGACCGGAGCCACCACCTCGGTGCCGGAAGAGATGGTCATCGGAGCACCACGTACCCGTCGCCGTGCGCCAGGGTCGCCGTCCACGGCCCGTTGGACCCCGAGAGGGCGAGCCCCATGGCCAGGTGCAGCCCGACGGCGTCACCCGGAAGATTTCCGGAACCGGTGGTGATGGCCAGTGTCGTGGGGCGCGTTCCCGGGGGGGGCAGGGGCACACCGAAGGTCAAGCCGCCGAACAAGTAGGCAGCCGACACCGCCGGGCAGGCGCCGGAGGCTACCGGATAGAGGCACGTCGTGGTGGCCCCGTGCGTGGCCTGCACGGTGAGCCCGACGTCCCCGCACGCGGCCGCGTTGTCGTCGGTCAACGGCCAGTAGGAGGTGGCTCCGTCGGAGACGACCGCATTGGCGTACGACGTCACCGTGCCCGCGCCGTAGAGCGCGGTGACCTGGGCCTGGTCGAGCGCCGACGGTTCGATCGCCACCTGGGCCAACGACCCGGTGAAGTAGTCGTTCGAGGGAGGGTCCGTCCACCCGGTCTGGGCATTGGACCATCCGAGGTGCCAGTAGCCGTCGAAGACCTGGGCCGAGGTCACGCCCGGGTTGTCTGCCACCAGGGCACCGTCCACGTAGAGCTCCATACCGGCCGGTGAGACCTCCGCCACCACGAAGTGCCAGGCCCCATCGGCGTAGCTCCCGGGGCTCTGGAGCTCTTCGACGTGACCGGGGTAGACCCCGAAGACCACGTGACCCTGGGGATCGATCCAGACCTGGCGGTCCCAGTCCGTCTGCCCGGCGTTCGCCTGCTGGTTCGTGAACGAGATGATCGACCCGCTCGTCGTGGTCTGGAACCAGGCGGCGATGGAGAACGACTGCGGCCCGGGGTACTGGGTCGTCGTCTGGACCGTGCCCGTGGCGCCGTCGAAGGAAGCAGCGCGCCCGCCCAGCGGCCCGGCCGCGCCAGCCGTGACACCCCCTTCCCCGGTCCCCGTGTTGCCATGGCCCGATGCGTCGACGTACGTCGTGCTGCCGGCCACGTCGGCGATCGGGCCGCTGTAGAGCGTGGAGCCGGTGTCCTGGAGGTCCCACTGCGCGGTCGGGCCATCGGCTGTCAGTGCCGCCGCGTACGCCGTCTGTGCCGTCTGGCCCCAGAGGGTCGTCACCTGGGACGGCGTGAGCGCGGAAGGGAACACGGCCAGGTCGGCCAGCGAGCCGGTCCAGAACGGGTCGCGGGCGATCACCGATCCCGCCGTGCTCCAACTGGACGCCATGGGCGCCCACCCGAGGTGCCAGTAGCCGGTGTAGTCCTGCGACGTGGTGTTGGGGGACGCCGCCACCTGGGCACCGTCCACGTACATCTTCATGCCGCCCTTGCCACCCTTGCGACCCTTGCCACCCGGGTCCGACATGGTCACCACCACCTCGTGCCAGGTCCCGTCGTTGTACGCGCCCGGGCTGGTGATGGTGGTCGGGCCGTTGCCCGTCCAGGTGCCGAACTCGAGCCGGCCGGCGGGGTCCATCCAGAGGATCCGGTCCCACATCGACTGCCCGGTGTCGTACTGGGCGTTGGTGAACCCCATGATCACCCCACCGGTGGCCGAGCCGGCCGGAGCGTTGAACCAGGCAGTGATGGAGTAGGTGGTGGGGTCGTAAAAGGACTCCAGCGTCTCACCCCACCCGTTCGTGCCGTTGAAGGAGACGGCCGCACCGCCCATCGGCCCAGGTGCCTGGTAGGTCGTCCCCCCCATCGCCAGAGCGGTGTCGCTGGCTGCCGGCGACGAGTCGGCGAGCTCCTGGACACCGCAGGACTCCGTCGGGGCCAGGGCGGCGGCCGTCGGGGCCACGGAGCCCACACTCGAGACGGTGGTCGTCGCCGTGTCGCCCAACGCGCTCCCGTAGGGGGACGCCGGGCACGTCGCCCCGTCGGAGGAGACCGCCGTCCCCGACGATGTGCACGTCTGACCACCGATCGCGTCGGAGAGGACGAGGGATCCCGACCCCATTGTGTTCCCTGGGTCGACGACGGTGCCGGTGAACCCACCGAGCACGTCCGTGCCGGTGAGGGCCAGGAGCCCCACGGCCGCGGCAGCCAGGATCCCGAGCCGCCGGGACACAGGCATGACCCGGGGTCGCCCCCGGGTCATGCCTGATGTGATGCGTGCCACGACCGTCGCCTAGCGGTGCCCGTCGAAGCGCACCCGGCCCGGCCGACCTACTGGCTGAGCAGCCACGTCAACGGGACGGTCGCCGTCAGGCCCTGGTCGGCGTTGGTGGCCGACGGATCGAGCTCGAGGCTCACCGTGTAGCTCCCCGTGGCGCCGGCCCCGAGCCCGGTCCCGCTCAGCGCTGCGTGCCCGGCCAGCGTGGCCAGCGTGTAGGTGCTCGACAGGGCAGGGCACGCACCGGTTCCCGCCGGGTAGACGCACGACGGCGTGGCCGTCGAGTTGTTCTGGATGGTCACGTCGACCTTCCCGCAGAAGCCGGTCGTGTCCGATCCCGAGTAGGGGCCGGTCGCCGAATTGGCGGCCACTGAGCACGTCGCACCTGGCGTGATCGTCAACGTGGAGCCGGCGATGGTCCCCACGTTCGACACCGGGACGACCGCCGTTGTGACGACCCCCGGAGCGGCGTTCGTCGCCGACCCGAAGTCGTTGATCCCACAGGTCGAGTTGGTGTTGGCGGCGTTGATCGTGTCCGTGCCCGACGACACGCACGCCGAGGTGCCGGTGCCCTCCTGGAGGAGCAGCGTGCCCGACGAGTAGGTGTTCGTCGGGTTGGTGATGGTGGCGTTGAAGCCCACCGCACCGAGGGTCACTGCCGAGGTGAGGCCGAGGAGGGCCACACCGAGCAGGGCGGCCACCAGGCCGACCCGGGACTTCTTCGTTCGTTCCATGGGATCATCCTTCGTTCGTGCCAGCCCGAGCCGAAGGGTGGTTTCGCCTGAGGAAGGTACTCGCTGCCCCTCTTGCTTTCCCGCACCCGAAGCCGACCACAAGCTGCTGGGATCTGCTAGTCATCACAATGCGCACACAACGCACTACGTAATGTAGGGAATTGTCCGCTCGTTGTCAACGGTACGCGTTAGTATTCTGACGGATAGTGGTATTCATGGGCGTCCCCGCCGCCTCGATCCGCTGGCGGGGCCGGATGACCGGATGGTTCGTTGGGTGGCCGCATGGTCGGGCCGGTTGGACAGCCGGTCTCACCCGACGCTCAGCTGAGGAGCTCTCGGATGTCGGAGGCCGTCATCGCCCCGGACTCGAAGTCGCCCGAGTCCATGACGTTGGCAAACAGCGCCGACTTCCTGGCCTTCAGGGCCATCACCTTCTCCTCGATCGTGTCCTTGGCCACCAGCCGGTAGACCATCACCTTCCTGGTCTGCCCGATGCGGTGGACCCGGTCGACCGCCTGGGCCTCGGTCGCCGGGTTCCACCACGGGTCGAGGATGATGCAGTAGTCGGCCTCGGTCAGGTTGAGGCCGAACCCGCCGGCCTTGAGGCTGATCAGGAACGCCGGCGCCGTGCCGGCGCGGAACTCCTCGATCACCTGGTCCCGCTTCCGGGTCTCCCCGTCGAGGTAGCAGTAGTCGATCCCCGCCGCCTCGATCCGCCGGCGGGCCAAGGTGAGGAACCGCGTGAACTGGCTGAACACCAGGGTCCGGTGCCCGTCGGCAACGATGTCCGCCAGCAGCTCCATCAGGGCGTCCAGCTTCGTCGAGGGCACGTTGTCGTGCGCGCCGTCGACCAGCGACAGGTCGAGGCTGGCCTGGCGGAGCAGCGTCAGCGACCGGAAGATCTCGAACCGGTTCTTCTGCATGTCGCCGAGCAGACCCAGCACCTTCTGGCGTTCGCGCTGGAGGTAGGTCTGGTAGAGCCTCTTTTGCTTCGGGTGCAGCTCGAGCTCGAGCACCTGCTCTTGTTTGTCCGGAAGGTCACGGACCACCTGGTCCTTTGTCCGGCGCAGCATGAGAGGCCGGACCCGGCGCCGGAGCTGGGCCAGGCGGTCGCCGTCACCCTTCTTCTCGATGGGCGTGCGGTAGTGCTCGGTGAACCGGTCCGGGTTCGGGAACAGCCCCGGTGCCGTGATCGACAGGAGCGACCACAGCTCCATCAGGTTGTTCTCGAGCGGCGTCCCGGTCATCGCCACCTTGTAGGGGGCGGGGAGCAACCTCGCCAGGCGGTAGGCCTGGGACCCACGGTTCTTGGCGAACTGGGCCTCGTCCAGGAAGAGCCCAGCCCACGGAAGGTCCGCGTACTCGTCGTACTCGATCCGGAAGAGGGCGTAGGAGGTGATCACCACGTCGACCCCAGCCGCCGCCTTGGCCAGCGACGTGCCCCGCCGTTTCTCCGTCTCGGTGATGGTGACGGCGGTGACGTCCGGTGCGAACCGCCGGCACTCCACCGCCCAGTTCCCGACCACGCTGGTCGGCGCCACCACCAGGAACGGAGCCTCCGTCATTCCCCGCTCCCGGGCGTGGCACACGAGGGCCAGCGCCTGGATCGTCTTGCCCAGGCCCATGTCGTCGGCCAGCACGCCCCCGAGGCGATGCTCGAACAGGTACGCGAGCCAGTTGAAACCGGTCAGCTGGTAAGGCCGCAGGGTGGCCTCGAGCATGTCGGGCACCGCGTGCTCGATCCGGTTGTTGGCCTCGGTGAGCGCCCGGACCGACTGCTCCCACTCCCGGGCTTGTGTGGTCACGATGCCCAGCCGCTGGAGGTCCTCCCACAGGCTGGCCTGGAACCGGCTGATCCGGAGACTTTCGGGCGAGCGGTCATCGAGCCCGCGGGCCTCGGCGATCAAGGCGGCCAGCTGCCGGAGCTCCTCGCGGTCGAGGGAGAAGAACGTTCCCGACGGCAGGATCAGGTGGGACTGCTCCTCGGCGAGCGCCACGAACAGGTCGGCGAACGGGACCTCCTCGCCGGCCACCGTCACGGTGACGGTCAGGTCGAACCAGTCGTTGTCGGTCGACCGGGAGCCGCCCAGGTTGACGACCGGCGCCTCCACCACCTCGCGGTACTCGACCTGCTCGCCATGTTGGACCACCTCCACCCCGTCGATGCCCGCCAGCACGGGAAGCAGCTCGGCAACGAACCGCACCGCGGCCATGCCGCTCAGCGTGGCCACCGGGGCCAGGCGCTCGCCGAAGAGCGTGGGCTCGAGCAGCCCGGGGACCGCGCCGACGGCTGCGGTCACCTCCGCGACGATGGCATCCTCGGCCGCCCGGTCGCCCAGCCAGCTCGGCCCACCCCAGAGCTCCTCGCTCCAGTCGGCGCCCTCCGCTCCCCGCGACCAGGCCAGGTCGAGGCGGTGCCCCGCCCGATGGTGGACGGCGAGGACCAATCGGGCCGCCGGGATCTCGGGCAGCGCCACCGACTCGTCGCTCGAGCCGACCGCGATCCTCTGGCGCAGGCCCGGGTAGAGGTCGCGCAGGAACCGCTCCTCGTCGCGCCGGGGAACATGGACCGAGGGCGTCGCCAGGAAGGAACGGATGTCGTCGTCGACGGGCCCGTCGAAGGCGGCGAGCGAGAGCGGGGCCGGGTTCGCCGCCGTGCCGGGATGGGCGCTCCACCAGGCGATCCCGTGAGCGGGCTCGCCGATCAACAGGGCCGAGCCGAGCGGCACATCGTGGCCGTCGGCGAGGATACGGGGACGCAGAACGATCCCCGTCTCTTCGCGCACCGCATCCACCGTCACCTGGGCCGGGGTCGGACGAAGGTCGACCGGTGCAGCCTGCCGGCCGGTCGTCAGCAGAGGAAGCCGGAGCTCCCTGGCCTCGTGGAGCAGGTCCCAGAGCCGACGGCTGTTGATGGTCTGGAGCCACAGCCCGGCATCGGGCGAGGCGTAGGGGTAGGAGTAGCGCGGCGTCGACAAGCGGCTGAGCGCCAGCAGCTCGGTGAGAAGCTCCAGGTGCCGTGCCGAGCCGAGCAACGTCGGTCGATAGGCCGCCTGCTGCTCCAGGCGCGACCACGACACCCCGGTCCGGACCCAGTTGTGGCTGTACGCGTTGCGCGTGACCGGGCGCATGCGGATCCCCGTGGTCGGCGTGGCCGATCGGCGCGACGGCGTGGTCGTGGTCACCACCAGCTCGAATTGGATCCCGATCTCCGCTGCCTCGGCCTCCGATCGCCGAGCGCCGCCGGCAAGGACGGTGCGCCCACCCGGCTCGACCAGTGACCGGAGCGATCGCTCCCAGTCGGACACCGGCACCGGGCGGGTCCCAGCCTTCGACGAGACAACAGGGTTCGTCGCGGACCGGGTCGAGCGGGCGGGAGCACCGTCCTCGCCGACCAGGGACAGGGTCGGACGACCCGCCGCCGTCCGGAGGCCATCGGCAAGGAGCAGGGCCACGACGTGCTTGCAGTTGTGCTCGATCGGGCAACTGCATGCCCCATCGATGTCGGCCAGCCGACCGGTGTCCGACCGCGTCACGATGACCGCCACCGTGTACGGCTCGACATCGCTGCCCTGGACCTCGCCGACCAGGTAGAGCCCGTCCTCCAGCCACCGGCTCCTCAGCACCGCACCCTGGCGCGCGTAGGCACGACCCCGGGCGAAGGTGGTTGCTCCCACCATCTCGGCCACCTCGGCCTCGTCAGAAGGGGTCAACACGTGCGCTTCGTTCCTCCCCGGCTCGGCTGCCCGTCGACGGCTCGGCTGCCCGTCGACACCGTAGCCCGCAGAGGCGGGCGTCACCCCTCGGAGGCGGGCGTTCTGACCGGGAGCAGGACCGACGGCAGGACCGGGGCACGGGAACGTCCGCCCCTACGTCAGGCCACCCCGGCCCCTGCGTCAGGCCATCCCGGCCGGCCCGCCGTGCGGGCATTCGAGGCGGGTCCTCGGAAGAGGCCCTCGTGGGGACGGCGGAGGGAGATGACGCCCACCAGCACGGCCGCTAGAGTGTCCCGCGTCCGCCCGGAGGTGGGGCGCGTCCCCCCGGCGCGGTCACCACAGCCGACCACTACACACCCCGGCGACCGACACCGCCGGGAGACCGAGGAGCTAGACATGCCCGAAGCCGTGATCGTCGCCACCGGCCGCACGCCCATCGGACGAGCCATGAAGGGGTCGCTCGTCGACTGCCGCCCCGACGATCTCGCCGCCTTCGTGATCAAAGAGGTCCTCGCCAAGCTCCCCCAGCTCGATCCGACCTCGGTCGAGGACGTGCTGCTCGGCTCCGGGCAACCGGGCGGCGAAGCCGGGTACAACATGGCCCGCGTGGCCGCCATCCTGGCCGGCCTGCCCGACGTGCCGGGCGTGACGGTGAACCGTTACTGCTCCTCTTCCCTCCAGACCATCCGCATGGCGGCCCACGCCATCCGAGCCGGTGAGGGAGACGTCTTCGTGGCGGCAGGGGTGGAAGCCGTGAGCCGGTACCGCAACGGCGCCTCCGACACCGGTCCGCACAACCCGCTGTTCGCCGAGGCGGAGGCCCGCACCGCGGCACGCGCTCCCGCCGTCACCGAGCCGTGGACCCCTCCGGCCGGACTGCCCGACGTGTACATCGCCATGGGACAGACGGCGGAGAACGTGGCCGAGGCCGAGGGGGTCACCCGGCGGGAGATGGACGAGTTCGCGGTCCTCTCCCAAACCCGGGCCGTCGCCTCCCAGGAGAGCGGCTTCTTCACCCGGGAGATCATCCCCGTCACCACGCCCGACGGCACGGTCGTCTCGAAAGACGACGGGCCCCGGCCCGGGACGAACCTCGAGGCGCTGTCCCAGCTGAAGCCCGCGTTCCGCGAGGGTGGCACGGTGACGGCGGGAAACGCCTGCCCGTTGAACGACGGGGCGGCGGCCGTGGTCGTGATGAGCGACACGAAGGCCCGTGAGCTCGGGATCACCCCGCTCGCACGGATCGTCGCCAGCGGCGTCTCGGGGCTGAACCCCGAGATCATGGGCCTCGGACCCGTCGAGGCCTGCCGCCAGACCATGAAGCGGGCGGGCATGACGATCGACGACATCGACCTGGTGGAGATCAACGAGGCCTTCGCTGCCCAGGTCATCCCGTCCGCCAAGCACCTCGGCATCGACATGGACAAGCTGAACGTCCGGGGCGGTGCCATTGCCCTCGGCCATCCGTTCGGGATGACCGGGGCGCGGATCATGACGACGCTGCTCAACGCGCTGGAGGACACCGGGAAGACCGTGGGCATGGAGTCGATGTGCGTCGGTGGCGGGCAGGGCATGGCCATGATCGTCGAGCGCCTCTCCTGAGCGCCGCCCGGTCCGCCCGGTGGATCGCCTCCGGGCGGACCGGAACATCGACGGACCGGAACATCGACGGACCGGAACATCGACGGACCGGAACATCGACGGACGACCTGGTGTTGTGCCCGTTGAGCGTTCGCTGCGCGCGAACAGACACGGTTGGACATGGGCGCGGCGGTCCGACCGCATGCAACCGAGGAAAGGCCAGCATCCATGAGCGATCCCAGCCCAGCACCGAGCCGCACCGGTCCCGATCTTCCCCGCACCGAAGAGGAGTGGCGCCAGCGCCTCGACCCTGCCCGCTACGCCGTCCTCCGGGAGAAGGCCACGGAACCGGCGTGGTCCGGTGACCTGCTCCATGTCGACGGCGAGGGGACCTTCACCTGTGCGGGTTGCGGGACCCGCCTGTTCAGCTCCGATGCCAAGTTCGACTCCGGGTCCGGGTGGCCTAGCTTCACGCAGGCCGTCGCCGACGGCACGATCGAGGAGCACACCGACCGGAGCCAGGGCATGATCCGGAAGGAGATCACCTGCGCCCGGTGCGGCGGCCACCTCGGCCACGTGTTCCCCGACGGCCCCCGGCCGACCGGCTTGCGCTACTGCGTCAACTCGCTCGCCATCGACTTCGTCGCCGACCGGGTCGGAGCCGACGAGCGAGCCTGACCGCCAGCGGTACCATCCCGTCGCCGGGCGACAGCTCACCCGTCACCGAGTTGCTCACCGGCCGGGACTGGTCCATCCGGGAACCGGGCCCGCGCCGGCAAGCTCCTCGGGCTGTCAGCCGCGGTCGGTGAGGCGGCGCTCCAGGAGCTCGAAGAGACCGGCCAGGGCGGCGGCCTCATCGGTGCAGCCAAAGCGGACCAGACGCCCACCGGCATCGGCCAGCGCCTGGCAGGCGTCGAACGCCTCGGCCTTCGCCAGGACCACGGTCGGGGAGAAGCTCACGGGTCGGAGCGCCCTCGGAGCCGGTCGGGTAGGCGTTCGCACACCGGGAAGCCCGGTCATCGAGGTAGCGCTCCCCGGCACCACCGCCGCGGCAGGCTCAGGCATCGACATCGGCTGGGTCCCCCTCCGG
>JAKADK010000074.1 GCA_021820665.1 Actinomycetes bacterium | reverse complement strand
CGATTCCGACGTGGCCGTGGCGACACCCATCCGGGCGACCCGGTGGCGACCCTCACCGATGGCGCGGAGCGGTCCAGCCAGTTGGGGGTTCGGCACTTCCAGAACGAGAGTTCTTCAGTGATTGCGGGCGGCAGCGGCGAGGCGGCGAAGGTCAGCCAGCGAGCATCCCGTGGCTTCGGTGGCAAGCGGCCCATACGGGACCAGCCGGGCGGCGGCCTCCGCCATGCGGCGACGGGCGGCAGCGACCCGTTCGGCTTCACGCACCCGCACGGTATCCAGGTCGGCGAGAGCGGCCTCGACCTCCGACCGGATGCGCCGGGCACGGATCATGTCCAGCCCGTCCTGGGACGAGTAGATCTGCGCTCGGCCGGCGACCAGGTGCCTCCACCGTCGGAGACCGAGGCCGCTCAGGGCGGAGTCCATCCTCCGCTCAGCGGTTCGAAGTGCATGGGCCTGGTGCGTGACGGCGTGCTCGTAGGCTCGGCCGGCACGGTGCCATTCGGCGACGATCCCCGCCACCACGTCGAGGAGCCCGTCGATCCGCACGGTCGTCTCCCGGTCCACATGACCGGCGGCGGGGGATCCAGCGTGGGGGAACGGCGCGGCCGACAATGGGCCAGGTCCAAACGTTGCGGCATCGGTAGCCCCGGCTCGATTGCGCAGCACGTGGGTGATCTTGTACGATTCGTACATGAGCGACATTGCGGTCAGCCAAGCACGGGACCATCTCGCTGCCGCTATCGAGCAGGCACGTACCGGCGAGACGGTCTACGTCACGCGCCGGGGACGACGGGTAGCGGTGATCATCGGCGCCGAGGACTACGACGACCTGGTGGAGCGGGCGGAGGACATCGCGGACCGGACTGAGTTGCAGGCGGCCCGCGAGGAGGATGATTTCATCCCCTGGGAGCAGGTGAAGGCCGAGCTCGGCCTCACGTGAGCACCTACCAGGTCAGCATCGCTCGCCGGGCGGTAAAGGTCGTGAACGGACTCTCACGCCAGGACCAGCAGCGGGTTCGAGCGGCGATCGATCTCCTGGCCGAGCAGCCACGCCCACCTGGGTGCGTGGCGATGGCTGGTGAGCCCCACGCCTATCGGGTGCGGGTCGGGGACTACCGGATCGTCTACGAGGTCTTCGACAGCCGCCTCGTCGTCCAGGGCGTCCGAGTCGGACACCGCCGGGACGTCTACCGGCACTGACCTGCTGACCGGCCCGGTCCCGATGGAGCATCCCCCCGTCATTGCGGAGCGATGCCGCCGACACCGGCCTCTCACCTTCTGACAGTCATCGGCGGACCACGACACGCCCGGCCAGGCACGTCCGTCACCAGCAATCGCCTCTCGCATCGCTCGCTTCCCCGACCCGGCCCTCTGCCGAACCCGACTCCTCCCCGTCACCACCTCCTCCGATATACCCCGCATCCGGTCACCTCGCCAGAGCTCCCCTCAGGCCCCACCGCGACCTCACACGTCTGGCACTCGAGGTGAGAGGGCCGTTGGGCTGAGCCCGCCCGCCGGTGCGAGCCTCGCTTGAACAGGGCTGATGCCCGGAGCGGGTAACAGCGGGGTTTCGGCCCGCCCATAGCCTGGACCGCCCACCGCCTCCTGGAAAGGCGCGGCCACCCGGCCCGCCCCTGGACGTTGGAGGCGCAACGGTGATCTCGATCCGCCGGATCAGCCTGGGGGGCGGGTTCCGCTACCTCATGGAGTCGGTCGCCGTGGGGGACGGCGCCCCGGAGCGGACCAACAACCTGGCCCGCTACTACGCCGAATCGGGCGCACCGCCGGGCACCTTCCTCGGCGCCGGGCTGGCCGATGTGGACGGTGGGCACGGCATTGAACGAGGCTCGGCGGTCACGGAGGAACACCTCTTCAACATGCTCGCCGCGTGTGTCGATCCGGTCTCTGGTGAGCCGGCCGGCCGCACGGCGGCGACGTCGCCAAAGGCGGCTCCGGTGGCCGGGTTCGATCTCACTTTCTCGCCGCCGAAGTCGGTGTCGGTCGCCTGGGTGCTGGCCGACGAAGGGACGAAGGCCGTCATCTACGAGTGTCACCGCCGGGCCATCGACTACGTCCTCTCTTACGCAGAACGCACCGTCTTCCATTCCCGATCAGGGACGGCAGGGGTGGTGGACGAAGACGTCAGCGGCGTGGTAGCCGCCTCCTTCACCCACTGGGACTCCCGGGCCGGCGACCCCCAACTCCACGACCACGTGGTGATCTGGAACCGGGCGAAGAGCGTGAGCGACGGCCGGTGGCGCACGCTCGACAGCCGGGCCATCTTCCGCTCGACCGTGGCCCTCTCCAACCTCCACCAGGGCGTCCTCGCCGACATGCTGACCGAGGCCCTGGGCGTGGGCTGGGATGCCCGCAGCCGGCGCCACTCCACCCGGCCGAAGTTCGAGATCACCGGTGTTCCCGACGCGCTCATGGCCGAGTTCTCGCAGCGATTCGCCCAGGTCGAGCAGGCCAAGGACGAACTGGTGGCCAGCTTCGTCGCCGTCCACGGGCGCCAGCCGACCAACGTCGAAGTCCTACGGATGCGCCAGCGGGCCACTCTTTTTCCGGCTCGACACCCTGTTCGCCGCCTGGAAGGTTGACGTCGACGCCGGCAAGACGAGCCTGATGATCGCCGCCGATGCCGCCACCGTCTCGGACCTCAACCGCCGGGCCAGGGCCGACCGGGTTGCCGGCGGAGTGGTCACGTCCGAGGCAATCGACGTAGCCGGTGGCCGGGTGGCGGGCGTCGGGGACGAGGTCGTCACCCGTCAGAACCATCGGCTTCTCGTTGCCGGAGGGCGATGGGTGAAGAACGGCGACCGGTGGGTGGTGACAGCAATTCACGAGGACGGCAGCCTCGCCGTTCGACGAGCTGGTGGTCACGGCGAGGTCGTCCTGCCGGTGGATTACGTCACGAGCCACGTCGAACTCGCCTACGCCACGACCGCCCACCGGGCCCAGGGCCGCACCGTCGACACCGCACACGCAATGGTGTCCCCAGCCACGACCCGAGAGGTTCTCTACGTGTCGGCGACCCGTGGACGAGCGTCGAATCGGCTCTATGTCGACGTCGCCTTCGACCCTGACCCGGAGACCGGCCACGCCGACATGACGCCCGAACAGGACGCACGGACGGTGCTCGCCGCTGTGCTCGCCAACGAAGGCGCGGACGTGTCCGCTCACGAGACCATCCGACGCGAGCGCCATGCCGCCGGGAACATCGCCACGCTCATTGCCGAGTATCAGACCATCGCCCGAATTGCCCAAGCTGAGCGATGGGACAGGGTGCTGAGCACGTCAGGGTTGACCAACAACGAACTGGCGCAGCCAACGAACTGGCGCAGCTGCGCACCAGCGATGCCTACGGCCCTCTACTGGCAGCTTTCTCCGACGCCGAAGAGCGTGGCCTTGACATCGAAGCAACACTGCCGCGCTTGGCTTCGGAAGTCTCATTCCGAGGTGTGGTCGACATCGCTGCCGTGCTGCACGAACGGCTCGATCGATGGATCAACGCAGCGGGGCGTCCGAGGCATGAGCTGATCGATCCGATCGCCGGGCTGGTTCCCCGCATGCGGTCAGTGGCCGATCCGGATGTCGGCCGAGCACTAGACGACCGCGCCCGAGCGATCGAGGACCGAGCCCGCACGCTCGGCTAGCGAGCGATCAGGAACAACGCACCATGGGTCTGGCGGCTGGGGCCAGAGCCCCTCTCACCCGTCGAGCGGGACTGCTGGCTGGCGGTCATCGCCACCGTCGCCGCCTTCCGCGAGCGTTCGGGCATCGACGCAGCTCTTCGACCGTTGGGGCCGCCGGCCCGAACGTCGGAAGAAGCAGAACAGCAGCGCCGACGAGTTCTCGCAGCCATCCGAAGACTGGACCCAACGGGCGTCGATCCCCAAATTCCGCGGCCGGCTGGTCAACTGCCGAGCGCGCATACAGAGACGCCGACCTTCGAGAGTGTCGACCTGTAGAGGAGGGTCGATCGAGGAGCCGGCGAGCCCCGATCCCAAGTGGGCGAGCGATCAAGGCGATCCGAGACGGGGAGGAGTGGGGTTCGGGAGAGGGACGGGCTAGATGTGACGGAACTGCACGTCGTACTCGTTGGCCATTCTCGTGATCATCGAGTCGTAGTGGAAGAGGTCGCCAGGGGCAGGAGCGGGGGAAGTCGTGACGAGCTGCAGTTGCATCCCGTCGTTGCGAAGGCGAACCACGACGATCCCGATACCGTCGAAGCCGTGCTGTCCCGATCGTGTCCGGCGCGGCATCTCCGCGATCTTCTGGAGGACTCGCTCCGCGCTCTTCGGTTGCACATGGACAGACACTTCAGGTGAAGCTCCGGCCAACTCGAATTGGTTCAATCCCGGGCTAAGGAACTCCTCATTCAGGTTGACCATCACGAAAGCGATGGCGAGGGCGTGCTCGGAGGCGCCATGGACAGTGAGATGGCTCGAATTGAGCTCGTCGTAGAGGCGAGGTAGGGACTTGATGTGGGCGGTCATGCAGGCCTTCGCCTCGAGCGCCACCAGGACCGCACCGACGTCCGCCTCCTCTGGGTCGGGGAGTCGGTCGAGCGCACTGGCGGCGTCTCGTTGAAGGACGATGCCGTACTTGCCGATCAGGGAGGAGAGCGTCCGCCCCGTCCGAGTAGGGCCCGCCGGTCGGGCCAACACCAGATCGAGGTCCTTCTTGCGGCCAGTGGCGAAGTCGCGCATCTCGTGGTTTACGCCGAAGACGACCTTGCCCTCGGCGACGTGGCGCTGCAGCGTCGACGAGGTGTCGAGGAGGTCCAGCGCGATCGCCCAGCAGGCGATCTTCGAGTGACGATCCGACCGGGGGTGGTACTGCCACGTGTTGCCGAATTTGTCGTCGATAGCCGGTACCGACAGCGAATCCACGAGGATCGTCGGACCGAACATCGGCTCAGCTTACGGAAGAGGCTCCGCTCATGCGGGGACGCTCTCGACGGACCCGGTCACCTCGATGTGCTGGACGACATCGGCGATGAACTTCGGATCGAAGCGAAGCTTGGCGGAGAGCGTCCTTCCATAGAACCCTCGTGCGCCGCGATTGGTGATCGGCCGGGCGGCCGTCTCATCGACAACGTCACGCAGATGCACGTAGGACTCGTGCCGCGGGTACTCGCTCACGTCTACCCGGAACACACCGCTGCGGTCGCCCCACGCAGCGCTCGGCCACGGTGCACCCTCCTCGCGCCGAAGTGAAGTTCCCGAAGGCGACCCAGGCGACGACAGGCGTTCCCCGAGCCATCGGGCCACGCCAACTGTCACAGCGTTACCCGTCAGCTTCCACCGCGGGCCATTGCGGCGACCCAGATCGGCAGGTTGCGTCCACCCACGCGGGAATCCCTGGAGAACCTCGGTGTCCTCGATCGACGGCATGATCAGCTTCTGGCCGGGCTCGGCATCCGGCACCCAGATACCTGGGCTGGACGGGATGCCGACCGTCGAACCACCCTTCAGCGTGGGGACGGCGTCACGAGCCCACCCCAGTCCCTTCAATCCTTCGGTCCAGTAGAAGCCGAAGGCGTCACTTCGATAGTCCGACTCCGGCCGTTCGCCCGCGTCGTCGGCAAACAGAACGGCGCGCGGGTCCTCGGCCCGAGAGGCGAGCAGCAGGACACGGCGACGACGTTGGGGGACGCCGGTGAAGCGGGAGTCGACGACTCGGTACGCCCATCGGTAGCCCAGATCGCTCAGTTCGGCGACGAGGAACGACATCGCTCTTCCCCGGTCGAGCTGGAGCATGAACTGGACGTTCTCGAGCAGCAGCCATCTCGGATGTCGACGGCCGATGAGACGGAACACGTGGTCGACCAGCCCCGACTGGCTACCTCCGATGCCAGCGGCCATGCCTGCCTGGCTGAGGTCCTGACAGGGGAAGCCCGCCGTGAGTAGGTCGACCGACCTCGGCAGCGACCGTAGCGTGCGCACATCGGGGTGGACGGGCACGCCTGGGAATCGCTCTGCGAGCACACTTGCAGCCGGCTCCCAGGCCTCACAGAGCAGTTCCGTCCGGTGCCCGGCCCGGTCCAGTCCAAGCTCGATGCCACCGATCCCGGCGAAGAGGCCGGCCACCGCGAACGATCCCATGGCCCGAGGCTACATCGAGGTAGTTTCGCTCCCGACCTCCCCGCTGTCGGAACCCCGGACGGTGTACTCGACGACATCGGCAACAGCGACCGAATCCTGGTGCTCCCAGAAACGAAGCACCGTCCACCCAGCCTGTTGGAGTTGGGCGTCGCTTGCCCGGTCTCTGGCCTCGTTCGCCGCGAGCTTCGCCACCCACCAGTCCCGGTTCGTCTTGGGGACGGTGCGATGGATCGGACAGGAGTGCCAAAAGCAGCCGTCGACGAAGACGGCAATACGACGCCGTGGGAACACGATGTCGACTCGCCGACGCACGCCAGCGATAACCGACAGGTCGACGAAATAACGAAGTCCGCGTCGGTGAAGCTCGGTACGGACGGCGCGTTCTGCCGCAGTATCCCTTCGGCCCGTCCGTTGCATTCGAGCTCGAACAGATGGACTTGATGCTGATGGGTAGATTCTTGCCACCATAAGCTCTCTAGTCGAAGCGCATCAGGCTTCCGGGTCGAGCCGCACCCGGCGGACCTCCTCCGCCCAGTCGCTGACGACTCACCCGGCGAGCCCAACTCAAGTCCTGTTTGGCAGTTCTCGGCCCAAGCACGAACAGCAGAAGATGGAACGTCGCAATGTCGTGCGGGACATCGTCCAGGCTCAACCAACCCGGGTCGACGATGCCAGTGACGTCGATACGGATCTCTGCCGTGTTGGAGACAGCTCCAAGGATCGCCCGAATGTGTAGCCTCGGGTCACTTCTCTCCCTGAAGGCCATAAGCCATGGGAGCGGGTACGCCTCCATCGCGGACCCTTCGAGCATTCCCGCTGCAAATAGCGAGCCGGTGAGGTCAAGCCATCTCTCGATGGTCATCTCAGTCTTGAGTCGTGACTCTCGCCGGAGACGCTCGGCGAACTCGGGGTCGCGATCATCCCAGAGAGTCCAATCTCTCTCGTGTTCTTCTTTGATGGCGTCGTCGAACGCTTGGGCCACGGTGGCCATGCTGATGCCTAACACATCAAGACGTTCGCTCACTGCCTGACCGCTTGAGACAAGCTCGTGGATGATCACCGGCTCGTCAGGATCCTGGTGCTCCCACAGGTCTTCTTCTTCGCTCGCTGCAGGGCGCGAGAGCAGTTCATCGGGCCCGAAGAGCAACGTGACCACCTCGCTTACTCCGTTTCTGAAGGAGCAGATCTCAACCCCGTCGATGGTCAATGGCGCATACGAGCTCATAACAGACACCTTAAGATGGATGGGGATTTCTTTGAGTCTCCTCCAGCGTGCCGATAGGCCGGGTATGCCCATCACCCCCTCACTGAGGACCTCGCCCGCCTGCCCTCAACCGCTGGGACTGGGCCGTACAGAATGCTCCGTCGAAGGGCCTGCTTGACAACGGCCGAAATCGGCGTTCTGGAAGTAGCGGCTGCGGATATCCGTGCACCGCTCCCGCACACGGAACGGTCGTGGCTCGGAACGCACGTTGCGTCTTTCCAGTGCTTAAACACCAGCTTTCGTCGGTGCCGGTCGGCCGTCAGATGATCCGGGCCAGCTTCTCGCGATCTGACGGTCCTGACGGTACCTGGACGCACAGGCTGAAGCGCGGCCGTTGCCTATCAAGAGTCCAGATCGCTGGTACGACGGTGGGGCGCTGTGTCAGATCTCCTTGCGGAGGGAGGTACGCGTCGCCATGTAGAGCCAGGGACCGGGCAGCTCGCTCATCTGTTCGAAGCGACGCCATTGGGTCACGATGATCTCGAGTTGCTGCCACTTGTTGAGCCCGTGACGAGCATCCAGACGGAGCATCTTCGCTTGCGCAGCGATAAGGGCCTGTCGCTCGGCAGGGCGGTGCTGGATGTGGCGGTCCCTGCTGATGATGATCCAGCCGGCTTGGGCAACCTGCGGTATCCAGTCGACGTCCTTGTCGCCTGCCTGCACGGGACACGGTGGCCGCTCGAAGCCGTCCGGGCCCCGCCCGCCGGGGTCACCGGGGTAGGTCACGTCCGAGCGAACACCTGCCAGGATCTTCGCCACCCCCAGCAGATCCGCGTCGATGTAGAAGCGGATCGTCACCAGCGCGCCTATGCGGCGCGCGCCCGGTCAACCCCCTCGAAGCGCAGGGCATCGATGATGGTCGCCAGGTCCAGATCGAAGTCTCGGGCGACGCTCTCGACAGAGTCCCCAGCAGCGACCTGCTCGGCGATCGTCTCGGTGGGGATCCCGCTCACCACCGGGGACCCGAAGCGGACCTCCGGGTCGATCACCACGGCTGAGTCGGGTCCGCTCGGGCGTAGCCGCACCACCGCTCCGTTCTCCTCGGCATCGAACTCGACTCGTTCGAGGAAGCTCTCGGCCGGCGGGAGGAGCAGCATCACCCCACTCTGAGGTTCGACGCAGGCCCACAGCTCGGGGGGAAGTCCCGCCTGCTCCTGGGCCGCGATGAACAGGTGCCGGCCTGGCCCTACCCACGGCCGTGCGTGGGCGAGGGGGTAGGGCACTCCAAGCTCGTCTCGAAGGTGCTCGATGAAGGCCCGAAGGCGCTGCATCGTCGCGCCAAGGGAGCGTCGGTACTCCCGAAGGTAGCGAGCCTCGACGAACTCGCCCCAGGTCACGGTGTGCGAGCCGGTAGCCGTCGGCCTCAGGACCGGCGCGTAGGTCTGCCCCCGCCGTTCGCCGCCCTCCAGCCAGTAGTGGAGGGTGGCGCGTGGGACGCCGAGCACCTCAGCAGCGAGGGCCTCGTCGTACAGTTCGCGGTCAAGAACGGTCGGTGCCACGGCATCCATCATGCCTCAAGGGTGTACCGCAGTCGTGACCAGGCCTGGGGCAGCCCAGTCCCGGGCAGCGGCGGTCTGCCTCCGCCGCCACTTGCGCGGGGAACGGCCAGCGATGACCGACGCGCTCGACCAGGAAGGGAATGGCTCCTGGCCCGACCCCGAGGTCGGTTCGGCTGATCTCTCATCGACCCAGGCCGCACAGTTACACTGAGGGTTACACGCTTGTCGTTCGGTGCCGAGCTCGAGGATGCCGAGATGCAGCTCTTCATCAGCCACAGCAGCAAGGACCGTGAATGGGTCGAGCCGGTCTGCAAGCGCATCGAGGCCTCCGGGTTCCGCGCCTACCTTGCCGAGTACGACCTCGCTGGGCTCGGACACGAGCTGAGCTCGAAGATCCAAGACGCCATCAAGGCCAGCGTGGCCGTGGTGGCGGTGCTGACCGAGAACGCCGCCGGCTCGGCGATCGTGCGAGAAGAGATCGGCTTCGCACTCGGCCAGGACAAGCTGGTCATCGCGCTCGTCACGTCGGCGGTCGCCCAGAACCCAGCCGCCCTTGGGATGCTCAACGGGCGGGAGTACATCCCCTTCGACATCGATGAACCCCAGGAAGGGCTGGTAAAGCTCACCGACTGGGTGAATATATTCGCCCGACAGAAACAGCAAGAGCTTCATCAGGCCCAGCTCGCTGTCCAACGCTCTCAGATGCAGGCGATGAACCAGACGATTGCTCAACTGCAGCAGCAGAACGACATCGCCATGCTTCTGCTCGTATTCGCCGGGGCACTCGCCGTGACGGTCCTCGTCGCCAAGTCCCCGTGATGACAGCTCCGCCGGGATGGGCGCTGTGGGTACCGAACCGGTGCTCAGCGAGCGATGCTGCTACTGCGACTTCGTCCTACGGCAGGGGCGGCCAAAGTGTGCCAGTATAGTGTATGTCTGGAAGTGACCGCCTCGTCGTGGAGGGACTCGGCCGGCTCCCCCAGTTCTGCCACGCGGGCGTGACCGACAACCTCATCTTCGTATCAGGAACTCTCGGCACGGGCGAGGGACTTACGCTCGTGACCGGCGGCGTCGGTCCAGAAACGACGCAGACTCTGCGTAACGTCGAGCGTATTCTCGACGCGGCCGAAGCCAGGTGGGACGACGTCGTAAAGGTCAGCGTTTACCTCGCCGACATGAGTGAGTTCGGGGCCATGAACGAGGCGTACGGTGCCTACTTCGACGGCACCCCGCCCGCCCGTATCACCGTCGGCGACGTCGGCCTCGCTCTCGGTGCCCGGGTCGAGATCGAGTGCGTCGCCCAACGCCGCCCACCCCGGTCGGCTCGGGTCACCCCGCCGGCCCGCAGGACTGGCTTCGTCGATCACGACGGCGAACGGATCCACTATGAGGTCGTCGGCGAGGGCGGCGTACCTCTCGTGTTCAGCCACGGCGCCGGCGGCAATCATGCCGTTTGGTACCAGCAGGTCGCGCCATTCGCTATGGATCGGACCGTCGTGACGTGGGACCACCGGGGCTTCGGGCGATCGACCGACCGTGCCGATCGGTCAGGTCCCGACGTGGCAATCGGCGATCTGCTCGCGGTGCTGGACGCGCTGGGCATCGACCGTGCTGACCTGGTCGGTCAATCCATGGGCGGCTGGACGACGGTCGGGGTGGCGCTCGCACGCCCCTCGCTCGCCCGGAGCCTCGTCCTTTCCGACACCCTCGGCGGGTTCACCTCTGTCGCCATAACAACGGGCCTCGCGCGCCGCCCTGCCAACGCACTGGCCGCCACAGAAGTGCTTGGATCGCACCCCGCTCTCGGCAAGGCCTTCTCGTCGAAAGATCCTGAACGCGCCCACCTCTACCAGTCGCTCAGCCAGATGGGCAGCGCCGACGTGGCGGTGATACTGCCGCGTCTGCTGGCGGTAACCCACGACGCGTCCGAGGCGGCGCAGCTGACGATGCCCGTCCTTTGCATCGTCGGCGACAGCGATCCGCTCTTCCCGCCGGCATCGATTCGGGCCCTCGCCGACCTGCTACCCGACGCCCGTGTGGTCGAGATCTCCGGTTGCGGGCACTCCCCGTACTTCGAGGACCCAGCTGCGTGGAACACAGTCACACGGCACTTCCTCGAAGAACTCGAATCGTCCATTGCTCGGTGAACAACGGCCGAGGCTCATCAACATACACTCCTTGAAGCGGACGCCATCGTGCCGTGAAGTGATCACCTTCGGCGCGCGACGATGTCCGGGCATCCCGCCCCGGCTGTCAGGCGACCTCCCCCACCGCTCCGAGCTTCTCGACCCCGGCGCCAAGGCAGACGTAGCGCGGGACTGGCCGGCCTGGTGGCACGATGTCGTCGTATCCCGTGTACAAACCGAGTTCGGCGGCGAGGCCGCCCACGCAGGAGGAGTGGCGCCGTAACGTCGTCGATCGCCACCGATCGGTCTTCGACCCGCCGGCGTGGTCATCGCCTTCTGACAGTTCGGTGCTTCAGGCAGCCGCACGCGCTCTTTGGCGCGAAAGCTGCAAGTGGTTCACTCCGACCCGGCAGCCCCACCTGCTGCCCCGTGCTCGGGACGTGCTTTCCTGGGAGCACGTGCGCGACGCTGCCGAGACGACGGCCACCGCCCAAGGGGTGAGCGTCGGCGCAATCGACGGCTGCGCCCTAGTGCTCGTCGTCGAGGGGAACTGGTGTGAGCTCGCCTCCGGGTGCGGCGCTGTGCTCGGTAATGGCGGCAACGGACCCCGACACCACCCGAGCCATCCTCACCCGGGTGTTCCAGTCTTACCTCGCCGCCTGAAGACCTACAAGACTCCAAGCAAACTCGGATCTGAAAGCGACGCGTCACACCAGATCCGTTTTCACCTCCCCTGGCCGAGGTAGGCCACGTCCGTGGGCGGAGGTGTCAATGGCCAGATGGACGCCGGGTCTGTCCGACACGCGCCCATTGTCACGATGCTCGAAGCGGACCCCTACGTCGCCACGGGCATGCCACGTGCCCGTGCTTGTTCGACCAGCTCGGCAAGGAGGACTCGTGCGGTGTCCTGCACCGATTCTTGACACAGGCCGATAGACCCCGTCCGGTTCCGGCAAGGCCCGTTCGGAGCGGTAGGTCCGACCTGGGCTCAGGCCGCCCGCCGGCAATCCGAAACCGGAAGACTGTCAAGGAGCGGGATCGTGATCGAACAGACCCAGGGGCAGTGTCGGCTGTGCGGCAAGAGCTTCGCGAAACCTGGCATGGCGCGCCACGTCCGCGCCTGCCAGGGGAAGATGGCCGGCCCCGGCAGTGGTGATGGGCTGCTGCTGGCGCTCGAAGACCGGTTCCTGTCGCCGTACTGGCTCGTCGTCGAAGCAGCACCCACCGCCACTTGGGACGACCTCGACAGCTTCCTCCGTCGAATCTGGGTGGAGTGCTGCGGCCATCTGAGCTGCTTCGAACATGCAGGCACGACCTTCGCCTCTGGCATGAGCGGAGCCGCCGAGTGGGCGGCGCACCCCGGTCAATGGCGGAGCGGATCCTCGACACGGTCGCCACCGGCAACCGGTTCAGCTACGAATACGACTTCGGCACCACCACCGAGCTGGCGGGTCGGGTCCTGGCCCTCGTCCCTGGCAGCCCGACAGCGTCCCCGATCCAGGTGCTTGCCCGCAACGAGCCGCCCATCCGTCGCTGTGCCGAATGCGGGCAGGACGCGACCAAGCTGTGCGCCCTGTGCAACCAGGAGATGGGAAAGCCGTGCTGGTACTGCGACGCATGCAGCGACCGTCACCGCTGCAGCGACCCCGACGGCGGCTACTTCCTCTCCGTCCTCAATTCACCGCGTGTCGGGCTCTGCAGCTACGGCGGCACTGCCGGCGGATGAAGCCCGAGCGGCTGCATCCCAGCGACATGAGCTGACTTGTCACCCGGATTGCTCACTCAGTCAACCCCTCAGCGGGCCTCCCGCAGCC
>JAKADK010000073.1 GCA_021820665.1 Actinomycetes bacterium | reverse complement strand
GCTCGGACCCCGGGACGGCACCACCGCCACCATGGCAGGGATCACCCTCGGGATCGACGGGCGCGGAGTGACCGTGAGCATGCCGCCCGACCCCACTGAGCACCTGCTCCCCTGGAGGTCGATCGTCACGCACGTGGTCGAGCCGTGGTCAGGAGGGATCATCCCGGAGTGGTGGGTCGATCCCGAGCTCCACCGTCCCGGCGCCACGGGAGAGCCCGACCGCGTCGCCACCGACCCGTCAGCCGGGGCCCGGGCGCCGGTGCACGCCGAGGCCGGTGCCCTCGTCAGCCTCCGCACCCCGATGACGACCTACCGGTTCCTCGTTCCCGGTGGCGATCCCGCGGTGCTGGCCGCCCGGATCGCCCAGCTCGCTACCGTCCACCTTGGTCCGGCAGCCGCGCCCACCGCCACCACCGCCCGGCTTCCGGACCTCCCCCGTGGTCGGGCCCCCGAACGGCCCGCCTGGTACCGGCGGCTTCGGGCCGCGGTCGCCGTCGTCACCGTCTTGGTCGTGGTCGTCGTCGCCACTCTCGTGCTCCTCCAGAGCGCGGGCCGGATCCACCTGCCGGTCCTTGGTGGCGCCGGTCCCGGGGAGATCGCAGCGGCGGCCGGCCCGGAGGGCCACCCCGCCCCTTCCGTCGTCCACGCCGGCTCCCCGGCCGACCGAATGCCCCTGGGTCAGGCTTTCCCGCTCGGGATCCCGGCGAAGAGGTCGTCTTCGATGCCCTCGGGCCACGTCACGCCCGGCGCGGTCCGACCCAGCTGGTAGTCGTCGTGGGGCTCGATCTCGTCCATCACCTCGGGCGGGAGACCGAACCAGGACTTCGAGGTCGGATCGACCTGAGTCCGATGGGCGAGGAGCGCCTCTCGGCGCACCGAGGTGAACTCGGTGACGTCGATGGAAGCGGTCACCGGCTGGTCGGGACGGTTCTTCCATCGCTCCTGCCACTTCTCGTCGAACGGTGACTCCAATCCCAGATCGAGGAACTTCTGGTGCACGGCCCGGAAACGCTTCGACGAGAACGTCGTGTAATAGAGCTTCGCCGGCTGCCATGGCGCGCCGGCGTCGGGGAACGCACCGGCGTCCGCCGCGGCGGTGAACGCCCGCACCGCGATGTCGTGGACCCGCAGGTGGTCCGGGTGAGGGTAGCCCGATTGCTCGTCGCCATAGGCGATGATCACCTGTGGACGCGTCCGGCGGACCACCGCCACGAGCCGGCCGACTGCTTCGTCCTCCTGGGCTCGGGCGAAGCAGTCGGGGTGGCTGTTCGCCTCGGTGCCGGGCATCCCCGAGTCCCGGTAGCCGAGCATCACCACCTCGTCGTACCCGATGATCTTCGCCGCATCGGCCAGCTCCGCCCGGCGACAGCCGGCGATGTCGGCCCGTACCTCGGGCTTGTCCATGGTCGGGTTCAAGATGTCGCCCTCTTCCCCACCGGTGCAGCAGACGAGTACGGTGTGGACACCACGGCTGTGGTAGAAGGCGACCGTCGCCGGTCCCTTGGAGGACTCGTCGTCGGGGTGGGCGTGGACGGTGAGGAGGCAGAGCGGCTCGGGCACGGTGATCACGCTACCGGTTCGCCACCACCTAAGCTCTACGGTCGAAGGACGAGGAGGATCCCCCACCATGGGCGTTATGAAGCGCATCTCGGGCATCATGCAGGCCAAGACGAACAAGATCCTCGACAAGCACGAAGACCCTCGTGAGACGCTCGATCTCTCCTACCAGAAGCAGCTCGAGCAGCTCCAGAAGGTGCGGCGGAGCGTCGCCGACGTCACGACCGCCAAGAAGCGGATCGAGCTCCAGGCCGGACAGCTCCAGCAACAGGCGGACAAGCTCCAGCAGCAGGCCAAGGCGGCCCTCGGGCAGGGGAACGAGGACCTTGCCCGCGAAGCGCTCAGCCGCCGGGCCGCACTCGCCACCCAGCTCTCCGACCTGGAGACCCAGCACACCCAGATCCGGGAGCAGGAGCAGAAGCTCATCGAGACGGCACGGACCTTGCAGTCACGCGTCGACGCCTTCCGCACCCAGAAGGAGACGATGAAGGCGACGTACACCGCCGCCCAGGCCCAGACGAAGATCGGCGAGGCGGTCTCGGGGATCTCGACGTCGATGAGCGACGCCGGGCTGGCCATGCAGCGCACCCAGGACAAGATCGCCAGCATGCAGGCGCGGGCCGGGGCAATGGACGAGCTCCTCGCCTCCGGGGCGCTCACCGACCTGACCCAACCGGTCGACGACATCCAGGCCCAGCTCGACCAGGCGTCGTCCTCCTTCGGCGTGGAGGCGGAGTTGGCGGCGTTGAAGGCCGAGACCCAGGGACCGAACCCGGCCGCCCTCCCCCATGCGGACGGCGCCGCGGCGACGGGAGGCGGCACGGCCGAGGACGACGACAACCTCGACGCCGTCGACGCCGTCGACGCCATCGAGGTCGACGGGAACGGGGCTGGAGGGGCTGGAGGGGTCGGGGGGGGCGGCGACGGGAGCGAATCCCCAGCCTCGGGGAAACCGTCCGAAACGGCGACCGCCGGGGAGGCGACCGCCCCGTGACCACCAGGGCGCTGGACAGTCTGTCGGTCGCCGCCGAGCACCCTGGGCAACGCGAACACCACGGCCACCATGGGCGGCAGGGCCACCGCCAGCATCGCAACGCACCTGAGCGAGGGAGCACATGAGCACAGCGCGCAACATCGCCTCCGACAAGGGCCTCACCATCAGGATGTTCATCACAGGGCTCCTGATCGTCGTGCTCTACGGAGCCGTGATCGGGTTGCTCGTCGCCTTCGGGGTCTCGATGGCCCTGGTCCTCGTCATCGCCGCCATCGTCCTGTTCTGCCAGTACTGGTTCTCCGACAAGATCGCCCTCTACGGCATGGGCGGCCGCCTTGTGACCGCGGAGCAGGCTCCCGAGCTCCACGGCGTCATCGACCGCCTGTGCGCCCTCGCCGACATGAAGAAGCCCCGCGTGGCCCTGGCCAACGTGGACGTGCCGAATGCCTTCGCCACGGGCCGGAGCCCGAACAACGCCGTGCTCTGCGCCACCACCGGGCTGCTCCGGCGACTGGACGAGCCCGAGCTGGAGGCGGTGCTGGCCCACGAGCTCTCCCACGTGGCCCACCGGGACGTCGCCGTCATGACCATCGCCAGCTTCCTCGGCATGGTCGCCGGCATCATGACCAGGATGATGTTGTGGATGGGGCTGCTCGGAGGCTTCGGCGGCGGCTACGGGGGCGGCCGGAGCCGAGGTGGCAGAGGATCGGGCGGGGCCAACCTCGCCATGATCGAGATGGGGGTGCTGCTCGTCTCGATCGTGGTCTACGCCATCAGCTTCATGCTCACCCGGGCGCTGTCGCGCTACCGGGAGCTGGCCGCCGACCGCTCGGGGGCGTTGCTGACGGGCAAGCCGTCGGCCCTGGCGTCGGCCCTGGTGAAGGTGACTGGCGAGATGTCGCGCATCCCCACCCGGGACCTCCGGAAGGTCGAGAGCTTCAACGCCTTCTACTTCACCCCGGCCATCGCCCGGAACGGGGTCAGCCTATCGACCGTGTTCTCCACCCATCCCTCGCTCCAGAAGCGTCTGGAGCAGCTCTCGAAGATCGAGGCGGAACTGGCCCGCCCGGCCTGATGGGACTGCTCGACACCCTCCTCGGACGGACCAAGCCCGTCCAGGCGAACCTGGACACCCTCTTCGCCCTCCCTTCGGCGGCCATCACCCTCCAGAGCGCCGCCGGTCTCACCATCTCCGGGCACGCCGGCATCTGCTACAAGCCGCCCACCGGTCAGGCGTTCGAGGAGATGCAGGCCGAGGTGGTGAAACTCCTCCAGATGGACGACGGCGACGGCGACGGGGGGGCGATCCGCAGCGCCGAGGACGCCTACGGATACCATTGGGTGGTGGTGGAGAACCCCGACGTCGAGGCCCTGGTCACCCGGGTCCATCTCGTCAACTCGTCGCTCTCCGATGCCGGCTACGGACCCCAGCTCCTGTGCTCGGTGTTCGGCCTGGCCACGGCGCCGGCCGGCTCCGGTCGCGACGACGGCATCGAGGCCCCGGGCCCCGGTTCGGTGGTGCGCTCCACGGGCTACCTCGTCTACCTCTTCAAACGCGGCTCGTTCTACCCGTTCGTGCCCGATGGCCGCGAACACCGCTCCATGGAAGAGGAGCTGAAGCTGAGGAGCCTCCTCGCCGGAGACCTCACCATCGAGGCCGATCTCGACCGGTGGTTCCCTCTCTGGGATCTTCCCGTCGGCTGAGCAGGGGCTGCCCATCGGCTTCGGCTGAGCAGGGGCTGCCCATCGGCTTCGGCTGAGCAGGGGCTGCCCATCGGCTCAGGCCGGGGTGGCGGCGTCGATCCGCCGGGCCAGGGCCACGTCGAGGGCGGTGATGCCGCTGGCGTCGTGGGTCGAGAGCCGCAGTGTCACCGCCCGGTACCGGACGTCGATGTCCGGATGGTGGTTGGCCGCCTCGGCCAGCGCCCCCACGGTGACCACGTAGCCCAGCGCCTGGGCGAAGCTCCCGAGGACCACGGTCCGGGCCAACGCCCCGCCCGTGAGCTCCCAGCGCAGACCGCCGAGGCCGTCCGCGCCGGTGATCGCCGCCTCCAGGACGCCCGGGTCGAGGAGCTCAGGGATGGGTCATCGACTCCGGTCGAACGGCGGCGTCGAACTGCTCCTCGGTGAGGAACCCGAGGGCCAGGGCCGACTCCCGCAGGGTGGTGCCCTCGTGATGCGCCTTCTTCGCCACCTGGGCCGCCTTGTCGTAGCCGATCAACGGGTTCAGCGCCGTGACGAGCATGAGCGAGTTCTCCAGGTGCTGGCGGATCCGGGGCTCGTTGGGCTCGATCCCCTCCACGCAGAACCGGGTGAACGCGCCACACGCTCCGGTGAGCAGGGTGATGGAGTGCATGACGTTGTGGATGATGACGGGTTTGCACACGTTGAGCTCCAGGTTGCCACGTGACCCGGCGATGGCGACCCCGGCGTCGTTGGCCATCACCTGGATGCACACCATGATCATCGCCTCGCTCTGGGTCGGGTTGACCTTTCCCGGCATGATCGACGATCCCGGCTCGTTCTCGGGCAGGGAGAGCTCGCCGATCCCGCAGCGGGGCCCCGAACCGAGCCAGCGGATGTCGTCGGCGATCTTCGTCAGCGAGACCGCCAGCGTCCGCAACGCCCCACTCGTGGCGACCAGGCCGTCGTGGGCCGCCAGCGCCGCGAACTTGTTCGGGGCGGAGGTGAAGGGCAGACCCGTGATCTCGGCGATGGCGGCCGCCACCCTGGTCCCGAACTCGGGATGCGTGTTCAACCCGGTCCCCACCGCGGTGCCTCCGGCCGCCAGCTCGTAGAGATCCGGGAGCGACCCCTCGATCCGGCGGAGGTCGGCGTCGAGCTGGGCCACGTACCCGGACAGCTCCTGGCCGAGGGTCAGCGGCACGGCGTCCATGAGGTGGGTCCGGCCGATCTTGGTGATGCCGGCGAACGCCGCCGACTTCGCCGCCAGGGTCTCGCGCAGGTGCCGGACGGCGGGGAGGAGACGGTGGGTGACCTCCTCCACCACGGCGATGTGCATCGCCGTCGGGAAGGTGTCGTTGGACGACTGGGACATGTTGACGTCGTCGTTGGGGTGCACCGGCACCTTGGAACCCATCTCCCCCCCGGCCAGCTCGATGGCCCGGTTGGCGATGACCTCGTTGGCGTTCATGTTGGTCTGGGTGCCGCTGCCGGTCTGCCAGATCTTCAGGGGGAAGTGGTCGTCCAGGCGCCCCGAGGCAACCTCGCGGGCGGCGGCCACGATGAGCTCCGCCTTCTCCGGTGGGAGCTTGCCGAGCTCGGCGTTGACCCGGGCCGACGCCTCCTTCAGGATCCCGAGGGCCCGGATCAGCGGCGGGGGCATCAGGTCGGTCCCGATGGGGAAGTGGTGCAGGGACCGCGCCGTCTGCGCACCCCAGTAGCGGTCGACGGGTACCTCGACCGCCCCCATGGAATCCGTCTCGGTTCGGGTGGCCGTGGCCATGAACAGCGCTCCTCTCCTCGTCGTCCAGACGCCCGGTGCCCAGCCGGGCTCCTGGGGGCGACGCTAGCCCGACGTCACGGCATCGGCACGCCGCCACTGCTGCTGCGGCTGTGATGGTCAGGCACGGCCCCGCAGAACACGGCCCCGCTCAAGCACGTCGCGGGCGGCGAGGACGTCTTCCCGGCGCGGACCGTCCCCGTCGCCGGGGACCTCGAGGATCGCCGCGACACCGCCGAGGGCGTCGTGCCCGAGCAGGGCCGCCAGCCCGTCGACCCCGATCGTCCCCTCCCCGAGGTTCTCGTGACGGTCCCTGTTGGCACCGAACGGCACCTTCGAGTCGTTGAGGTGCAGGCAGCGCAGCCGGGAGAACCCCACGGTGGCGCTGATGGCGGCGATGACACCGTCCGCTTCCTCGATCGTGCCGAACGGCACCCCCGAGGCCCACAGGTGCTGGGTGTCGACGCAGATCCCCAGCCGATCGTCACCACCTGCCGCGGCGATGACCTGGGCCAGCTCCTCGAACGACCGGCCGACCGTGTCGCCGGCACCGGCGGCGTTCTCGAGCAGGATCGGGCAGGTGCGCTCCCGGCGATCACCGCGGTGTGAACCGACGGCGTCGAGCACGCCGAGCAGGGCCGCTGCCACCTGCGGCACCGCCCGGTCGAACCCGCTTCCCCGGTGGCTGCCGATGTGGAGCACCAGCCCTTCGGCCCCGATGCCCTGGGCGGTCGCCAGGTTGGCCTCGAGGCACGCCGTCGACTTGGCGGCCAGCTCGGGATCGGGCGTGGCCAGGTTGATGAGGTAGGTGGCGTGGCAGTACGTCGCCGTGACCGACGGATGGACGCTGGCTGCGGCCCGGTAGGCATCGAGCACCTCGGAGGCGTACTGAGCCGGCTTCCAGGCACGCGGGCTCTGGGTGAAGATCTGGACCACCTCCGCCCCGATGTCGGCACCCCGTTCCAGGGCCGGGACCAGACCGCCCCCCGCCCGGACATGCGCGCCGATCGGCATGCCGGCACGGTACCACCCATGCCGGCCGGGGCCCTCCGGCCGTGTAGCGTCGAGGCAGGCCCCGGCCGGCACCGGGACCGGGCGCCCTTCGTCACCGATCACGAACAGAGGAGTGAGTATGACAGCGGCACTCTCCACCCGAGCCCGAGCGTTGGCACAGCGGCCGGTCATCGCCACCGTCGCCACGGTCGACAAGCAGGGCCACCCACAGCTCACGCCGGTGTGGATCGACGTGGACGGGAACGACCTCGTCTTCAACACGGCCAAGGGCCGGGCCAAGCACGCCAACCTGGAGCGTGACCCCCACGTCGCCGTGTCCATCGTCGATCCCGACGACCCCTACAACGTGGTGGTCGTGCGGGGCGTCGCCGAGCCGGAGGAGCAGGGCGCCGACGAGCACATCGACGCCCTGGCGAAGAAGTACCTGGGAGTGGACAGCTATCCGATGCGCCAACCCGGGGAGGTGCGGGTCAAGTACCGGGTCCGGGCGGACCGGGTGGTGATGCAGTCGGACGATCAGTAGCCCCCAGCTGGCCGACCAGTGGCTCCCAGCCCGCCGACGACCGCCCGGAGCACGCCGGCGACGGCGGTCACGTCGCCGAGATCGGGGCATGCGGCGGCACGGGCGGAACCAGTGGCGGCGGAGCGCGCCGTCCGGGCGGTGATCCGGACGGCAAAGGCCTGGATCCCGGCATCGACCATGCGACGGAGCTCCACGTCGAGACTGGAGGCGACCTCGACCTCACCGGTCCACAGGAGCGTGAGCTCGGACACGTCCCTGCCCACCCGCCGGCAGTGCCGGGCGAGCCGGTCGACGGCCGGAGCCACGGCGTCCGCGCCGCCGGCGAAGATCACACCGTCCGCCCACCGTGCCGCCGGCTCGAGGCCATCGGCCTGGGACCCCCCTCTGTCGCCGTCACCGGTCCGCCGCCCGGGGAAGGAACCGGACGGATCGGCAGCCGTGGCAACGGGTCCCACCAGGATGGGGCAGCCCCCAGCGCGCACCGGGCGTGGCCGGTTCGCCGCCCCCGCCAGGCGGTACCACCGGCCGCTCCACGTCGGTGCGTCATCGGTGAACAGGCTCCGTGCGACGCGAAGCACCTCGGCGAAGCGCGCCTGGGCCTCCTCCTCCTCCCCTCGGACCGGGGTGGGACCGGCGGAGGAGGCCGGCAGACCCGGACGACCCGGAGGGGCGGGGGGGGCGATCCCGAGCAAGGCCCGGCCGTGGGCGACGACGTCCACCGTGGTCATCTGCTTGGCGAGCGTCGACGGATGCCGCCGGAACGGGTCGGCAACCAGCGCCCCCAACGACGGGCGGTCGGTGATCATGGCCAGCGCCCCGAGCACCGAGCAGGCTTCGGGCCCGGCGTTCACCCGATCCAGCTCACCACCGTGAGGGTGTTGGGGCTCCCTCGGGAGGCCCCGTGCATCCGACGGTCTCCCGCCGGCGCGGTCATCGACCCACAACCCGTCGAAACCCGCCCGCTCGGCGTGGCGCGCCAGCCCGGCGAGCACGTCGAACCCATGGGAACGGTCGGCACGGTCTGAACGGTCGACACGGTCTGCGGCGGCCTCGCCGTCCCCTGGTCGGTCCCACGCCCCCGTAGGCAGCACCAAGCCGATGCGGCCGATGCCCCGGGGGCCGTCGTCGGAGGACATGGGAGGAGGGTACAACGCCACGCGCCGCAGGCACGCCGCAGCTACGCCGTGTGCGCGTCACGTCCGAGCCCACCACCCGTCCCCGCTCCGGAGGACGCCCGAGTCGACCAGGCGTTCACAGGCACAGGCGACGTCTGGCAATCGGAGACCGGTACGGGTGAGGACCGTCTCGATCGACGTCGGGACGTCGTCGACGGCGGCGAGGACCTTCGCGTCGACGGCAGCCGACACCTTCGCGTCGGCGGCCGACACCTTCGCGTCGGCGGCCGACACGACGGAAGCGGCTCGTTCCCGAGCGGTCTCGGGGACGGCACGGCCACCAGCCGTCCGGCGACGACGGCTGACCGGCCCACGCGCAGCCACGAGCGATCCGGAGCGTGGAAGCGGTGCGGGCATGTCACGTCCGCGACCGGCGAGCGCCACTGCCACCAGGACGTCGTCGACATCACGCACGGGCACGCACCCGTCGACGAGCAGCCCGTTGGTCCCCCGTGACGCTGGGCTCCGGACCGAACCGGGGACGGCACAGACCGTGATCCCCCGGCGGGCGGCCGCCTCGGCCGTCGTCAAAGCCCCGCCGGAGCGGTGGCTCTCGACGACCACGACCACCCGGGCCAGTCCGGCGATGATCCGGTTCCGGGCCGGGAACACCCGGGGCCGGGGGCCGGTACCGAGCGGGGACTCCGAGAAGATGACACCGGTGGTGCCGAGGGCATCCCAGAGTGCCCGGTTCTCCGTGGGATAGACCACGTCGAGACCGGTCCCCACGACGGCGGCCGGAGCCGCGCCCGGCGCCGCCCGGACTGCTCCGGCATGGGCGGCTCCGTCGATCCCCCGAGCCAGACCCGAGATCACGACGATCCCGGCACCGGCCAGGTCCCGGCCGAGCTCGGAGGCGACCTGACATCCATACGGCGTCGCCGACCGGGTACCGACGACGGCGACGCCGTCACGGCCTTGCGTGACCGATGGATCCCCCAGGGCGAACAGCACCGCAGGGGCACCGGGATCACCGAGCAGCGCCGTCGGATAGCCGGCTCGGCCGTGCACGAGAACGGCGATCCCATGCTCCCGGCAGGCGCTCAGGACTCGATCGGGGCACGAACGGCGGGCGGCTCCGCAGAACCGGTGGTCGGGGTCGGCGATGTGCTCCCCCGCACGGAGCGCGGTCCACGCCTCCACAGGGGAGCCACCCCCGAGGATCTTCGTCAACCGGACCGGCGTCATGCCGGGGAGCGAGGCCAGCGCCGCCGCGCAAGCGGCCTCGGCCTCCGAGAGAGGCTGGGACGCCGGCGGCGCGAACGGCAGGGCCGGGTACGGCATGGACGGGAGTGCCATCGTCACCGGTCGGCCCCGAGGAGGATGTCACGCCGGCACCGCAGGAGGAGCGCCTCGGCCACGTGGCCCTCCCCCACCACCTCGCCGACGCCGTCGATGTCTGCCAGGGTCCGAGCGACCCGCCGGACGCGGTGCAGGCCTCGGGCGTTCAGGCTGCCATCGCGGAGCCGGCGCTCGAGGAGCGCCTCCGCCTGGCCGGTGACCGGGACCAGCTCTCCCAATGCGGCCCCCGGCAGCTCGGCGTTCACCCGGACGCCGCGGGTGCGGGCCCGGAGCCGGTTGGCGGCGACGCGACCGGCGACCGTCATCGTGGACTCCTCGGTGCCTTCCCCGACGAGCGCCTCCACCGCCGGCCGGTCGACCCGGATGGCCAAGTCGAACCGGTCCAGTAGCGGCGCGGAGATCCGGCGGGCGTACCGCTGGCGAGCGGCCGGCGTGCACCGGCACGCGCCGGGCGCTCCCCCCTCCCCGCACGGGCAGGGGTTCATCGCCGCCACGAGCAGCATCCGGGCCGGGAAGGTGACGGTCCCGCGGGCCCGGACCACCCGGACCTGCCCGTCCTCGAGGGGTTGGCGAAGGGCATCGAGGACGGGCACGGGGAACTCACCCATCTCGTCGAGGAACAGCACACCGCCGTGGGCCAGGCTGATCTCCCCCGGGCGCATCAGGCTGGTGCCCCCGCCGATCATCGACACCGGAGACGCTCCGTGGTGAGGAGCTCGGAACGGGGGACGGCGAACGAGGCCACCAGGAGGCAAGGGCAGCCCTGCCACCGAGTGGATGCGCGAGACCTCGAACGCGTCGTCGTGGTCGAGCGGTGGGAGGAGATCGGGAAGCCGGCTGGCGAGCATCGTCTTCCCCGAGCCCGGTGGTCCGACGAGGAGCACATGGTGCCCGCCCGTGGCCGCCGCCTCCAGAGCGCGCCGGGCGAGGCGTTGGCCACGCACGTCGGAGAGATCTCCCCGTCGCGGCGGCCAGGGGCCCTGAGCGGCGTCGTCCTCCGGAGGTGCGCTGGCGGTCGGGTCCGGCGTGGGCCACGGACGCCGGCCCTGGAGCGCGTCGACAACCTGGCGGAGGGTGGCCGCAGCGCGGACCCGATCGGCGCCGGCAAGGTACGCCTCGTTCACGTTGGCCAGGGGGACCACGACGGTATGGCCCCGTAGTGCCTCCACGATGACCACCGCGCCCGGAACGGCCCGGAGCGCACCGTCCAGGCCCAGCTCTCCGCAGAAGGCCAGGCCCGTGGCGGCGGCCGGGTCGATCGTTCCCGACGCCACGAGCAACCCGATGGCGATGGGGAGGTCGACTCCGGCCCCGCCCTTTCGAACGCCCGAAGGCGCGAGATTCACCGTCACTCTCCGGAGGGGCCAGGGCAGGCCACTGGAGAGCAGCGCGGCCCGGACCCGGTCCCGGGACTCCCGGACGGCGGCGTCGGGCAGGCCGACCACCGTGAAGCCGGGGAGGCCGTTGGAGACATGGACCTCCACGGACACCTGGCGCCCGTCGACGCCGATCAGCACTGCAGATGGGATGGTGGCGAGCATCGGCCCTCCCTGTGACATCGCCGCCCTGGCGATCGGCGGGATGCGGCCCCAAGGGGTTTCCCTCAGAAGGCGCGCGTCTGACGACCACCGGCCGGACTCGGAACGGTCGGAAGGTCGGGCAGCCGCGGCCGCCGACGCTTCGAGGACTTCACGGGAACGGTACCGACCGGCTGTCTCACGGCGCCGCGCGCGCGGCACGCACGACCCGACGGCGAGGAACCAGCGGGTCTCCGTCAGATCGCGTCGAGCCGGTGAGCTCCCGTGGGAGTGGCCGGCGACCGTCGGAACGGGGCCAGGCCCGCCTCCGCCCACGGTGGCCCGAGGCGTTCGGCGCTCGGCGTTGGTCGTCAGCTCCCATCGGCCTCCCGACGGTGCGCTCGCTGCCGGTCCTCCTCGGCGCCGACTTGTCCTTCACGTACGCCGGAAGCACGCAGCTGCGACGTCTCGCGGACCGACCGACTGCGCTCGGCGAAGTCGCCGAAGGCAGCCACGCCGTCGACGGTTGCTCCGGGGCCACCTCGGCACTCCCGGTGCGGTCACCAACCAAAGAGGCTCACCCACTGGTCGAGCAGCACAGCGCTGCCAGTCACCGCAGGACCAGCCGGCCTACGCCGCCCCCAGCAGATCAGGAACAGTTCAGCTCCGGGAGCCTCCACGCGGGCGAAGTCCCCCGGCTGCAAGTCCCCCGGCTGCCGCCGGTGCACGTCGACCCGGTCGTCCCCCGGGGCGACCCACCATTCCTCCGACCCGTCGCTGCGCACGAGTCCCAGGGGGCCGGCAGGCGGCCACTGGTCCTTGCGCATCGAGAACGGCACGAACAACTCCAGGACCTCGCCGACACCGTCAGCAGCGAGATCGCCCTCCAGCCCCACCGCCCGTCCGAGGGCGTCCTCGACGTCGACACGGTGGACGACCGTCTCATGGGCCATACGCCTCCGCCAGAACCCAGCCGTCACCGTCCTGTCACGCCAACGACCGGCCACGGCGTCTTCTTCGGTTCCAGCGAACGCCTCGATCAGACCCCTCGACGCCTCACGCAGCCACCCCACCCGGGCGGGTCCCACCGGGGAAGACGGTGGGTCGAACACGCGGAGTGCTCCGATCGAGCGGCTCCGGACCTGCGCGCCCACCCGCTCATAGAGTGAGCCCAGGTGGGCGGCGAGCTCGGCCACATCCCATCCGGGGCAGCTCGGAAGGGCGCGGCCGGGATCGAGCTCCAGCGCTGACGCGATCGCGTCGGACCCGAGGACGATCGCTTCGTCGTAGCCACCACCAGACATGGGCACCTCCGCCGACAGCCTGCCACGGACCGTCCCCCGCTGACCGGACACCTCGGGTGGGAGGTGACCCAGGCCCGAGGCCTGGTGGGAGCAGGGGTCGTCACCCTGGCGGCGTGGAGGTCAGTGGCCCTCGAAGAGGTCAGTGGCCCTCGA
>JAKADK010000014.1 GCA_021820665.1 Actinomycetes bacterium | reverse complement strand
GTCCTCCCTGTCCTCACCGATGGCACCGACGGGACTCTGGCGCTCACACCGCAGTACGCCGCAGTAGATTGCTGGGGTGCTGCGCTTCCTCACCGCCGGAGAGTCCCACGGTCGCGCCCTGGTCGTCGTGATAGAGGGGCTGCCGTCCGGCCTCGCGGTGACCGAGGAGGCGATCCAGGATGCCCTGGCCCGGCGGCGCCTCGGGTTCGGGCGCGGGCCGAGGATGCGGTTCGAGGCGGATGCGATCACCCTGCTTGCCGGCATCCGCCACGGGAGGACGCTCGGCTCGCCTGTGGCCATCGAGATCGGCAACACGGAGTGGCCGAAGTGGGAGGAGGAGATGTCAGCCGCTCCCGGCCGCCCGACGAAGATCCTCACCCAGCCCCGTCCCGGTCATGCCGACCTGTCGGGCATGCTGAAGTACGGGCTGGCTGACGCCCGTGACGTCCTCGAGCGCGCTTCGGCTCGGGAGACGGCGGCTCGCGTGGCTGCTGGCGCTCTGGCCGCGCTGCTGTTGGAGCGCCTGGGCGTCGGCATCGTCAGCCACGTCGTGCAGCTCGGCCCGGCCCGCAACACTACGGGCGTCCTCCCGGCGGTCGAGGACCGGGACCGTATCGACGACTCGCCGGTGCGATGCCTCGACCCCGATACGGAGGCGCGGATGGTGGCGGAGATCAAGGCGGCGGCGAAGGTCGGGGACTCTCTCGGCGGCGTGGCCGAGGTCATCGCCTACGGTGTGCCGGTCGGGCTCGGCAGCCACGTCCACTGGGACCGGAAGCTCGACGGTCTGCTGGCCCAGGCCCTCATGAGCATCCAGGCCATCAAGGCCGTCGAGATCGGCGACGGCCTTGAGCTCCCGGCCGTCCGGGGGTCCGAGGCCCACGACGCCATCCGGCTGGCCACCCCCGCCGACCGTGACGGCGTCGCCTCCGGCGGCTACGTTCGCGACTCCACCCGGGCCGGTGGGATCGAAGGCGGCATCTCGACCGGGGGTCCGATCGTGGTCCGGGCGTCGATGAAGCCGCTCGCCACCCTCAACCGCCCGACACTGGGCACGGTGGACGTGGCCACGGGGGAGTCGACGGTCTCGTTCAAGGAGCGGACGGACGTCACCGCCGTCCCCGCCATGGGTGTGGTGGCCGAGACCATGGTGGCGCTCGTCCTCGCCTCCGAGGCGCTGCGAAAGTTCGGCGGCGACTCGGTGGCCGAGCTCGTCCGCAACCATCGCTCCTACGTCGCCGAGCTCGGGACCACGCCGTCGGCCGTGGCCCCGTAGCGGGATGGCCGATCAGCCCAACGGAGGGGAGCCGCGTGCCGACCGGGTCGTCCTCGTCGGGATGATGGGGGCGGGGAAGACGGAAGTGGGCCGGCGCCTCGCCGCCTGGCTGAACGACCGGGACAGCGGGGCGGGTAGCTCCTGGGCCCACCTGGACACCGATGCCATGGTCGAGGAGGCGACGGGACGCAACGTTGCTGAGCTCTTCTCGATGGACGGCGAGGACGCCTTTCGCGAGGAAGAGCACCGGGCCCTCGTGGCGGCTACCGGGGCGGCCGTAGTGTCCGCAGGTGGCGGGGTAGTCGTGACCGAGGCGAACCGGGTCCTCCTGCGCCGGGCCGGGACGGTCGTCTGGCTCCGGGCGCGGCCCGAGACGCTGGCCCGGCGGGTGGGCACGGGCGCGGGCCGTCCGTTGCTCGGCACCGACCCGACGACGGTGCTGGCAGCCCTTGTGGGGAAGCGGGCACCGCTCTACGAGGACGTCGCCCGGGAAGTGGTGGACGTCGACGGTCGGACGGTCGGCGAGGTCGTCGACCTGGTGGCGGCGGCTGTGGGGGATCACGCCGGCGTTCGGAGCCGTCGATGAGGATGGAGCCGATCGGAGCAGGAGGTGGGAGGTGACCGTGGACGCCGCCGCCGGGTCCGGGGTGGTCGTCGGGGTGGAGCTCGGACCCCGGCGCTACGACGTCGTCGTCGGGCCCGGGGTGCGTCGGGAGCTGGCTGAGGCCCTGGCGCGGGCCGTGCCCAGCGCGTCCCGGGCGGTCGTGGTGACCCAGGAGGGCATCCCAGCCGACGTCGACACCGGATTGCCGACCGAGGTGTGCATCGTTCCCGACGGAGAGATGGCGAAGTCCCTCGCCACGGTGGAGGTGTTGTGCCGCTCGTTCGTCCAGATGGGCCTGGCGCGGAGCGACGTCGTCGTGGCCGCGGGCGGTGGCGTCGTCACCGACCTGGCGGGCTTCGCCGCTGCGTCCTACCACCGTGGCATCGCCTACGTGAATGTGGCCACTTCGTTGCTGGCCCAGGTCGATGCTGCCATCGGGGGGAAGACCGGGGTGAACCTGCCGGAGGGGAAGAACCTGGTCGGGGCGTTCTGGCACCCGCGCCTGGTGCTGTGCGACACCGAGCTGCTCGCTTCTCTCCCTGAGCGGGAGTGGGCGAGCGGCCGAGGCGAGGTGGCCAAGTACGCCTTCTTGGCCGATCCCGACGGTCGTGATCCCGACGGTCGTGACCGTGCCGGTCGTGACCGTGCCGGTCACGGTGACGGCGCCCGCGGCCCGACCGATGGATCTCTGGTCGACCGGGACCTCACGGATCAAGTGGCCACCTGTGTCGGCATCAAGGCGCGGGTGGTTGCCGCCGACGAGCGGGAGGCCGACGGGCGCATGGTCCTCAACTACGGGCACACGCTTGCCCACGCCCTGGAGGCCGTGGCGCTCGAGCCAGGCAGCGGGCTCGATCTCCGCCACGGCGAGGCCGTGGCCATCGGCCTGGTGTTCGCCGCTGAGCTGGCTGCCGAGCTGGGCCGGATCGACGCGGCCCGCGTCGCCTTCCACCGTGAGGTGGTGGAGCGCTTCGGGCTGTCGTGGACCCTCCCGCCCGGCATCGATCCCGCCCGGCTGGTGGCCTTCATGGCCCGCGACAAGAAGGCGGCGCACGACCTCACCTTCGTCCTCGACGGACCGGAGGGGGTGGAGGTGGTGCGGGGCGTCCGGCCCGAGCGGGTGCTCGCCGCCCTGAGGTCCATGGAGGGGGAATGATGACGGCGCCGGTGATCCTCCTCCTCTCGGGCCCCAACCTGAACCTGTCGGGCGTGCGGGAGCCCGAGGTCTACGGGCACGAGACCCTCACCGACCACGTGGCCACGACCACGCGGCGGGCGGCGGAGCTCGGGTTCGCCGTGGCGCACTACCAGTCGAACCACGAGGGCGAGCTGATCGACCGTATCCACGCCGCCCGGGGCGTCGCCTGTGCCATCGTCGCCAACGTCGGTGCGCTCACGCACACCTCCTGGGCGATCCATGACGCCCTGGCCGCCTTCGATGGCGTGGTGGTCGAGCTCCACCTGTCGAACCCGGCGGCCCGGGAGCCGTTCCGGCACACGTCGGTGATCGCCGGGGTGTCTGATGGGCTGATCGCCGGCTTCGGAGCTACGGGCTACGCCCTGGCCGTCGACGCGGTCGCCGCCGTGCTGGAACGCAGAGGGGCGGGAAGGAGAGGAGCCAGGAGGAGAGGGAACGATGCATAACGACCGTCTGTCAGGAGTGGTGGACCGATCCCGGCTCGACGAGGCGGTCGGTGCCCCGGTGCTGACCGGCCGAGTCGACCGGGTGCGGGCGCGCCTGGGCGACGCCGGGGCCGACGCCCTGCTGGTGACGACGCCGGAGAACATCCGCTGGCTGACCGGGTTCACCGGATCGGCCGGGCTGCTGCTCGTGACGGCGGGTGGGGCCGTGCTCACCACCGACGGTCGCTACCGGACCCAGGCGGCCGAGCAGCTGGCGGACGCCGGTGTCGCCGACGCCGTCGATCTCGCCATCGGAGGAGTGGAGGCCCAGCTGACGGTGCTCGGGACGGCCCTGGTCGGCCACGCCCGGCTCGGCCTGGAGTCGGGCAACGTCACCTGGTCGGCCATGCGGTCGTGGGCTGCCCGGTGGCCCGAGGTCGAGCTGGTGCCCACTGACGGCGTGGTGACCGAGCTGCGCATGGTGAAAGACGGGTGGGAGATCGATCGGATGGTGCGGGCAGCGGCCATCGCCGACGCCGCCCTGGCGTCGGTCACCGACCTGCTCACCGGTGATCGGGACATGGGGACGACCGAGCTGGCGGTGGCCGCGGCGCTCGACCACGCCATGCGGGAGCTGGGCGCCGAGGACCGCGCGTTCGAGACCATCGTGGCCTCGGGGCCGAACGCGGCGAAGCCCCACGCCCGGCCGACCGGGCGGCGCATCGAGGTCGGGGATCCGGTGGTCGTCGACTTCGGGGCGATGTTCGACGGCTACCGCTCCGACATGACGCGGACGTTCTCGGTGGGAAGGCCTCCCGAGGGGGAGATGGCGAGGGTGTTCGAGGTGGTGGCGGCGTCGCAGCGGGCCGGTGTCGCGTCCGTCCGTCCCGGCGAACGCGCCGGCGAGATCGACCGGGTCTGTCGCGACGTGATCGCCGAGGCAGGGTGGGCCGACCGGTTTGAGCATGGCACGGGCCACGGGGTCGGTCTCGACATCCACGAAGCCCCCTCGGTGGGACCGGGCTCGACTGCTAACCTGTCGCCCGGCGTCGTCGTCACCGTCGAGCCGGGCGTCTACCTGGCCGGTCTGGGCGGGGTGCGGATCGAAGACACCCTGGTGGTGACCGCGGACGGCAGCCGGACCCTCACCGAGTTCCCGAAGGAAGTTGTGCTCTGATGGCAGTCTCGACCAACGATCTCCGCAACGGCATGACCCTCGACCTGGGAGAGGGCCTGTTCTCCGTCGTCGAGTTCCAGCACGTGAAGCCGGGCAAGGGCGGGGCGTTCGTCCGGACGAAGCTGAAGAACGTCCGCTCGGGCGCCGTGATCGAACGCACCTACCGAGCCGACGAGAAGCTGGAGCAGGCGATCATCGACAAGCGGGAGATGCAGTTCCTCTACCGGGACGGGACGGACTACGTGTTCATGGACACCACCTCTTACGAGCAGCTCCAGGTGCCCACGGACGCCTTGGGCGACGCGGCCAGCTACCTGAAGGAAGGTGACGACGCCGTGGTGCAGTTCTTCGGGACCGAGATTGTCGGGGTGGACCTCCCTGCCGCCGTGGAGCTGACGGTGACGGAGACCGAGCCTGGCCTCCAGGGCGACCGGGTGTCGGGCGCTCGCAAGCCGGCGACGTTGGAGACCGGCCTCGTCGTCCAGGTGCCCCTGTTCGTGAACCCCGGCGAGCGGATCAAGGTCGACACCCGCTCCGGCGAGTACCTGACCCGGGCCTAGGGAGCGCGTTGGCGGTCCCCGCCTCGGGAGCGAGCTCGCGACGCCAGGCAAGGGAGCGGGCCCTCGCGCTGCTCTACGAAGCCGACATCAAGGGCGCCGACCTCGGCGCCGTGCTCGATGCGCTTCCCGTGGCGCCGGACCCCTTCACGACCGCTCTCCTCGGGGCGGTGCGGGAGCACCGGGAGCGTATCGACGGGCTCATCTCGGGATCGTCCATCGGATGGGAGGTGGACCGCATGGCGGTGGTCGACCGCAACGTGCTCCGCCTGGCGGCGGCCGAGCTGATCGGCTTCCCGGGGACTCCGAGCGCGGTGATCTTGAACGAGGCGGTGGACCTGGCCGTCGGCTACTCCACCGAGGACTCGGGTCGGTTCGTCAACGGCGTGCTCGCCACCGTGGCCGGGCTGGTCCGGGGCGCCTGAGAGCTCCAGTGCACCCTGTGGACCCGAGTCCCGCCTCGCGGCCCCGGGGCCGCCTCCACCGCCTCCCGGGATGCGCTACCATGCGTCCCCGGCCGTGAAGCGGGTCCCGTGAGGCCCGTACGGACAGGAGGGTCCCGTGGCAGAACGCGAGCGTAGTCACACCCGCCCACGCGGCTCCCGTTTCGCTCCTCGGGTCCAGGTCATGTCGGCGGCGGACGTGAGCCGTGCCATCACCCGGATGGCCCACGAGATCGCCGAACGGAACCGGGGGCTTGACAGCCTGGTGCTGGTGGGGCTCCAGACCGGCGGGGTCCCGATCGCCCGGAGGTTGGCGACGACCCTGGAGTCGATCGAGGGACCGCTGCTACCGGTGGGCACGCTCGACGTCGCCTTCTACCGCGACGACATCGGGTTGCGACCGGTCCTGCCCGAGGCGACCACCGACATCCCCTTCGACTGCACCGGCGCCACCATCGTGCTGGTGGACGACGTGCTGTTCACCGGCCGGACCGTGCGGGCCGCCCTGAACGCCCTGGGCGACTACGGGCGGGCCCAGGCCGTGCAGCTGGCGGTGATGGTGGACCGCGGCCATCGCGAGCTGCCGATCCGCCCGGACTACGTCGGGAAGAACCTGCCGACACGGCGCGACGAGATGGTGGACGTGACCGAGGACGGGGTGGCGCTCGGGGACATCGTCGCCCGATGAGGCACCTCCTCGGGATGGGCGACCTGGACGCCGATGAGCTCGTCGAGGTGCTCGACGTGGCCGACGCCTTCGTCGAGGTGGGGCAGCGGGCGAACCCGAAGGTGCCCGCGCTGCGGGGACGGACGGTGGCCACCGTCTTCTTCGAGAGCTCGACACGCACCCGGGTGTCCTTCGAGACTGCGGCCAAGCGGCTCTCGGCCGACGTCCTCTCGTTCTCGGCTGGCACGTCGTCGCTCAACAAGGGCGAGTCCCTGCGGGACACCATCGAGACCATCGAGTCGATGGGCATCGATGCCCTGGTCATCCGCCACGCGGCTGCCGGCGTTCCCGTCCAGGTGGCGCGGTGGCTCAGCTCGACGTGCGTCGTGAACGCCGGGGATGGTGCCCACGAGCATCCCACCCAGGCGCTGATCGACCTGCTGACCATCCGCCAGGTCCGCGACCCGGGAGGCAAAGGGGTCGGGTGCTTTGCCGGGCTGGCGGTGACGATCGTCGGGGACATCCGCCACAGCCGGGTGGCCCGTTCCCAGGTGTGCGGGCTGGCCAGGCTGGGTGCCCGCGTCACGCTGGTCGCCCCGGCCACCCTGCTGCCGCCCTCCCTGGAGGGCTGGCCCGTCGAGGCGATCGGCCACGACCTCGACGCCGTGCTCCCCACCACCGACGTGGTCTCCCTCCTGCGGGTCCAGGAGGAACGCGGGAGCGGCACCTACGTGCCGAGCCTACGGGAGTACGCCCACGGCTATGGCCTCACCGCGGCGCGGGCGGCGCTGCTCCCGCCGGACGCGGTGGTCCTCCACCCCGGCCCGGTCATCCGGGGGGTGGAGGTGGCGCCCGAGGTGCTCGACCTGCCCGCCGTCCTGGTCCGCAGACAGGTGAGCAACGGGGTGGCGGTGCGGATGGCGGTGCTGTTCCTGCTGCTCGGCAGCGGTGATCGCCCGTCATCGGGCAGCCGCGGTGCCGGCGGGGACGGTGCGAGCGCCGGAGGGCTCGGCCCTGGGCCCGGGGAGGCTGCCCGTACCGTCGAGGTGTCGGCGGTGGACGATGCCTGAGGTGCGGGGTCCTGCTCCCAGGATGGTCATCCGCGGCGGCATGGTGGTGGACGCCACCGGCTGGCGCCGGGCCGACGTGGTGGTGGTCGACGGCGTGGTCGTGTCGCTGGACGACGCCGTGGCCCCGCCACCCGGGTCGACCGTGCTCGATGCCGGAGGGTGCCTGGTGGCGCCCGGTCTGGTCGACCTGCACACCCACCTGCGCGATCCCGGCGACGAGCAGGCCGAGACCATCGAGTCGGGCACGAGGGCGGCAGCCCTGGGTGGCTACACGGCCGTGGTGGCGATGCCGAACACCGATCCGCCGCTCGACTCGGCGCCCGCCGTGCGCGCCGTCCTCGACCGGGCGGCCACCGCCTTGGTGCAGGTGGCCGTGGCCGGTGCCATCACCGTGGGCCGGGCCGGGGCGCGCCTCGCCCCGATGGCGGAGATGGCCGCCCTCGGGGTGCGGCTGTTCACCGACGACGGCACCGGGGTCCAGTCGCCGGCGGTGATGCGCCGAGCCATGGAGTACGGCCGGGGGCTGGGGGTGACCTTGGCCCAGCACTGCGAGGACGCCGACCTGGTGGGCGACGGCGTGATGCACGAGGGCGTGTGGTCGAGCCGGCTGGGCTTGGCCGGTCGGCCGGCCGCCGCCGAGGAGGTGATGGTGGCACGGGACCTCGCCCTCGCCGGGTTGACCGGGGTACGCCTCCACCTGCTGCACCTCTCGACCGCCGGGTCGGTGGCCCTGGTGGCGGCGGCCAAGTCGCGGGGTGCCGCCGTGACCGCCGAGTCCACCCCCCATCACTTCACCCTGACCGACGCCGAGGTGGCCACCTTCGACCCCGTCTTCAAGGTCAACCCGCCGTTGCGGGGTCGCAGCGACGTGGACGCCGTGGTGCGAGGCCTGGCCGACGGCACCATCGACGCCATCGCCACCGACCACGCCCCCCACCGCGCCGACCGCAAGGAGCTCCCCTTCGACGAGGCGCCCGCGGGCATGGTCGGGCTGGAGACCGCCTTCGCGCTGGCGCTCACCGAGCTCGACGCCGGGTGGGCTACCGGGGAGGGGTCCGGGCGGGCGGGCCGGACCCCGGAGGAACGGGAGCGGGACCTGATCAGCCGGATCCTGGCCCTCATGAGCTGGCAGCCCGCCGTGATCGCCGGTCTCGACCCCGACCACGGGGGCGGGCACGGCGGCCCGATCGCCCCCGGCGCGCAGGCGAACCTGTGCGTCGTGGACCCGGGTGCCCGCTGGACGGTCGACCGGGCGGCCCTGGCCAGCCGGTCGGGGAACACGCCGTTTGCCGGGCGTGCGCTGCGCGGCCGGGTCCGGCACACCATCGTCCGTGGCGAGCCGGTCGTCCGCGACGGGGAGGCGACCCGATGAGCCCGATGAGCCCGATGAGCCCGATGAGCGGCCCCCGCCGGCCGGCTACGCCCCCCTCACCCCTCTTGCGCCGGTCACGGCCCGAAGCCCGGCTGGTCCTGTCCGACGGCGCGGTGTTCACGGGCGAGGCGATCGGCGTGCTGGCCGCCGGCGACCAGCCGCCGGTCGAAGGGGAGGCGGTGTTCAACACCGTCCTGTCGGGATACCAGGAGGTGGTGACCGACCCGTCCTACGCCGGGCAGGTGGTGTGCTTCACCAACCCGCACATCGGGAACTACGGCGTGAACGCCGAGGATGCCGAGGCGGCGGTGCCGAGGTGTCGCGGCGTCGTGGTTCGAGACCTCTCCGAGCGTCCGAGCAACTGGCGGTCCGAGGGCTCTCTGGAGGACTACCTCGTGCACCACGGCCTCGGTGGGGTCACCGGGATCGACACCCGCCGGCTCACCCGGCACCTGCGTCGCCACGGGGCCATGCCCTGCGCGCTGGGCACCGGCTCGGAGGCCGAGCTGCTGGAGGCCGCCCGGCTGGCCCCGCCGACCGATGGGAGGGACCTGGTGAGCGGTGTGACGACCCGGTGGGTCTACGAACGCGGGGACGGCCCGTACCGGGTGGTGGCCTACGACTTCGGGGTGAAAGAGACGATGCTGCGCCATCTGGGGAGGTTCGCCACGGTCACGGTGGTGCCGGCGTCGACGCCGGCGGAGGAGGTGCTCGGTCGCCGGCCCGATGGGGTCTTCCTCTCCAACGGCCCCGGCGACCCGGGAGCGCTGCCCGGCATCGTGGCCGAGATCGGCCTCCTCCTGGGCCGCGTGCCGATCTTCGGCATCTGCCTCGGCCACCAGCTCCTGGCCACGGCGATGGGCGGCCGCACCGAGAAGCTCCCCTTCGGGCACCACGGGGGGAACCACCCCGTGCGGCGGCTCGACACCGGGCAGGTGGAGATCACGGCCCAGAACCACAACTACGCCGTGGCGCACGGCTCGGTGGACCGGGTGGCCGTGAGCCACGTCAACCTGAACGATGGGGTGATCGAGGGCATCGCCGACGACGACGCCCGGGCGTTCAGCGTCCAGTACCACCCGGAGGCCGGCCCCGGGCCCCACGATGCCCGGTACCTGTTCGACCGGTTCCGGCTCCTCATGGACGGAGGCCGCTGATGCCTCGCCGCGACGACATCGAGTCCATCCTCGTGATCGGCTCCGGGCCCATCGTGATCGGCCAGGCCTGCGAGTTCGACTACTCGGGCACCCAGGCGTGCCGGGTCCTGGCGGCGGAAGGGTTCCGGGTCGTGCTGGCGAACTCGAACCCGGCCACCATCATGACCGATCCGTCCATGGCCGACCGCACCTACGTCGAGCCGCTCGATCCCGACGTGCTCACCGCCATCATCGAGCGGGAGCACCCGGACGCCGTCCTGCCCACGCTCGGTGGTCAGACCGCCCTCAACCTCACCATGGCGCTGGCCGAGCGGGGGGTGTTCGACCGCTCCGGCGTGGAGGTCATCGGCGCGAACCCCGAGGCGATCACCACGGCAGAGAACCGGGACCGGTTCAAGTCGGCCATGGGGGAGATCGGCCTGGCCGTGCCGGAGTCGGGGTTCGCCCACACCGTCGAGGAGGCTGTCGCCATCGGGGAGTCGATCGGCTTCCCGATCATGGTCCGTCCCAGCTTCATCCTCGGTGGGGCGGGCACGGGCATCGCCCCCAATGCGGTGGCCCTGGCCCGGCTGGCGAGAGAAGGTCTGGCCGCCAGCCCGGTGTCCGAGGTGCTGGTCGAGCGCTCCATCGCAGGATGGAAGGAGTTCGAGCTCGAGGTGATGCGGGACGGTGCCGACAACTGCGTGATCGTGTGCTCCATCGAGAACCTCGACCCCATGGGGGTGCACACGGGCGACTCGATTACGGTCGCGCCGGCCCAGACGCTCACCGACGTCGAGTACCAGACGATGCGGGACGCCGCCTTCGCCTGCATCCGACGGGTCGGCGTGGAGACCGGCGGGTCCAACGTGCAGTTCGCCGTGGACCCAAGGGACGGCCGGCAGCTCGTCATCGAGATGAACCCTCGCGTCTCCCGGTCCTCGGCGCTGGCATCGAAGGCGACGGGGTTCCCCATCGCCAAGATCGCCGCCCGGCTGGCCGTCGGGTACCGGCTCGACGAGGTCACCAACGACATCACCGGGCGGACACCGGCCTCCTTCGAGCCGACCATCGACTACGTGGTGACGAAGATCCCGCGCTGGGCGTTCGAGAAGCTGCCCGGCTCGGTCGGGACGCTGGGCACCCGCATGCAGTCGGTCGGCGAGGTGATGGCGATCGGGCGGACGTTTCCCGAGTCGCTGCAGAAGGCGCTGCGCTCGCTCGAGGTCGGCCGTTCCGGGCTCAACGCCGATCCGGCCGAGCGGGACGTCGACGTGGTGGGCACGAACGAGCTCCTGGCCCGTGTGGCCGTGGCCACGCCCGAGCGGATCTTCGAGGTCGAATCGCTCCTCCGGCGGGGGTGCTCCGTCGAGCAGGTCGCCGGCGCCACCGGTATCGACCCGTGGTTCCTCGACCAGATCGCCGCCATCACCGACGCCCGCCTGGCGCTGGATGTGCGCCTCGCGCTCGGCGTCGGGCTGGACGATCTCGACCGGGGCCTCTGGCGGCGCATGAAACAGCTCGGCTTCTCCGACGCCCAGCTCTCCTACCTGCTCCGATCGGCGGCTCCGGACACCGCCGGGACGGCTCCGATCACCGCCGGTGACGTCCGTGCCCGTCGCCTGGCGCTCGGGGTACGGACCACCTTCAAGACGGTCGACACGTGTGCGGCCGAGTTCGACGCCTCCACCCCGTACCACTACGGCACCGTCGAGGACGAGGACGAGGTGGCGCCCTCGGAGCGGGCCCGGGTCGTCATCCTCGGCTCCGGTCCCAACCGCATCGGCCAGGGCATCGAATTCGACTACTGCTGCGTGCACGCTTCCTTCGCGCTCCAGGAGGCCGGCTACGAGACCGTCATGGTCAACTGCAATCCCGAGACGGTCTCCACGGACTACGACACCTCGGACCGGCTCTACTTCGAGCCGCTGACCGAGGAGGATGTGGCCAACGTGCTCGAGGCCGAGATCCGGGCCTCGACGGCGACCGGTCGCCTGGTCGGCGTCATCGTGAGCCTGGGAGGGCAGACACCGTTGAAGCTGGCGGGCCTGATCGATCCCGCCCTCGTGCTCGGCACGTCGCCGGCCTCGATCGATCTGGCCGAGGACCGGGACCGCTGGAACCGCCTGTGCAGCTCGCTCGGGATCCCCCAGCCGCCCGGGGGGACGGCCGTGACCGCGGACGAGGCGGCGGCGGTGGCGGCGCGGATCGGCTACCCGGTGCTCGTCCGACCCAGCTACGTCCTCGGTGGCCGGGCGATGGAGATCGTCTACGACGACGGGCGCCTCAGGGAGGCCGTGGCGGCGATGGTGAGCGCGCTCCGGCGGGAGGGCGGGGTGAGCGCCGAGCGGCCGATCCTGGTCGACCGGTTCCTCGAGGACGCTATCGAGGTGGACGTGGACGCGGTGCGCGACGCCACCGGCGAGGTGGTGATCTGCGGGGTCATGGAGCACGTGGAGGAGGCGGGCGTGCACTCCGGCGACTCCGCCTGCGCGCTGCCCCCCCAGACCCTCGGCCCGGACGTGGTCGTCGAGCTGGAGCGGACCACCGCCGTCATCGCCGGAGCGCTGGACGTGCGCGGGCTCTGCAACGTGCAGTTCGCCGTGAAGGGCGACCAGGTCTACGTGCTCGAGGCCAACCCCCGCGCCAGTCGCACGGTGCCGTTCGTGGCAAAGGCGACCGGCGTGCCGGTGGCGAAGGTGGCGGCACGGGTGATGGTGGGGGCGACCCTGGCCGACCTGCGGGCCGAGGGGCTCCTCACCGAACCGGTGGGCGGGCACGTGTCGGTCAAGGAAGCGGTCCTGCCTTTTAACCGCTTCCCCGAGGTCGACACCGTGCTCGGCCCAGAGATGCGCTCTACCGGTGAGGTGATGGGCATCGGGTCGACCTTCGGGCTGGCCTTCGCGAAGAGCCAGATCGCTGCCGGCAACCGCCTGCCCGTGGAGGGAACCGTGTTCTTCTCCCTGGCCGAACGGGACAAGGCGGCCGGAGTGCCTGTGGCGCGGCATTTCTCCGAGCTCGGGTTCGAGCTGGTGGCGACGGCGGGCACGGCGGCGTTGCTGGAGGCCGCAGGCATCCCGGTGGCGACCGTGGTGGCGAAGGTCGGCGATGCCGTCGGCACCGACGCGGTGGAGATGATCGCCGGGGGGAAGGTGCAGCTCGTCGTGAACACGCCACGGGGTCGCGGCCCTCGCGCCGACGGTGTCCACATCAGGGCGACCGCCCTGGTGCACCAGGTGCCATGCCTCACGACGGTGGCGGCGGCGCGGGCCGCCGCTGCTGGCATCGGCGACTGGATCCGCCACCCGCTCTCGGTACGCTCGCTCCAGGAGTACCACGCCCGTTGACGCCCTCGTTGACGCGCACGGCGGGTCGGGCCCGGTCGAGCGCCATCCGCCGGATGGCGACGGCGTGGCGGGCGGTGGTGGCGGGGGACGTTGACCTCGCCACCCGGGTCGGCTCCGTCACGCTGCCGAACCCGGTGATGACGGCGTCGGGGACAGCGGGCCATGCCGACGAGCTGGCGGCGTACTTCCCGCTGGCCGGGCTGGGCGCCACAGTGGTGAAGTCCCTGGCCGCCTACCCGTGGCCTGGCAACACCGCGCCCCGGGTCCACGAGACGGCGTCGGGCATGGTCAACAGCGTGGGGCTCCAGGGCCCGGGCATCGACGCCTGGTTGGCCGACGACCTTCCCCGGCTCGCCGCCACCGGCGCGCGCGTGGTGGTGAGCATCTGGGGCCGGAGCACGGAGGAGTTCGCCGAGGCGGCCAGGCGCCTGGACCGGGCTGTGGCAGAGGCCGAGGCCGGCGGCCCGGCCCGGGCGGTCGTCGCCGTGGAGGTCAACGTGAGCTGTCCGAACGTCGAGGACCGCCGCCGCACGTTCGCCCACTCGCCGGCGGCCACCGCCGCCGTGGTCACTGCCGTCACCGCCGCGTGCCGGCTCCCCGCATGGGCGAAGCTCAGCCCCAACGTCGCCGACGTCGCCGAGGTAGCGGCGGCGGCGGTCGAGTCCGGGGCGGAGGCGGTGACCCTCGTCAACACCGTGCTCGCCATGGCCGTCGACGCCGAGCGTCGCCGGCCGCTGCTCGGCGCCGGCGGCGGCGGCCTGTCGGGACCGGCGATCCATCCCGTCGCGCTCCGCGCCGTCTGGGACTGTCACGCGGCCCTGCCCGACGCCATCATCGTGGGGGTCGGCGGCGTCGGCTCGGGGGTCGACGCCGTGGAGCTGCTCCTGGCCGGGGCCACCGCCGTCCAGGTCGGCACGGCCACCTTCCGGGACCCGCGGGCACCGTGGCGGGTGCTCGACGAGCTGGAGCGCTGGTGCGCCCGCCACGGGGTCCGGGCACCGTCGGAGCTGCGAGGGGCGGCACACCGGTGAGCGGCACACCGGTGAGCGGCTCGTTCACCGAACGGGTGGTTGCCGCCGTGGGGGCACTCGGACCGCTGTGTGCCGGTATCGACCCCTCGGCCGGACTGCTCGACGCCTGGGGCCTCGACGACGATCCCGCCGGACTGTCGGAGATGGCGATGCGGTGCATCGACGCCTACGCCGGGGTGGTGCCCGTGGTCAAGCCCCAGGTGGCGTTCTTCGAGCGGTTCGGCTCCCGGGGCTACGCCGTCCTCGAGCAGGTGGTGGCCGCTGCCCGCGACGCCGGGCTCCTCGTGATCGCCGACGCCAAGCGGGGCGACATCGGCAGCACGGCGGAAGGGTACGCCGCTGCCTGGTTGGACCCGGCCAGCTCCCTCGCCGCCGATGCCGTGACCGTTGCCCCCTACCTTGGTCTCGGAGCGCTCCAGCCGATGGTCGACACGGCGGCGACCCACGGCGCCGGGGTCGTCGTCGTGGTGTCGAGCTCGAACGCCGAAGGTCGGCTCGTCCAGGAGGCCCGGACCGCCGACGGGCGCAGTGTGGAGGACGCTCTGCTGGCGGAGGTGGCCGCCACGAACCGTATCCGGCACGGTTGCGTGGGGGTCGTGGTCGGCGCCACGCGCCAGGCCCCAGCCTTCCCGCTCGCCGAGCTGGGCGGGGTGATCCTGGCCCCGGGCGTCGGTGCCCAGGGGGCAGGAGCGGGGGAGATCGGCCGCCTGTTCCGCCACTGCCCGCCGGGAACGGTGCTCCCCAACGTCTCGCGGTCCGTCCTCGTCCACGGGCCCGACGTCGGGGCGATCCGTTCGGCCGCCGCCGCCGTCCGCGACCAGATGGCCGCCGCCCTCTCCTGAGGCCGTCCGGTCAGGTCCCGGCCTGCGTCGGGAGCCATCCCACCACCCTCCGCTGCAGGGCGTTCGCGTGGGAGCGGGCCCGCCGGCGCGCCGCCTCCAGGTCCACCATGTCGAAGGTGAGGAGGTCGCCGGGACGGCATCGGCCCAGCACGCCCAGGTCGGCGCTGATCACGGTGGCGACGACGGGGTACCCGCCCACCGAACCGTGGTCCGCCAGGAGCACGATGGGCATGCCATCCCCCGGGACCTGGACGGCGCCGGTCACCATGCCGGTCGAGAGGATCGGGTCGGTCGCCGGCAGCCCGCCGCCGTCGGCCGGCGACAGCCGGATGCCCATCCGATCGGAGTCAGGTCCGACCCGCCACGTCTGGTCCACCAGGCGGCCGAGCATCCGGGGATCTGTGCGGTGGGGGCCGGGAAGCATCGAGACGTGCCAGTGGCCTCGGCCACGTCCTGCGAACGCCGCGTCGGGCAGCACGTGCCCCCGGGGATGGCCTGGCGGCCCGAGCCCGAGCCGGTCGCCCGGGCGGAGCCGTCCGATCCCGACGCCGCTGTGGAGGTCGGCGGCGCGCGAGCCGAGCGTCGCCGGGGTGCAGATGCCCCCGGCCACACCCAGCATGGCCCGGAGGGGGCGCCTCACCGCGCCGATGGCCAGTACCTGGCCCGCCCCCACCGGGACGGCGGCGTGGGCCGGCACCCTGTGGCCGTCGAGGGTCATCTCCGCCTCGCCCACCAGGCCCACCACGGTGGTATGGCGGACCGCCAGGACCGGTCCCGAGCCCGTGATCTCCAGCGCGGCTGCCGACGGGTCGTTGCCGACCAAAAGGTTGGCCAGGATCAACGCGTCGGGGTCGGCGGCACCGGCCGTGGGAACCCCGAGGTGACCGACGCCCCGACGACCGGCATCCTCGACCAGCGTGGCGGGACCGGGCTCGATCACCTCCAGGTACGCCGCACCGTCGGGCAGACGCCATCCGGGCACCGGCCGGGAGGGGAGTGCCGGCGCCGCGGCACCGCAGGCCGGGACGGAGCGGAACCGCACCCGGTCCCCGGGGGCCAGGCGGGCGTAGGGCGGGTGGTCCGGGTCGAAGAGGCGGAACGGTGTCGTCCCGACGAGCTGCCATCCGCCGGCGGTCGAGGCCGGGTAGATCCCGGCGCACCCGCCGCCGAGGGCCACCGATCCCGGGGGGACGGCGGGTCGGGGAGTGGCCCGGCGGCCGACCGCGGCCAGCGCGGGAGGGAGACCGACGAGGTAGGGGAACCCGGGGGCGAAGCCGAGGAAGGCCACGGTGAGATCGGTGGACGTGCAGGCGGCGGCGACCTGGTCGGGGGTGAGGCCTGTGCTGGCGGCGATGTCACCGAGGTCGGCACCGTCGAAGGCGACCGGGATCTCGACGGTCCCTGACCGGCCGGGAGGGTCCCCGTCCCCGTCCGTCCCCGCGGTCCGCGAGGCGACCTCCTCGATCCATGCCAGCGCGTCGGAGAGGTCTGCCGGTCCGGTACCCAGCCGCACCACGACCGACGACAGACCGGTGATCACGTCGGCAAGGGGCGGGACCGCCGCCGGGGGCCCGGTGTCTGGCCCCGGCTCGGGGGAGCCGGGGAGCCGGGCGGCGGCCAGGAGCGCCCGGGCCAGGCGTTGTGCCTGTCCGAGGGACGCCAGCTCCACCAGGACGGCGCGGTCTCCAAAGGGGCGGATGGCGGCGGTCAAGGGTGGGGCCGCCCCTCTTCGCCCGCAGGCAGGGTCGTCCCCGGATCGCCGACCCCGTCGTCGCCGGCGAAGGCGGAGGCCACCATGATCCCGGCCTGCTCGAGGGCACGGCGGGTGGCGGCAGCCGCGTCCACGGCCCGGGGGCCGTCCCCGTGGATGCACAGGGATCGGGCGTGGATCGGCACCCAGTCCCCGTCGGCCGTCCGCAGCCCGCCGGTCCGGACGAGCTCCACCGCCCGCGCCGCCACGACGTCGGGGTCGTCGAGCACGGCGCCGGCTTCGGCCCGGTCCACCAGGGCGGTCGAAGAGGAGTAGCCGCGGTCCGGGAACGCCTCGGGCACGGCGACCACCCCGGCTCGGCGGGCGGCGGCGAGCGCCGGGCTCCCGGCCTGGGCGAGGAGGCCGAGCCGGCGGTCGCAGCGGGCCATGGCGTCGAGCACGGCGCCGGTCACCTCGTCGTCGGCGTTCATGGCGTGGTAGAGGGCGCCGTGGGCCTTCACGTAGCGGACGGCGGCGCCGTGACGGTCGGCAAGATCGGCCAGGTCGCTGATCTGGAGAACGACATCGGCGACCAGATCAGGCCTTCCCACCACCATCGGCCGGCGTCCGAACCCGGCGCGGTCCCGGTAGGAGACGTGGGCGCCGATGGTCACCCCCGCGGCCACGGCCCTCGCGATGGTGGCCGCCATCACGGTCGGGTTGCCGGCATGGAAGCCACAGGCGATGTTCGCCGAGGTGACGCAGGCGAGGATCGCCCGATCGGCGGGGAGCGGCACGGTCGATTCCCCGAGGTCGGCGTTGAGGTCGATCCGGTCCATGCCACCAGTATCGAGCACACCTCGGGCCCGGCGAGGCGCTATCGTCGCGGCCATGCCGCAACCTCCCGCATTGACAGCCGAACAGCGCCAGGCCGCTCTGGCCAAGGCGGCCAAGGTCCGCCGTGAGCGGGCCGAGGTGAAGGAGAAGCTGAAGATCGGCTCGATCAGCCTTGCCGATCTGCTCCGGATGGCCGAGGCGGACGAGACGGTGGGGAAGATGAAGGTCCTCTCCGTGCTCGAGTCGCTCCCCGGTCTGGGGAAGGTGAAAGCCCGCCGCCTCATGGAGAGCGTGGGCATCAGCGAGAGCCGCCGTCTCCAGGGTCTGGGCACCAACCAGCGCGAAGCGCTGCTGCGCGAAACTGCCCGCTGAACCGGGCCCCGGGTCCGGCTCTCCGCTGATCTTCGTGGTCTTCGGCCCCGGCGGCGCCGGGAAGGGGACCATCGCGTCCCGGTTGGTGGCGGCCGACCCCCACCTGTGGCTCAGCCGATCGTGGACCACTCGCCCGCGCCGGGACGGAGAGCCCGAAGACGCCTACGTGTTCGTCGACCGCCACCGGTTCGACGAGCAGGTCCGTGCCGGCGGGTTCTTCGAGTGGGCGGAGTTCCTCGGCAACCGCTACGGGACTCCGGTTCCCGATCCGCCTCCCGGCACCGACGTGCTCCTCGAGATCGACCTCCAGGGCGCTCTCCAGGTGCGGGATCGCCGGCCTGATGCCGTGCTGGTGCTGTTGAAGCCACCCTCGCCCGCCGTCCAGGCGGCGCGGTTGCGCCTGAGGGGGGACGACGAGGACCACGTGCGCCGGCGCCTCGCCTCCGGCGAGGAGGAGCTGCGCGTGGGGGAGCAGATCGCCGACGAGGTGGTGGTGAACGACGACCTCGTCACGGCAACGGCCGAGGTGGCCGGTATAGTGGAGCGCTACCGCTCGCAGGCTGCTCGTGGCCGCGGGCCCGACGAAGGATCGTGATGGCCCAGCTCCGAAGCACGCTCATGGACCCGCCCATGGAAGACCTCCTCGACAAGGTGGACTCGAAGTTCACCCTGGTGGCGCTGGTCTCACGCCGGGCGCGCCAGGTCAACAGCTACTACAACTCGCTGGGCGAGGGCATCGGGGTGGTCGTGCCCCCACAGGTGGCCTCGGTGTCGGGCAAGCCGCTGTCCATCGCCTTCGAGGAGATCGCGGCCGGGAAGGTGGCCTATCGCCGGGCCGACCCTTCGGAGCAGCCGGAGGAGCCGACCGAGAACGACGCCGGCGCCGGCGCCGGCGCCGAGGTGGCGCTGAGCGCGATCGAGGGTGACGGTGGCTCCGGGCCCGAGGACCCCAGCGCCGAGTAGATGGCCGGTGGAGGCCGCGGCCCCCGGTGTCAGCACGGCCCCCGGTGCCAGGTCGGAGCATGACGGCCGGCACCGGGTCGGCCGTGGGCCCCCCCGCGCCCGATGAGCCACCGACGACCTCCGCCGCGCGGGACCGTCCAGCCGATCGCCCGTTCGTGGTCCTCGGGGTGGCCGCCGGCATCGCCGCCTACAAGGCCGTCGAGGTGTGCCGCCGGCTCGTGGACGCCGGGGTGCACGTGGCTCCGGTCATGACCGAGCGGGCGACCCGGTTCGTCGGTCGGGCCACGTTCGACGCCCTGGCCTCCGAACCGGTGCACCTGGAGCTGTGGGACGATCTGTCCGCCATCCCCCATACCCGGCTGGGTCAGCGAGCTGATGCCGTCGTCGTCGCTCCGGCCACCGCCGACCTCCTCGCCCGGTACGCCGCCGGTATGGCCGACGACCTGCTCACTGCCACACTGCTTGCCACGCGCGCCCCGGTGGTGGTGTGCCCCGCCATGCACACCGAGATGTGGGAGCACCCGTCGGTCAGGCACAACCTCGAGGTGCTCGGTGGGCGGGGCGTCGTCGTCGTGCCCCCGGAGACGGGCCGCCTGGCCGGCGGCGACGAGGGGGCGGGCCGGCTCGCCGCCACCGAGGTGATCGTCGATGCCGTGCTCGGGGTGCTGGCCGGGGCGGGAGGGTCGGCCGGGGTGGCGCACGGGGCGGGAGGGTCGGCCGGTGACCTCGCCGGGCTGGGCGTGCTCGTCTCGGCGGGTGGCACGCGGGAGCCGATCGACCCCGTCCGCTACCTCACGAACCGCTCATCGGGCAAACAGGGCCACGCCCTGGCCGAGGCGGCGTGGCGCCGGGGCGCGGAGGTGACGCTGGTCACCACCACCGATCGCCCGGTGCCGGCCGGGATCACCCGGGTCCGGGTCGACACGGCGGAGGAGATGGCCGGAGCGATGCTGGCGCGGGCCGACCGGGCCGACGTGATCGTGATGGCCGCGGCGGTGGCCGACTTCCGGCCTGCCGCGGTGTCGGGGTCGAAGCTGCACAAGGCCGACGGCGTCCCCGTCCTCGAGCTCGAGCCGACGGTGGACATCCTGGCCGAGCTGGGGCGGCGACGGCGGCCCGGACAGGTGCTCGTGGGGTTCGCGGCCGAGACCGACGGTGTCGCCGAGCGGGCGGCGGCGAAGCTGGCGGCCAAGGGTGTCGACCTGATGGTGGCGAACGACGTGTCGCTCCCCGGTGTCGGGTTCGACCACGACACGAACGCGGTCACCGTGCTCGGAGCGGACGGCTCGGTCGTCGACATCGGCCTCCGTCCGAAGCCGGCGGTGGCGGACGCCGTGTTCGATAGGGTGGCCATCCTCGTCCGCCGTCGATGAGCCGAGAGGAACGGAACGACCAGTGAGCGACCGATACACCTTCACCTCCGAGTCGGTGACCGAGGGTCACCCCGACAAGATGGCGGACCAGATCTCCGACGCCGTGCTCGACGCGCTGCTGGCCGAGGACCCCGAGAGCAGGGTGGCGTGCGAGACGCTCCTCACCACCGGTCTCGTGCTCGTCGCCGGGGAGATCACCACCTCCACGTACATTGACATCCCCACGCTCGTCCGCCAGACCGTGCTCGATATCGGCTACGACGACGACACCTACGGGATCAACGGGAAGACGTGCGGCGTCCTCGTCACGCTCGACGGCCAGTCTCCCGACATCGGCCAGGGTGTCGACCATGCCTTCGAGGTGAGGGCCGGGACCGGCGGGGAGGACCAGCTGAACGCCCAGGGCGCCGGCGACCAGGGCATGATGTTCGGGTACGCATGCGACGAGACGCCGGACCTCATGCCGCTGCCCATCTGGCTCGCCCACCGGTTGGCCCAGCGCCTCGCCCAGGTCCGCCGGGTCGGCGTCATCCCCTACCTGCGCCCCGACGGGAAGACCCAGGTCAGCGTTGCCTACGACGGCGGCCGGCCGGTGGCGATCGAGACGGTGCTCATCTCGACGCAACACGATCCCGGAGTCGACCTGGAGACCCTCTTGCTCCCCGATCTCCGGGACAACGTGATCAACCCGCTGCTCCCGACCGACCTCGACACGTCCCACCTGCGGATCCTCGCCAACCCCACGGGCATCTTCGAGCTGGGTGGGCCCCACGCCGACACCGGGCTCACCGGGAGGAAGATCATCGTCGACACCTACGGGGGCATGGCCCGCCACGGAGGCGGCGCGTTCTCGGGGAAGGACCCCTCGAAGGTGGACCGGTCGGCGGCCTACGCCGCCCGGTGGGTGGCCAAGCACGTGGTGGCGTCGGGCGCGGCCAGCCGGTGCGAGGTCCAGGTCGCCTACGCCATCGGCGTGGCCCGGCCGGTCTCGCTCCTCGTCGAGACGTTCGGCACGGAGGCCGTCGATCCGGCGCGCATCGGCACCGCCGTCGAGGAGCTCTTCGACCTCAGGCCGGCCGCCATCGTGCGTGACCTCGACCTGAAGCGTCCGATCTACCGCAAGACCGCCGCCTACGGGCACTTCGGACGCTCGGACAAGGAGTTCACGTGGGAGGCGACGCCGCGCGTGGACGATCTGAAGCGGGCGCTCGGGCTCTGATCCGGGCCTCGGCCGTCCGGACCGGCCGGTGAGCGGAGCCTCCGGCCCGGCCCCGACCGCCGGCGCGCCGTCGGCCGGTCCCGGGCCGGACCGCCCGACGGTGGTACGGGTCGTCCCCGACGTCCCCGCCATCTCCCGCCGTTTCGACTACGTCGTCCCACCCGATCTGGCGCGTGCCGCCACCGTCGGCCACCGGGTCCGGGTACGCCTCCACGGCCGCCGGGTTGCCGCCTGGGTGGTCGAGGCGGGGGTGGAGCCCGCAGAGGGCATCGAGCTCCGGCCGATCGCCGCGTCCAGCGGCCTCGGTCCGCCGCCCGCGGTGGTGGACCTCGCCGAGTGGGCGGCGTGGCGGTGGGCGGGGCCGGTCAGCTCGTTCCTGGCCACTGCCTCACCGCCCCGGGTCGTCGAGCGTCTCCCGTCCACCGTTGGGCGGGAGACGCAGAGCTCGTTCCGGCCCGGCGCCCTTCCCTCCCCGGGAGGGGAGGCGGTCGCGCTCGTCGACCAGGTGCTGGCCGCGTCCGGTCCCGTCACGGTCCGCCTGGCGCCGTGCCTGGACGCCCTCAGGATCGTCCGGGAGGTGCGCTCCCGGCTGGGACCGGCCGGCGTGCTGGTCCTCGTGCCCACCGTGGCCGCCGCCGCCCAGGTCGCGTCCCGGTTGGAGGGCGATGAGCCGGGATCCGTCGCGCTCCTGCCTCGGGACTGGCCCGCCGCCGGAGGCGGTGGCGTGACCGTGGTCGGCGCCCGGGCGGGAGCGTGGGCGCCCCTGCCCGCCTGCCGCGCCGTGGTCGTGCTCGACGCCCACGACGAGCGGTACCGGGAGGAACGGGCGCCCACCTGGTCGGCCGTGGACGTGGCCGTCGAGCGGGCCCGCCGGGACGGGGCTCCCTGCGTCCTCGTCTCCCCGTGTCCCGGCCCCGACCTTCTGGAGCGGTCGGTGGAGATCACGACGAGCCGAGCGGCCGAACGCAGGGGCTGGCCACTCGTCGAGGTGGTCGACCGCCGGGCCGACGATCCTCGCACCGGGCTGTTCGCTACCAGGACTGTGACGCGCTGCCGCCAGGTGCTCGACGAGCACAGGGGGCCGGTCGTCGCCGTGCTGCAGCGGACCGGACGTGCCCGGCTGCTGGCGTGCAGCGCGTGCCGGGCGCTGTGCCGGTGCGCCGTCTGCGGGGGGCCAGCCGCCGCCGTCGACACCGCCGCCGACGCCGCCGATGTCGCCGCCACTGTCGACACGGTGCTGTCGTGCCGGCGTTGCGGCGCCCGCCGTCCTCCCGTGTGTGCCGAGTGCGACTCGGCGAGGCTCGGGATCCTCCGGATGGGCGTGGCCCGGGCCGCTGAGGAGCTGTCGGCTCTGCTGGGCGAGGATGCCGTCGAGGTCACGGCGCGCACCTCTCGGGAGACCCGAGGTGACGAGCGATTGGTGGTGGGGACCGAGGCCGTGCTCCACCGGGTCACGCGGGCGGCGCTCGTCGTGTTCCTCGACTTCGACCAGCACCTGCTGGCCCCCCGGTACACGGCGGGAGAGGAGGCCCTCGCCCTGGTGGCGCGCGCCGGCCGGCTGGTGGGCGGGCGCGAGGGCACCGGCCGGGTGGTCGTCCAGACCCGGCTGGCCGACCACGAGGTGCTGCGAGCGGCGGTGCAGGCGGACCCGGCGTTGCTGGCGGCCTCCGACCGGTCGGTCCGCGCCCAACTCGGCCTGCCGCCCTTCGGCGCCCTGGCCGTGGTCTCCGGAGAAGGTGCGGAGGCGTTCGCCCGCGCCGTGGCGGGGCATGCCGTGCCCGGACCGCCAACAGGTGTGGACGCGACGGCGCTCGCCACCGGTGAGTGGCTGCTCCGTGCCCCGGATGCCACCGTGCTGGCCGACGCGATGGCGGCGGTGCCGCGTCCGCCGGGCCGGTTGCGGGTGGCCGTCGACCCCCGCCACCTGTGACGTTGCGGGAGACGGGCTGGGTCGTTGCCGCTCGTCCCGGTGCGGGTCGGGACCCTCGATGCCGCGAGCGGCCGAGGGTCGTCCCGGTAAGCTGAGGACGTGAGCACCTACCCTGTGCGCGTCTACGGCGACCCGGTCCTGAAACAGGTGGCCAACGAGGTGGACCAGGTCGACGGTGCGCTGGCGAAGCTGGTCGACGACATGGTGGAGACCATGTACGGCGCCGTCGGTGCCGGGCTCGCCGCGCCGCAGGTCGGTGTGCAAAAGCGGCTCTTCGTGTACGACGTGGGCGAGGGTCCCGATGTCGTGATCAACCCGACGATCGTCGAGACGTCGGGTGAGTGGTACCACGACGAGGGGTGCCTGTCGATCCCCGACCTCCGCCTGGGCATCGTGCGGCCGAAGCAGGTCCACCTGCGCGGGTACGACGTGGACGGCGAGGAGGTGGAGATCGAGGCGGACGAGTTCCTGGCCCGGGTCTTCCTCCACGAGATCGACCACCTCGACGGCGTGCTGATGGTGGAGCGGCTCGACGACGATCAGCGCAAGGTGGCCCAGCGGGTGCTGCGGGACCGGGCTCTCGGGTTCGACACCAGCGCGCTCGAGGCGAAGCTGGTTGCCGCCGGGAGCGACCAGGAGGTCTGAGGAGGTCTGAGCTGCGGTCCGGCGATGTCGTCGCCGATGCCGCGACGGCCCGCGGGTCCACCGGCGCGGTCAGGCCGGCCGTCATGCCGGCGGTCCGGTGGGAGCGGGGCTGGGTGAGACGTAGACGAGCTCGGTGAGCGGCGACCCGTCGGGCAGCATCCAGGTCACGGTGCCGGCCCGGGCCCATCCGTCGTCTTCGTAGAGGTGGACGGCCGAGCGATGGTCGGTCACGACCGTGCCGACGGTGGCGTCGCGACCAGGGGAAGCGGCGTGCCGATGGGCCACCAACCGTCCGGGGCGATGGCGAAGTTGGCCCCTGCCAACTATCTGCCCTATGCAATACTGGCCCAGTGAATCGAGTGTGGGCCGGAGCGGCAGGCTGGCTGGTCCCGGCGATCGGCGGAGGAACCGGCGGAGGAACCGGCGGGGGAGCGACCGTCGCCGTGGCGTCCCGCGCTCATCGGGGGGTGAGGGTCGGGCACGGGCAGGGCCGGGGCCGTTGAGCCCGGATGGCCGCCCGGCAGCAGCGGCCCGTCTGGGCGAAGGGCGTGGCGTCCGCTGGCGGGCGTTCGCCGCCGCCGTGGGCGACCGGGTCCGTTCCGCCCCCTACTTCCTCCGGTGGACGGTGCTCGGCGCGGTGGTGGGGGCCAGTGCGGGCCTGGTCGTCGTCGTCTTCGTCCGCGCCATCGGCCTCGCCGACCGGACGCTGCTCCACGACATCGGGGGCTACGTGGCCCCGACGGTGTTCGCCTCCGGCGACCACGCCGGCTCCCTGCACCTCAGCCGGCCCTGGGCGATCCCGATCGTCGTCGGCCTGGGCGGGCTCCTCGCCGGGCTCGTGACCCTGTTCTCGCCCGAGGTGGCGGGCTCGGGGACGGACACCGCCCTCGAGGCGGTCCACGGCAACCCCCGCTCGCTGCGGCTGCGCAGCATCCCCGCGAAGATCGTGGCCTCCGCCTGCACCATCGGATCCGGAGGCTCGGCTGGCCCCGAGGGGCCGAGCGCCCAGGTCGCCGCCGCCGTCGGTTCGTGGATGACCCGGATCCTGGACCTCACCCCGTCGGACGGCAGGGTGGCCGTGGCCATCGGCGTGGGTGCCGGCATCGGCTGCGTCTTCCGGGCTCCCCTGGGCGGGGCGCTGCTGTCGGCCGAGATCCTCTACCGCCAGGACGCCGAGTTCGAGCTGATCATCCCGTCGGCGATCGCCTCCATCGCCGGCTACACGGTCTTCGGCGTCTTCCAGGGGTTCGGTCCGCTCATGGGGTTCCCGGGGGAGTCCTACGTGTTCCGGCACCCGTTGAACCTCCTCTGGTTCCTGGTGGTCGGCCTGGTCGCCGCCGGCCTGGGCCTGGCCTACATCTGGGCCATGCGGCTGGCGCGGCTGGCGGGGACGCGGCTCGGGACCGCCCGGTGGGCGGTCGTCGTGCGCCCGGCCATCGGAGGGATGGTCACGGGTGCGCTGGCCATCGCCATCCCCGGCGTGCTCGGCTCCGGTGACGGGTGGGCCCAGCGAGCCCTCGGGATCGGGCTGGCCTCGCTCCCGCTGTGGTTCGTCCTCCTCATGCCGGTGGGGAAGCTCGTCGCCACCGCGTTCACCGTCGGGAGCGGCGGCGCCGGGGGCATCTTCAGCCCGGGCATGGTGATCGGCGCCTTCGCCGGAGGTGCCTGCTGGCGCCTCTTCCGCCTGGTCGCGCCCGGGCTCGGCCACGACCCGGCGCCCTTCGTCATCATCGGGATGATGTGCTGCCTGGGCAGCGCCGCCCGGGTGCCCCTCGCCATCACGGTGATGGTGGCGGAGATGACCACGAGCATCGGTGTGGTGGCGCCTGCCCTGCTGGCCATCGGTGTCGCCACGTTGGTCGTCCGGCACTTCGACGTCACGTTGCTCGACTCCCAGCTGCGATCGCGCGACGACGTGCCTTCCCGCCGGCTGGTCTCGGGCCTACCCCTTCTCGAGGCGATCCGGGTGGACGAGATCATGCAACGGCCGAAGGTGGTGCTCCCGGCGACCACGACCGTGTCGGACGCCGCCAGCCGGTTGGAGGCCCTCCGCCTGCCGGGAGCGCCGGTGGTCGACGAGCGCGACCTGTTCGTCGGGGTCGTCGACACCGATCGGCTCCGGGAGCACGTCGAGGCGGACGGGACCGTCTCGGTCGGCCACGCTGCCGATCGCCAGGCGATGACCGTTTCCCCCCAGGTCCGCGCCTCGGCCGCCGCCGCTGCTCTCGTGACCTCGGGGCGTGACTGGCTACCGGTGCTGGACGCCAGGCGGGCGGTGATCGGCATCCTTGGGAGCAGCGACCTCGTGCGCGGCTACCGAGGTGTCCTGCTGTCCAGCCTGCGCCGGATCTCCGCCATCGGGAAGGGGGCGGCCACCCTGGACGGATCGGTGGCGGAGACGTCACCGCTGGTGGGCCGCCGCCTGGCCGACGCCGCCCTTCCCCAGGGGACGATGGTGGTGTCCCTCACCCGCGGCGACGACATGGTGGCGCCCGATGGCGACACCGTCCTCCGGGCCGGCGACGTCGTCAGCATCCTCGTGCCCGAGCGCGACCGGGCCGAGCTGGCCGAGCTGCTCGTCGGGCCGTCGACGGCGCGTCCGGGCGAGCCGACGGCGCCCGGGTAACGTCGACGGATGGCACGACTCGTCTACCTGGGAACGCCGGAGGCGGCCGTACCCCCGCTCCGGGCCCTGCACGCAGCCGGCCACGACATCGCGCTCGTCGTCACCCGACCGGACCGGCGGCGCGGCCGTCGCGGTGCGGCCGGCGCCTCCCCGGTGAAGGCGGCGGCGACCGGGCTCGGGGTTCCCGTCACGCACGAGCTGGCCGACGTGCTCGGTGCCGGCGCCGAGCTCGGCGTGGTCGTCGCCTACGGGAGGATCATCCCCGCGGCCGTGCTCGCTCGTCTGCCCATGGTGAACGTCCACTTCTCCCTGCTCCCGCGTTGGCGCGGCGCGGCGCCGGTGGAGCGCGCCATCCTGGCGGGGGACACCGAGACCGGCGTCTGCCTGATGGAGGTGGCCGAAGGGCTCGACACCGGTGGGATCTACGCGTCGACGGTGGTGCCGATCGGGCCCGACGAGACGGCGACGGCCCTGCGTGCCCGGCTGGTCGAGGAGGGAACCGCCCTTCTCGTCACCCACCTCCGCCACGGGGTGGCCGGGCTCCCTGCCCCCCGACCCCAGGTGGGGACGGTGACCTATGCGGAGAAGCTCCGTCCTGCCGATCTGGAGATCCACTGGGGCGCCGAGCCGGAGCTCGTGCTCCGGGTCATCCGCCTGGGACGGGCGTGGACCACCTTCCGGGGGCGTCGGCTCCTTGTGCTGGCCGCCGAGCCAGTACTCCGCCCCGGTGACGACGGCGGCACCGCGCCTGGTGGCGACGGCGGTGCGGTGGTGCCCACCGGGGAGCCCGACAGCCCGGCGGGCCTGCTCGTCGGCGACGTGGTGCGTACGGGGTCCGGCGGGATCCGGCTCCTCGCTGTCCAGCCCGAGGGCAGGCGGACCATGGCCGCCGGCGACTGGGTCCGGGGCATCCGTCCGAGGCCCGGCGAACGGCTCGGTAGGTGACACCAGGGAGTCGGTGACACCAGGGAGTCGGTAGCATCCGACACCATGGACGCAGGACGTGACGACCGGCCCGACAGGGGAGGGGACGATGGGTGTGCCCGCCCGACGGTGAAGGTGGCGCCGTCGATCCTGTCCGCTGATTTCGGGAACCTGGCCGAGGAGGTGGGCGAGGTGGCGCGATCCGCAGACTGGCTGCACGTCGACGTGATGGACGCGCATTTCGTCCCCAACCTCACCATCGGGCCACCGGTGGTGGCGTCGCTCCGACGCCACACCGACCTCTACTTCGACTGCCACCTGATGATGAGCGAACCGGGTCGCTACCTCGGAGCCTTCCGCGATGCCGGCGCCGGGGGCTGCACGGTCCACGTGGAGGTCGGCGACACCGGGGCTCTCGTGGACCAGATGCGGTCGCTCGGCCTCCGGGCCGGGGTGGCGGTCAGCCCGGCCACGCCGTTCTCGGCGGTCGAACCCTTCCTCGACGTGGTGGACCTCGTGCTGTGCATGACGGTCGTGCCCGGGTTCGGCGGCCAGTCCTTCCAGCCGGAGATGCTGGCCAAGGTGCGTGCCGTGCGCCGTGCGGTGGTGGAGCGGGGCCTCGAGGTCGACATCGAGGTCGACGGGGGCATCGATGCCGTGACGGCTGCCGAGGCGGCGCGGGCCGGTGCCAACGTGTTCGTCGCCGGATCGGCCATCTTCGGTCACGAGCGGCCGTGGGAGGCGGTGGAGGCCATCAGGGCCGCCGCCGGGGCACCGGCGGCACCGTCGGCGTGACCGACCCGCCGGTCGACGAGGAGCGCGGATCACCGGGCGGGCGGGGCAGGTCTCGAAGAGAGACCGACGAGCAGTGGATGGACCGTGCCCTGGCCGCCGCCGCCACCGTGCGAGGGCGGACCTCCCCCAACCCGTGGGTCGGTGCCGTCGTCGTGCCCGGCGGCGGGAGCGACCTCGGCGGCCCGAGTTTCGTCGGAGTCACGGCGCCTCCCGGTGGCCCCCACGCCGAGATCACCGCGCTGGAACGAGCCAGGGAGGCGCGGATAGACCTGACCTCGGCGACGCTGTACGTCACCTTGGAGCCCTGTTCGCACACGGGACGGACGCCGCCGTGCGTGGACGCCATCGTGGCGGCCCACCTCCCTCGGGTCGTCGTCGGGATCGGCGACCCGGATCCTCGGGTGGACGGCCGGGGGATCGCTGCCCTGCGCGCCGCCGGGGTCGAGGTGACGACCGGTGTCCGCGCTGCGCAGGTGGCCGACCAGCTGGCGCCGTACCTGGCTCACCGCCGCACCGGCCGCCCGTTCGTCGTGCTCAAGCTGGCGGCGACGCTCGACGGTCGGACGGCGGCCCCCGACGGCTCCAGCCGGTGGATCACCGGGCCGGCCGCCCGCCTCGACGTCCATCGGCTGCGGTCCAGGAGCGACGCCATCCTGGTGGGCGCGGGCACCGTGCGGGCCGACGACCCGGCGCTCACCGTGCGCCTCCCCCGCGGTGACCCCGACTGGCGCGACCCGAGCGACCAGCCCCTGCGGGTCGTGCTCGGGCAGGCGCCCCCGGCCGCCGCCGTGCGGCCGGCGCTCGAGCTCGGCGGGGACCTGGGCGGCGTGCTCGACACCCTGGGGGAACGGGGCGTCCTCCAGCTCATGGTGGAGGGGGGCGCGTCGGTGGCTCACGCCTTCCACCGGGACGGCCTGGTCGACCGCTACGTGCTCTACCTGGCACCGGCGCTCTTCGGGGGATCGGATGCCCGGGGCATGTTCGCCGGGCCGGCCGCGCCCACGGTCACCGCCCTCTGGCGGGGCACCGTGCACTCGGTGACTAGCCTGGGCGGTGACCTCCGGGTGGAGATCGCCGGGTCCCCGGCGTGACCCCCGGTCGGCCCTCCGGGACCGACCGGTCGCCCCGGTGACGGGCGGGAGGAGGTCGGTGACGGCATCGGGACCATCCGGGGCCGGGACACGAGCGAAAGACAGGTTCGATGCCGTTTTCAACGGTCGAAGATGCGATCGAGGCGGTGAGGCGGGGGGAGATCGTCGTCGTGGTGGACGACGAGGACCGTGAGAACGAGGGTGACCTGATCATGGCGGCCGACGCGGTGACGCCGGAGAAGATCGCCTTTTTCGTCAACCACACCTCCGGCCTGATCTGCGCCCCGCTCACCCCGGAGCGCCTGGAGGAGCTGGAACTTCCCCTCATGGTGGCGGCCAACACCGAGGCCCAGCGGACGGCGTTCACGGTGTCGGTGGACTACCGGCACGGGACGACGACGGGCATCTCGGCTTCGGACCGGGCGGCCACCATCTCGGCCCTGGTCGATCCGCACACCCGGCCCGATGACCTGAACCGGCCCGGGCACATCTTCCCCTTGAAGTACCGCCCCGGTGGCGTGCTGAAGCGGGCGGGCCACACCGAGGCGGCGGTCGACCTGGCCCGTGCCGCCGGCCGGGCACCGGCCGGGGTGCTCTCCGAGGTGGTCACCGCCGACAAGACCGGCATGGCACGCCTCGCCGAGCTCGAGGCGTTCTCGGCCGAGCACGGGCTGCCGCTGATCTCCATCGCCGAGCTCATCCGGTACCGTCGCCGGAAGGACAAGCTCGTCCGGCGGATCTCCCAGGCCCGCATCCCGACCGCCGTCGGAGAGTTCACCGCCTACGCCTTCGAGTCGGTCCTCGACGGGGAGCATCACGTCGCGCTGGTCAAGGGCGAGGTGGCGGGCCGAGAGAACGTCCTCGTCCGGGTCCACAGCGAGTGCCTCACCGGCGACATCTTCGGCTCGCTCCGGTGTGACTGCGGACCCCAGCTCCACGGGGCGCTGGCCCGGATCGCGGCGGAGGGCAACGGGGTGCTCGTGTACCTGAGAGGCCACGAGGGCCGGGGCATCGGCATCGCCCATAAGTTGCGGGCCTACAGCCTCCAAGAGGCCGGGCTGGACACGGTCGACGCCAACCTCGAGCTGGGCCTGCCGGCCGACAGCCGGGAGTACGGCATCGGCGCACAGATCCTCGTCGACCTGGGCGTCACCACCATGCGTCTCATGACCAACAACCCGGCGAAGTACGGGGGTCTGGAGGGGTTCGGCCTCGACATCGTCGAACGGGTCCCCATCGAATCGTCGCCCACGGCGGAGAACATCGAGTACCTCCGGACCAAACGATCCCGCATGGGCCATCTCCTGGAGGGTCTCGATGGCAGCTTCTGACCTCGTCGCACTGCCGGCCGGCGCCCGGGCCGCCGTCGCCTCCCGGGTGGGGCGGGTCGTCGACGAGTCGGCGACTCTTGCCACCGGGATCCGGGTGGCCTTCGCCTGTGCCGTGTTCAACGGAGGGATCACGGACCGTCTGCTCACCGGTGCGCTGGCGGAGCTGGAGACCAGGGGAGCGGCGCTCGCCGACGTCACGGTGGCCTGGGTCCCCGGCGCCTACGAGCTGCCGCTGGCCGCACGGGCGCTGGCGGCGGCGGGCGCCGACGCCGTGGTGGCCCTCGGGGCCGTGATCCGCGGCGACACCGGCCACTACGACTTCGTCGCGGGCGAGTGCGCCGCCGGGCTGCAGCGGGTCCAGCTCGACACGGGCGTCCCCGTGGTGTTCGGCGTGCTCACGACGGACACCGTCGACCAGGCTCTGGTCCGGTCGGCGCCCGATGACACCAACAAGGGCCGGGAGGCGGCCGCCACGGCGGTGGAGATGGTCGGCGTGTTGTCGACCCTGGCCAAGGGCGGTGCGTGATGCTCCGTCTCGTCCTCCCGAAGGGCTCGCTGGAGAAGGCGACCCTGGAGCTGTTCGCCTCGGCGGACCTGGCGGTCACCCGCTCCTCGGACGTGGACTACCGGGCGTCGATCGACGACCCCCGGATCGACCAGGTCCGGATCCTCCGCCCCCAGGAGATCCCGCTCTATGTGGCCGACGGTTTGTTCGACATCGGTATCACCGGCCGGGACTGGGTCGAGGAACGCGGCAGCGACGTGGTGTCGCTCGGCGTCCTGCACTACTCGAAGGCCACCTCGAAGCCGATCCGGGTGGTCCTGGCCGTGCCGGTCGCCTCCCCGGTGGAGACGGTGGCCGACCTGAGCGCCACCGGGTCGGGACCGTCCGGCGCCATCCGCGTGTCAACCGAGTACCCGGAGCTGACCCGGCGCTACTTCGAGAAGCACGGCGTCCCGGCCCAGGTGCAGCTGTCCTACGGCGCCACCGAGGCGAAGGTGCCGGACATCGCCGACTGTGTCGTCGAGATCACCGAGACGGGGCGGGCCCTCCGGGCGGCGGGACTGAAGATCATCGAGACCCTCCTCGTGTCGCACACCGAGCTCATCGCCAACCCGCTCGCCGCCGCCGACCCGGTGAAACGCCATGCCATGGAGCAGCTGCTGACGTTGCTCCAGGGGACCCTGGAGGCACGCGACAAGGTCCTCGTGAAGCTCAACGTCTCGGTCGACCTGCTGGCGTCGGTGATCGAGCTGCTCCCCGCCCTCCGGGCGCCGACGGTCTCGGAGCTCTACGGCGGCGGCGGCCTGGCGGTGGAGACGGTGGTCCCGAAGAGCGAGATCAACGAGCTGATCCCCGCCCTGAAGGACCGGGGTGCCACGGACGTGATCGAGCTCCCGTTGTCGAAGATCGTGCACTGACGTGGAAGGACACCCTCCTGGCCGGCCACAGGCGGTCGCCCGTCCGGTGGTCGTGCCGCGTTCGAAGCCGGTGGTCGGGAGGGTCCTCTCCTTCGACGAGGCCCGGGGCCTGGGGGAGATCGAGGCGGAGACCGGATGGATGCTCGGGTTCCACTGCACGGCCATCACGGACGGGACGCGTGCGATCTCCCCGGGTACGGCGGTGGTCTTCACGGCCCGCATGGGCGCGCTCGGGCGTGACGAGGCCGCCTGGGTGCGCCCGCTGCCGGGGCAGGTCCCCCCGGGGGATGCCCGCACCACCACCGACGCCCTTCCCGCTCGGATCCCACCGGCGTTCTCCGCCACCCCGGTGTCGCCGCCCCCACCGGTCGTGCCGCCCCGGCCCGTTCCCGGTGCTGAGCGGGCGCCCTACTCGTTCCGGGTCCACCGGGACGGTCCCTGACCCGCCGGGACCCTGGCCCCCGGGACGCGACACGGAGCCCCCCGGGCCCCGTGTCGTCTGGTCATTCAATTGGTTTGTTGGTGCCAGTGAGCCGCGTCAGCCAGCCGCAAAAAGGGGTGAGAGAGCGTCGTCGAAACTGGCGATGCGCTGCCCGGCCGAGCCCGCCGGCCGTCGTTGAGATTCCTTGGTTCTCCGTAGGCGCAGCCCACGCACAGCCCGTCGCGACCGCTCCGCAACGTGCGGGATTCCGCGGCGCTCACCGGCAACAGAACTCCTGCCGTTCACCGAGGCGGTGAACGCTCCATCACATGACGCACCATTCGCCGGACACCTCCTTGTCATGAGGATCCTTCGCTGGTTGCAGCAGTGCTGCCGCTCTTTAATTGATAGCCATCGTGGACCACGATTGCAAGGCCTCCGAACGGGGATCGCACCGGTTCACCCGTTCACCGGTCCCGACGGTCTGTCGCCCTGGTCGGGCCCCGAGCGCCTGGCCAGACGTGGTGGCCGACCCGCGCCGTGCCCTCGGCGGGGGCCGCCAGGGCGGGGGCTTCCAGACGGCCGACGCCGACCTGAACTGGGCCAACTGGTGCCACGGCGACCCGGGGCCCCTGCGGGTCGGTCTCACCCTCCCGGGCGGCGTGGGCGCGGTGGAGAGCCCGTTCGACGGACCGCCGGGCTACGCCTACGTGCCCGGGTGCACCGCCTCGGGGCGGCCCTCTACCGTCACGTTCCTCGGCTGGTTCGCCGGCACGTCTCGCCAATGACCTGAAGCGTTGATTCGTCGGTGGATCATCGACCCACGCGCCGGGTCGTTGAGGTAGAGGCCGCACGCGCCGTCGAGGGCCTCCTCGGGACTGCCCCCTGTCATCCCCGTCGGGAGGAACGAGTGCTCGGAGTCGTCGTGGCTCGCCCGGTCGATCCCCTCGACCGGTCCCTCGATGACCGCCTAGGCAGCGGGGCCGTGCGAGCTCCAGCGCGCGAGTGGCACCCCCTGACATGGCGTCCGACCCGTGCCAGACAGTGACACGGATGTAGTTGTCGGTGGGACCGCTACCCGCCGGCCGATCCGGTCGGAGAGGCCGAGCCGTCTCCGGTCGTGGTGTTCCCCGACCGGCCCGGCGCCGAGCCGGTCGGCGGCGAGCCGTTCCCCGCCCGCCGGGCCGACTCGATCTGGACGAAGGCCACTTGCAACTGGCTCAGTCCGTCGCGTAGGTGTGGTTCGGACTCACCGAGACGGCCCTCCAGGCCGTGGACCAGCGCGGCCAGTGCGTCGATCGACATCCGGGCCTGGGGAAGGAGCGGCGGTTCCTGGGAGAGGTACACCGTGGCCAGCTCGAAGAGCCCGTAGCAGTGGTTGGCGATCACGATCTCGACGGGGGCGTCGGCAAGCTGACGGCGCAGCTCGTCGACCTGGCGTTCCACGGCCACAGGGTCGACCGGATCGGGCTCGGAACCGGTTGGCCGGGCCGATCCGCGACCGGGAGCCGGAGTCGGGTCGGGCTCGCGGCGGGCGGGGGTGACGGGACGTTCGCCGTCGGGTGTCCAGAGGGAGCTCACGCCTGGTAGCCTAAGCGATCGACAGAGAGAGAGAAGCGGGGTCGCCCACCGGGCGGTTCCCACCTGGCCGCGGATGGAGCGTGCCGGGTCGGCGTGCCGGGAGAACGGTCTTCCGGTGGCGTAGGGGCGACCCGCGTCTCTCAGGGTGCCGCGGGAGTCCCGTGGCCCGAGGACAGGGAGCGAAGTCGCATAGCCGCCACCACCACGAATGAGCCCCGGATCAACGACCGCATTCGCGCACGCGAGGTGCGCCTGGTCGACCCCGAGGGCGAGCAGCTCGGGATCAAGTCCCTGCCCGACGCGCTGGGGATCGCCCGCCAGCTCGACCTCGATCTGGTCGAGGTTGCTCCGTCGGCGAACCCGCCGGTGTGCCGCATCATGGATTACGGCAAGTTCAAGTTCGACGCGGCGCAGCGTGCCAAGGAGTCGAAGCGCAAGGCGGTGCACGTCGGCATCAAAGAGATGAAGTACCGGCCGAAGATCGGACCGGGTGACTTCGAGACGAAGACCCGGCAGGTGTCCAAGTTCCTCGACGAGGGCCACAAGGTGAAGGTCACGATCATGTTCCGTGGCCGGGAGGTCTTCCATCCGGAGCTGGGGAAGAAGATCCTCGACCGTATCGCCGAGGAGGTGGACGGTGTCGGGAAGCCGGAGGCGGTTCCGCGGTTGGACGGCCGGAACATGGTCATGGTCCTGGCTCCCGACAAGCGGGCCAAGCAGTCTGCGGCCTCCCGGGGCGACCGGGGCCCGGCGGGAGAGGTGCCGACCGGGTCAGGTGGGCGCGAGACGGAGAACGGCGCAGGCGCCGGGCCTGCAGCCGGGGTGTCCGGCAGGGAGGTCTCGGGCAGGGAGGTCTCGGTCGGCGGAGTGGTGAGGTCGGTCGGTGAGGCCGACCAGCAGCCGGTGGCGACGGGCGAGGCGCGTGCGGCGAACGGTGCGAGCAGCACGAACGGTACGAACGCTCCGGCGGGGAGCGCCCCGGCGCGGGCGCCGGGGGCCGATGGTCATGGTGCGACGGGAGAGGGATAGAAGCGATGCCGAAGATGAAGACTGACCGGGGTGCCGCCAAGCGCATCAAGGTGACCGGTACCGGCCGTCTGCGCCGGCGGAAGGCGTTCCGATCGCACATCCTGGAGAAGAAGTCGAGCGTGCGGACGCGCCGGCTGGGGCGCGAGGCGGACGTGGCTCCGGGCGATGCCAGGCAGGTCCGACGGATGCTTGGCCGGTGACCACACGGTCGTGAGACCGGACACCCGCCGGTTCCGGGCGGGTGGCAGGAGTCGTCTGGCGGACGAAGAAGTCGTGGCGCGCTGCGCCCACGACGCGGTGGCGAACAACGGATGAGATCGAAGGAGTTCTGATGGCCCGAGTCAAGCGCTCAGTCCACGCGAAGAAGCACCATCGCGCCGTTCTCGAGCAGGCGCAGGGGTACTACGGCAACAAGAGCCGGTCGTTCCGCGCCGCCAACGAGCAGGTGATGCACTCGTTGCAGTACGCCTATCGTGACCGGCGCGCCCGGAAGGGGGACTTCCGGTCGCTGTGGATCCAGCGGATCAACGCCGCGGCCCGTCAGGAGGGCCTCAGCTACAGCCGGTTCATTGCCGGCCTGCACCGTGCGGGTGTCGGTGTCGACCGTAAGGTCCTGGCCGACCTGGCTGTCTCGGACCCCCAGGCGTTCGCCTCGCTGGCGACGTTGGCCCGCACGTCGCTGGAGCAGGGCCAACCCGACGAGGTCGCCTCCTGAGCGAGGCGGCCCTGGCGCTCACCCACCACCGGGTGAAGCAGGTTCGCCGTCTGATCGCCAAGCGCTCGGTCAGGCGGGCCGAGGGGATGCTGGTGGCCGAGGGGGCGGAGCTGGTCTCGGTGGCGCTCGACGCCGGCGCCCCGGTCGCCGCCGTGTACCTGGCTCCCGGTGCGCGCCAGGACCCTGCGGTCGACGCCGTCGTCGTCCGGGCCTTCGCCGCCGGCGCCCGGGTCTTCGACCTGGCTCCCGGCGTGCTGGAACGGGTCGCCGACACCGTGTCCCCCCAGCCCGTCCTGGCCGTCGTGGCGTATGCCACCACGCCCCTGGCGGCGTTCGAGAGCGCCAGCTATGTGGTGGTGTGCGCCGGCGTCCGTGACCCGGGCAACGGAGGCACGGTGATCCGGACGGCCGATGCCACCGGTGCCGACGGGGTCGTCTGCTGCGACGGCACCGTCGACGTGACCAATCCGAAGACGGTACGGGCGTCGGCCGGCTCGCTCTTCCACGTCCCCGTGGCCGACGGTGGTGATCCCCACGAGGCGGTGGACGCTCTGCGCACGGCCGGGATGGCAGTGGTGGGGACGACCCTTCGCGGAGGGGTGGACTACCTGTCGGTCGACTGGACGCGCCGGGTGGCGATCGTGTTCGGCAACGAGGCCGGTGGCCTCCCGGTGTCGCTGGCCGCCGCCTGCGACACCCTGGTCACCATCCCCATGGTGGGTCGGGCCGAGTCGCTCAACGTGGGCGTGGCAGCCGCCGTGCTCGGGTTCGAGGTGCTCCGTCAGCGGCGGGCCGTGGGTCCGGGGAGGGCCGGTACGCCGGCCCGGGTGGGCGGATCCGTGCCGGGTTCCGTGGGAACCGGCGATCGCTCTACGATGCCGCAGATGAGCGCCGGCGATCGAGGCACGGGGAATCACGACGAAGTGGAGCCGGGATGACGGCGCCGACGGGAGGCGGTCCCGACGACCGCGACCGGCCGGCGGAGGTCGTCGACGTGGCGGGGATCCTCGCCGGCGCCCAGCTGGCGGTGGCCACGGCCGGGTCCTCTCGCCACCTGGACGAGGTCGAGACGGAGCTGCTGGGCAAGCGGGCGCCGCTCAGTGCCGCCGCCCGCCAGCTCGGGACCCTCGAGGCGGAGGCCCGCCGGGATCGGGGCCGGGCGATCCAGGAGGCTCGGGCCGCCATCGAGCACCTGCTCGCCGAGCGGAGGCGGGAGGTGACCGAGGCGGAGCGTCACCAGCGGCTGGTCGACGACCGGCTCGACCTGACCGAGGTGGTCTGTTCCGAAGTCCGGTCGACGGTCGGCCGCGGTCATCTCCACCTGGTCACGACGACCAGGGACGCCCTGGAAGACGTGTTCGTGGGCATGGGCTTCCGGGTGGCCGAGGGACCCGAGGTGGAGTCCGACTGGTACAACTTCGGCGCGCTCAACATCCCGCCGGCGCATCCGGCCCGCGGGATGTTCGACACGTTCTACCTGGCGGTCGGTGCGCCGGAGTCGACCATGCTGCGTACCCACACATCGCCCGTGCAGGTCCACCTGATGGAAGAGGCGGTGGCGGCCGGGTCCTTGCCCATCCACGCCGTCATGCCCGGTCGGTGCTACCGGCGGGACACCCCCGACGCCCGCCACCTCCCGGTGTTCCACCAGATGGAGGGGTTGGTCGTGGACCGCGGGATCAGCTTCGCCGACCTGGCCGGCACGATCGAGACCTTCACCACCGCCTACTTCGGCGAGGGGATCTCGGCCCGTCTCCGGCCGGCCTACTTCCCGTTCACCGAGCCGTCGGCGGAGTTCGAGATCACGTGCGCGCTCTGCCACGGCGCCGGGTGCCGCACGTGCTCGCACACGGGCTGGATCGAGCTCGGCGGGTGCGGGATGGTCGACCCGGCCGTCCTCGCCGCCACCGGGATCGACGCCGGCACCTGGTCGGGTTTCGCCTTCGGGTTCGGCATCGACCGGTGCGCCCAGATGCGCCACGGGATCAGCGACATGCGCGCGCTGGTCGAGAACGACATCCGCTTCCTTCGCCAGTTCTGAGAGGACCATCGTGCGCATTCCCCTGTCGTGGCTCCGCGATTTCGCACCGTTCGACGGTGACCCCCGGGGGTTGGCCGCCGAGCTCGACGACCTCGGCCTGGTCGTCGAAGGGATGGAGCCCGTCGGCGAGGGCCTCGGCGACGTGGTCCTGGCGCGGGTGGAGGAGATCGCACCGATCGACGGTGCCGACCGTATCCGCCGTGTGGTCGTCGACGCCGGCGACGGTCCCCTCGAGGTGGTGTGCGGGGCGTGGAACTTCGCCGTCGGCGACGTCGTCCCCCTGGCGCCCGTCGGCGCCGTGCTGCCCGGGGGGTTCGAGATCGGCCGGCGGAAGATGCGCGGCGTCGTCTCGAACGGCATGCTCTGCTCCGGGAGGGAGCTCGCCCTCTCCGACGACCACGAGGGGATCCTCGTCGTCGACGACCCGGGGGCGGTCCCTGGTGCACCGCTGGCCGAGACCCTCGGGATCACGCCCGATGTCGTCTTCGACATCGCCGTCGAGGCCGACCGGCCTGATGCCTGGAGCGTCGCCGGGGTCGCCCGTGACCTGGCCGGACGCCTCGGGCTCCCCTTCACCCTTCCCGACCTGGAGCTTCCCGCTCCGTCCGGCCCGGCGGTGGGTGACCTCGTCTCGGTCGTGGTCGACGCCCCCGACCTGTGCCCCCGCATCACCGCCCGGGTCCTCACCGACGTGACGATCGGGCCCTCCCCCCGCCTGATCGCCCGGCGCCTCCTTCTGGCCGGGATGCGGCCGATCAACAACGTGGTCGACGCGTCCAACTACGTGATGCTCGAGCTCGGCCAGCCCACCCACCCCTACGACCTCGATCGGCTCCCCGGTCACGGGCTGGTCGTGCGCCAGGCGGTGCCGGGCGAGGTGATCGTCACCCTCGACGGGGTGGAGCGTCGTCTGGGCCTACCGGGAGGCGGCCTGGTGGACGAGCCCCGCGACTGCGTCATCTGCGACGCCGGCGGCAGCCCGGTCGGCATCGCCGGCATCATGGGCGGTGCCTCGTCGGAGATCACCGAGCGCACCGTCCGTGTCCTGCTGGAGACGGCGTACTTCGCCCCGATGGCCATTGCCCGCACGTCCAAGCGGCTGAACCTCCGCACCGAGGCGTCGACGCGGTTCGAGCGGGGATGCGACCCCGAGGGCCTGGACCGGGCGGCCGACCGGTTCTGTGCTCTCCTCGGAGCGGCCGTCGGGCGCGGGGAAGACCGGGCGTCGTTCGAGCTGGCTCCGGGGACGATCGACGTCCGGGGCGAGGTGCCCCGGCCTTTCACGCTCGACGTCCCACCGGAGCAGGTCAACGAGCTGCTGGGGACGGACCTGGCTCCCGAGGCGATGGCCGCCCTGCTGCAGCCGCTGGGGTTTGCCGTGGCCCGGGCGGCGGAGCGGCTCGAGGTGACGGTGCCCACCGCCCGTCCCGACGTCCGGCCGGCGCCGCTCGGCGTGGCCGACATCGCCGAGGAGGTGGCCCGGATGCACGGGTACGCCCGCCTCCCCCGGCGCCAACCGTCCTGGCCTCAGCCCGGTGGCCTGACCCGCCGGCAGCGAGACCGCCGGCTGGTCCGGGACGTCGCCACCGGGTTGGGGGCGTCCGAGGTGTGGACGCCGACCATCGTGGCCGCCTCCGACCTGGAGCGCTGTTGCGTGCCTGCCCCGTGGGTGGAGGTGACCAACCCGCTCGTGGCCGAGGAGCGCTACCTGCGCGGCGGGTTACTGCCGGGGCTGCTCGGCGCGCTCCGGTACAACGCCGACCGGCGCCAGGGGGATCTGCGGCTCTTCGAGCTGGGAACCGTCTTCGGCGGGCTGCGGGCCCGGGGAGCGCTCGACGGGGAGCGCTCCGACGGGGAGCCCGGGAGAAGGGCCGGCGAGGACCGGCCCGGGGGAGCGGCGGGCGGGCCCGTCGACGAGCGGGAGATGCTGGCCATCGTCTTCCGACATCCCGACGACGACGCCCGGGTGGCGGTGGCGGCGTGGTGGGCGTTGGTCGAGGCACTGGGGATCCAGGGTGGGACCGTCCGGCCGCCGCTCCGCCCCCTCCCGGCCCTCCATCCGACCCGGTCCGCCCGTCTGGCCGTCGCCGTGACGGACCTCCCGTCTCATCGGGACGACGTCGGGCCGGATGCGAGAGAGGTCGTCGGCACCACGGTCACCGACCTCCGGGACGATCCCGTCGTGGACGGCGGCTTCGTCGTCGTGGGGGAGGTGGGCGAGGTCGACCCGGCAACGGTCGCTGCCTATGATCTCGTGCGGACCAGCACTCCCCGGGACCGGATGGGGTACCTCGCGGTGGACCTGACGCTGGTGCTCGACACCACGCTGGTTCCCCGCCGGTCGGACCAGGCCCGTCCGGTCAGCCGGTTCCCGTCGTCCGACATCGACCTGGCGTTCGTGGTCACCGACGGGATCCCCGTCGGTGACGTGGACGCCTCGCTCCGTCGCGCCGCCGGCTCGCTGCTCGAGTCCCTCGACCTCTTCGACGTCTACCGGGGTCCCCCTTTGGACCCGGGAACGCGGAGCCTCGCCTTCCACCTGCGGTTCTGCGCCCTCGACCGGACGCTGACCGACGCCGAGGTGCGCGAGGTGCGCGAGCGCTGCATCGAGGCCGTCCGCGTGACCTACGGCGCGACCCTGCGCTGACGGCGGTTCGTCCCGGCCGCGGCTGGCCCGACCTGGCGACGTGCCGACGTGCCGACCTGCCGACCTGCCGACCTGCCGACGACGGCCTACCGGCCCTCCGGTGGAAGGCGGGACCCTCGGAGCAGGGCTTCCTGTGTGATCGTCGCCACCAGCTCCCCGGCCTGGGTGCGCATGGTCCCCTGGGCGAGCCCGCGCCCGCCGGCGGCGGCGGCGGGGTGGACCGAGAAGAGGAGCCACTCGTCGGCGCGCACCTCACGATGGAACCACAGACCGTGGTCGAGGCTGGCGCCGGCGAACGGCTGGTAGCTCGACCCGGGGGGAAGGGCGCTGCCCACCACGCCCATGTCGGAGACGCAGGCGATGGCGCAGGCGTGCAGATGGGGGTCGTCGGGCAGGGGTGTGCGCAGCCGGACCCAGCACGGGTGGAGGGTTGCCATGCCGCCTTCCCGCCGGATGGGGCGGATGTCGAAGGAGGCGGTGCCGGGGAACCGACCGAGGAGCGACGCCACCGGTCCGAGCTCGTCGGGTCCGGGGACGTCCAGGTGCTCGTCGGGCTGCCACGTCTCCCCGGGCTCGTGGACCTGGAAGGAGGCCATGAGGGCGAAGATCTCCTTCCCGTCCTGCACGGCGGCGGCCCGCCTGGTGGTGAACGACCGTCCATCCCGGCTCCGCTCGACGTCGATCTCGAGTGGGATCCCCGGGCGGCCCGGGCGGATGAAGTACGCGTGGAGGGAGTGGGGCTGGCGCTCGGCCGGCACGGTGGCGCACGCGGCGCGCAGTGTCTGCGCGGCCACGAGCCCTCCGAAGAGCCGTGGTGGCCCCTGCGCCGGGCACGGAGCGAGGAAGTGGTCCTCGCCGTCTTTCTCCAGGGTGAGAAGGGTGAGCAGGCTCGGCAAGGGTATGCCGTCCTGGGGGGCCGCCGCCTCCCAGCGGGCGGCCTCCCAGCGGGCGGTGTCGTCGTGGCCGGTCGGGTCGGGTCGGGAAAGGGCGCTGGGCACGGGGGCAGCCTACCGGGGCTGGTCAGCCGATCGCCGCCCCGAGATCGTTCCCCTCGAGCAGCTCCATGGCCAGGTGGGCACGGCGCTCGGCGCTCTCGGCCATCACCGTCGCCTCCGAACGGTCGGAGCCCATGGCGCCGGTGGCGTAGCGGGTGAAGACACCCTCGCTGATGCACGACAACCGCCAGTTGGCGAAGGCGGCGTAGTACGCCAGGTGGGTGAGGTCCCGACCGGACCGGGCGGCGTAGCGATCGGCCAGCGTGGTCAGGGCGGGGAACCCGGGAAGGGTGGTGGCCGGTCGGGAGGCGCCGGTGGCGTTGCGGCCCGAGGAGTACATGAGCATGGTCCCGATGTCGGCCAGCGGGTCGCCGAGCGTGCAGAGCTCCCAGTCGAGCACGGCGCGCAGCCGTCCGTCGGGACCCACGATCGTGTTGTCGAGCCGGTAGTCGCCGTGGACGATGGTGGCCGCCTGCTGGGCGGGGACGCGCTCGCTGAGCAGCCGGTGGGCCTGGCCGACGAGCGGGGAGGGTCGGAACACGCCTGCCTCCCGTGCCTGTTCCTGGGACTGGAGGAACTGGCCGTACCAGCGCCGGAGCTGGCGTTCGATGTACCCCTCACGCCGACCGAGATCCCCGAGGCCGACACGGTCGATGTCGACACCGTGGAGTGCGACGAGCACGTCGACGAGGTCGTCGCCGGCGGCTCCGAGCGCTTCCGGGGTGAGCACCCCCTCCGCTTCGGCCGCGGTCCGGAGCACGTGACCCTCGATGAAGCCCATGACGTAGAACGGCGCCCCGTTGACCGGCTCTTCGGCGCAGAAGCCGAGGGCCGAGGGGACCGGCACCGGCGAGCCCTGGAGCGCCGAGATGATCCGGTGCTCTCGCCCCATGTCGTGGGCGGTGGCCAGGACATGGCTCATGGGCGGACGCCGGAGGACCACCTGGCGGCCCCCGGCGTCGGTCACGACGAAGGTCATGTTGGAGCGGCCACCCTGGACGAGCCGGAAGTCGAACGGCGCCTCCATGCCGGCGATGTTGGCGACCAGCCATCGGGTCACCCGCTCGGCGTCGATCCCCTCCGGGACGAGGCGCTCGGTCATCGGCGGCGTGCGGCGAGCGCCGCGACCGCCGCGACCGCCTCGACCGTCGCGGTGACCCGGCTGGCGACGCTCACCGCTCAGGACCGGCTGTTCGCGTACCGCTCGGCCCGCTCCGCGTAGGCCGCCAGCTCAGCGTCCTCGCGGAGGAGGTCGGCGTACTTGCGACGGGCCTCCTCCCGTTTCGCCGGGAGGTACTCCGTGGGCCAGAGCCCGTCGTGGGGCCGGTAGCCCTTCAGGACGTTGCGCGCCACCGTCGACTTGTGCACCTCGTCCACGCCGTCGGCGATGCCCATCCTCGGCGAGCCGGCGAACATGGCCTGGAGAGGGGTCAGGTTGGTGGTGCCGAGCGATCCCATGATGTGCAGCGCCCGGTAGGAGACGTCACGGAGGACTTTGGCGCAGGTGTACTTGCACGCCGCGATCTGGGTCCGGCTCGCCTGGGTGCTGGAGTTGTCGATGGTCCACGCCGTCCAGAGGACGAGGAGCCGGAGCATGGTGATCTCCGAGTAGGAGTCGGCGATCATCTCCTGGACCATCTGGTGCTCGCCGATCACCTTCCCGTGTGATTGACGGCTGAGCGCCCGCTCGCACATCATGTCGAACGCCCGGCGGCACTGGGCGACGGTGCGCATGGCGTGGTGGATCCGCCCGCCACCGAGCCGGCGTTGTGCCAGCACCTTCGCTCCGTCCTCGGGTCCGAGCAGGTGGTCGAGCGGGACGCGCACGTTGGCGTAGCGGATGTGGTTGTGGCGGCGGGGATAGGGCATGATCTCCACCCCGGGGGTCTCCCGCGGCACGATGAACATGCCGTTCGTGCACATGACGAAGAGGATGTCGGCGACCGACCCGGCGCTCGTGAACCACTTCTCCCCGTTGATCACCCACTCCTCACCGTCGCGTTCGGCGTGGGTCACGAACAGGTTGGGGTCCGAGCCGCCCTGCGGTTCGGTCATGGAGTAGGCCGACCAGATCTCCTGGTTCATGAGCGGCTTCAGCCAGCGCTCCTTTTGCTCTTCGGTCCCGTAGGCCGCCAGCAGCTCCATGTTCCCGGTGTCTGGGGCGGCAGTGCCAAAGATGATCGGCGCCGAGCCGTACTTGCCGAGGATCTCGTTCAAGAGCGCCAGCTTCAGCTGACCATATCCGGGACCCCCCAGCTCCTTGTCGAGGAAGAGGGCCCACATCCCGCGGTCGCGGACCTGTTGCTTGAGCGGGTCGACGATGGCCTTCAGCTTGGGGTCACGGGACCGGGCAGCGCCGGGAAAGACCAGGTCGAGCGGTTCGATCTCGGTGCGGCAGAACTCCTCCACCCAGTCGAGCTGTTCCTGGAACTCCGGCTCGGTCGAGAACTCCCATGCCATGGCGACCCCCTGTCCCCGCTCGCGCCCGCTCTGGGCGCAGGCCGGGTTCTCTCCCCGGACCTGTCGATGCGGCCGCGGGCATCCTATCGTCCTCGCTCCGAGAGGCTCCTCTCTGGTAGCACCGGCGGTGGTCCCCATCCGGCGGCGGTGGCCCCGGCGGGAACCCGTAGGGTGACGGGACGGACGAGCAGGCACCGAGTGGCACGCGAGCAGGCACCGAGCGAGGAGAGCCATGGACCGGAGAGAGCAGGGAGCAGGTGGGCTCCCGGGGATCGGCGAGCTGGCCGCTCGCCACGGGGTGAAGTGGTCGGAGCACGGGCCCGGCGTGCTCCCGGCGTGGATCGCCGACATGGACTTCCCGGTGGCGCGGCCCATCCGGGACGCCCTCGCCGCTGCTGTCGAGCGGAGCGACCTCGGGTACCCGCCGGGGCAGGATCACGCTGCCGTGCGCGAGGCGTTCTCCGACCGGGCCCGCCAGCGCTACGGCCTCGACATCCCACCCGACCGGGTCGTCCTCACGACCGACGTGCTCCAGGGCCTCTACCAGAGCGTGCTCACCCTGACGGCGCCGGGGGACGGGGTCCTCGTCCAGACGCCGATCTACCCGCCGTTCCTGGCTGCCGTGGCCGAGACGGGCCGCCGGCTGGTGGAGCACCCGCTGGTTCCTGGCACCGGGCCGGGCGGTGGCTACGGGATCGACATGGAGGGCCTCGAAGCGGTCTGCCGGACGGACCACCCGAGGGCGCTGCTTCTGTGCAACCCGCACAACCCGACCGGCCGGTCGTTCACCGAGCCGGAGCTCGTCGCCCTGGCGGAGCTGGCGTGTCGGCACGACCTCGTGGTGGTGGCCGACGAGATCCACGCCGACGTGGTGCTCGAGGGTCCGGGCCACCGCTCCATCGGCGGCCTCGATCCCGAGGTAGGGGAGCGTACGGTCACGCTCAACTCCACCAGCAAGGCGTTCAGCATCGCCGGAGCCGCCTGCGCCGTGGCTGCCTTCGGTTCGGCTCGGCTGGCCGATCGGTTCGCCTCGGTGCCCGACCATGCCCGGGGCGCCGTCTCCGGCCTGGGGCTGTTGGCCACGCTGGCGGCGTGGAGGGACGGCGATCCGTGGCTGGTTGCCACCCTGGAGCGACTCCGGGTGAACCGGGACGTGGTGGTCACTGCGGTCGCCGACCGGATGCCGGGTGTCGTGGGCACCGTGCAGCAGGCCACCTATCTGGCGTGGCTCGACTGCCGGGCCGCCGGGCTCGGTGACGACCCGGCGGCGTTCTTCCTGGAACGGGCCGGGGTGGCCCTTTCGCCGGGGCCCAGCTTCGGCGTCCCGGGCCGGGGGTTCGCCCGGTTGAACTTCGCCACCACGCCCGAGGTGCTGGCCGGGATCCTGGACCGGATGGCCGAGGCGCTTGCAGCCCGATCGCCTGGCTGATCGGCGTTCGTCGCCCATGGAGGCCCGTCGCCCATGGAGGCCCGTCGCCCGACCGGCCCCTTGGCGTCAGCGCGGCTCCCTGCGCATGGTCCAGATCGGCGGCCCGGCCCGGATCGGCCGGAGCTGGCCGACGAGGGCGAAGCGGTGCCGGGCGTACCAGGCGATGTTCTCCTCCTTCGTCGTCTCGAGGTAGGCCGGCAGTCCCTCCCGGTCGCAGCGATCGAGGGTGCGTCCGACGAGGGTGCCGCCGAGCCCCGTTCGCTGCCGGAGCGGATCGACGGCAAGGAGCGCCAGGTACCAGTGCTCGTCGTGCGGGTGGGCCCGCTCGACGGCGAGCTGGGAGCGCAGGCCGTCGGGGAGCACGAGGGGTCGCCGGTACAGGGCGCGGAGCGCACCGACCATCTGGCGGGTCTGTGCCCGAGCCGGAAGCGGAAAGGCCCCGGGCGGCAACCAGGCGGCTACCGCCACGATGCGATCGCCGTCGGAGGTGACCTCACAGTGGGCGCTGGCCCCGAACGCGGCCAGGGAGGCGTCCCAGTAGAGGGTGAGACCGCGCGAGAGGAGCCGGGCGTTCGGCGCCAGGTAGGCGAAGAACGGGTCGTCGTGGAGCGCTCGGGCGGCGACGACGGCCGCCTCGGCTCTGGGCACCGGCTGGCGGAGGTCGATGATGCGGGTCTCCAGGGCCACGGGCCCCACGCTATCCGTCGAGCATCTCCATGACCGCCCGGGTGGACGGTCCGATCCACCGTTGGGCCGCGCGCTGATGGTCGGGTGAGAGGTTGTCGAAGAACGCGTAGCCGACGAGCTCGAGGGCCTCCTCGCTGGCGTCTTCGGCGACGGCCTCCAGCGCCCGGAAGGCCCGATCGAGGGCGGGCTGGGCCTCGCCGACGGTGGCGAGCCATCCGGCCACCAGGGCGGCCAGCTCGGCGAAGACGGCCGCCGGGCCGGGGTCGTCGTCGGCCAACGCCACGAGCTCCAGGTAGGTGGCGTGGAGCTCGGGCACGAGGGAGAGCAGCGCGGTGGTGGCGTCGTCGGGTCCGTCGACCGCCCCGGGCGGTTGGCTACCCGGCCGCCCGGTCAGGTCGTCGTGGTGAGGGGGACGGGAGCGGGCGGACCGTGGGTTGGACTGCCGGTCGGACCGGCCGGCGGGATCGTGAGCGGGCATGGGGGCTCCTGGGGAGACGTGCGTCTGGTCGGATCGGTTCCGTGCCGTGGTGCCGGACCATGACGGAGAGCCGCGCCGACGAGAGGGTGGAAGCCACCCGGTGGTGCACGCAGCACCGTAGCGAGTGCCGGGTCCGGAGGCAAGGTTTCGTCGTGAGCGTGGCCGCGTGGCCGTGCTGCCGTCGGGAGAACCCGTCTCGTGGGTTCATCGGCTCACCGAGAAGGCGCGGTGCTCGACGGGCCGGGAGGACGGAGATGACTGAACAGTCACTCTTGACCCCGGAGGGTAGTGGAGTGGATACTTAAGGCGGTAAAGGTAGGTCGATCGCGCGCCGTCCGTTGGCGAACGGCGATGCAGACGGACAGGGGCGTGATGGCCAGAGAGGGCGCGACTCCAGGGGCGAGGTCGGAGGGCCACTGGCGTCGCCACGCGGTCGCCGCCGTGCTGCTTCGCACCGGGGTCGTCGCCGTGCCGCTCGTCGTCTCCGGCATCGTCGGCGTGTTGGTCGGGCTGTCCATCGCCGGGGCCGGGCTTGGCTCCATGCTCCTGCGGCTCGTGCTCGCCGGCGTGGCTTCGTTGTGCGCCTTTGTAGGCATCGAGCGCCTGGCCAGGCGGTTCCTGCCCCTCGCCACGCTGTTGCAGCTCAGTCTCTGGTTCCCGGACCAGGCACCCTCACGGTTCTCCGTCGCCCGGCGAAGCTCCAGCGTCAGAAAGCTCCAGGCATGGGCACGTACCGGCGACCGGGAAGACCGGGAAGAGGGACTGCACGAGCTGGCCGAGAAGGCGGTCACCCTGGCGACCGCCCTCAACACCCACGACCGGCGGACCCGAGGCCACTCGGAACGCACCCGGGCCATCGCCGACCTGATCGCGGCCGAGCTCAGGCTCCCGGTTGCCGAGATGCATGCTGTGCGGTGGGGGGCCTTTCTCCACGACGTCGGCAAGATCTTCGTGCCGGCCGAGATCCTGAACAAGCCGGGGGCTCCGACCGCCAGAGAGTGGGAGACGCTGAGGCGGCACCCCGGTGATGGCGGCGTTCTGGTCGAGCCGTTGCGCCCGTTCCTCGGCAGTGGGGTGGAGGCCGTCCGCTGTCACCACGAGAACTTCGACGGTTCGGGCTATCCCCAGGGACTGTCCGGTGACCAGATCGCCATGGCGGCACGGATCGTCTCCGTGGCGGACTCGTTCGAGGTCATGACGGCTGTGCGCTCGTACAAGCGGCCCATGAAGGCGGCCGATGCGCGTCGCGAGCTCACCCGCTACAGCGGCACGCAGTTCGATCCCACCGTCGTGCGGGCGCTTCTCAACGTGTCACTCGGCCGCCTGCACTGGACGCTCGGTATTGCGGCCTGGCTGGCCGAGCTACCGTTCATCACCGTCATCCCCCGTGCGTTCGCACAGCTCGGCGCGGTCGCGGCCGGACCAACGGTGTCGTTGAGCGCCCTGACGAGTGCCGCTGCCCTGTCGCTCGGGGCGGTCGTCGTCCCCGCGTCGGTGGCACCGGCTCCGTTCGACATCCTGGCCGCATCGACGCACGGAGCAGCTTCGGCGCCGCACACTGCTCCTTCCCGAAGCGGCACCGGGCGAGCGGTTGCCGCCAGCAGCCCGGTCACCGGCGACCGCGCCCGGTGGTCGCCATCCGGCGCGGGTACCTCTCCGGTGACCGTCCACGGCCGGCCGGGTCCGCCCTCGGCATCCGCTGGCAGCCCGGCATCCCACGACAGTGCCGGTACCGCGAGCGCGGCCTCGGCGGCCGGTGCCGGTGCCGGTGCCGGTGCCGGTGGGCCCAGCTCCTCGGCATCCGCTGGCAGCCCGGCATCCCACG